>NZ_JAMPMC010000006.1:0-344615 GCF_028477945.1 Providencia sp. PROV261 | reverse complement strand
CGGCAATGGCTCTCCCTATTTATTGTTCACTGATATCTTTTAGTTCTAGAACTCTTTTACACCCATCTTGATTACCGTTATCGCACGACTTGCTATACCAAATTTTAGCAGTTGATTTGCTCTGTCTAACTCCTAATCCTTTATCATACATTTGTGCTAGATTGAATTGAGCCAACTCATTGTCTTGTTCTGCACCTTTCTGGTACCACTGTAGCGCCTGCTGGTAATCCTGTTCAACACCATTTCCATACTGGTACAACACGCCAAGATTATTCTGAGCTGCACTATTATTTTGTTCGGCAGATTTCAAATACCACCGTAACGCTTGCTGGTAATCCTGCTCAACTCCTTCTCCAAGATAGAACATCACCCCCAAGTTGCTTTGAGCGCTAGAATTTCCTTGTTGGGCCGATTTCAGGTACCATAGCCGCGCTTGCTGATCATCTTGCTCCCCACCCCAACCATGACTAAACATCACACCAAGCTTATATTGAGCATCTGCATTGTTCTGTTTTGCTGCTTTCTCATACCACTGTCTAGCCTTCTGATAATCCTGTATAACTCCTTCTCCATATTGATACATAGTACCTAATCTGTATTGAGCAGTTGCATTTCCCTGTTCGATTTTTATACATAAATCATGATCTGGTACTTCACAACTTGCGGCACTAACGACTACTGGAAGCATTCCCAAAAAAAGGAGAAAAATCGTTTTTTTCATCTAATCCTTATTCCCTAATCAGCACGTGAGGTAGGTATCGCTATGTTATATAAAGATATTAAAATCTAACGAATTTTAGTTCAGAGCATAAAAGCAATAATTCAATATGGAATTAATAAGTGTTATTGCTTATCTGGCTTTATCATCGAGAAAATAGCGAATGAAAAACATGCCTGAAAAAGTGGCGATATCATTAAAGTAAGTTTGACTTAAGGTAAAATAATAGCATAAACAAACAGTGACTGATTTTCCAACTATTAAAACTCTTTATACCGATTATATTCCCCCCAAAAGTCGAACACTTGAGTTTAACTAAAGGGGGGATTGACTGTAACTATTGACCTGTTGTCGGGATGTGGCGGAGTAGTTTTTCTAGTGGTTCGACAATTGCAATGACAACTTCATCTTGCAAACCTGAGCTTTTTTCTAACTGCTGCAAAATAGCTGCTTTACGGCTCTCGGCTAACGGCTCACCTGTCGTATAATGCTTAATCAGTTCTAAACCAATCACCGTCAATTGTTCCACATTTTCGGTAACAGGCGTTAACCTAACTAAGTTAGCATTCTGTTTAATAAGACGCTGGACTTGTGGAATATTATCTTGCCAACGTTTTAATCTCTGCTCTAACCATTGTGCTGCCGCTGTATCATTCGGTTTAGCGATTAATGCGTCAATATGCTGGCGGAAGGCTCTTGCTTGCATACTTTCGGCCGGTAAAGCATCGACAAATCGGTTAAGAGGTTCATATTGATGATATTGGTTTTCTCTCCACTTAAGATGATGGCGAGTATAGTAATGTGCAGGCTCTACAGACTCAGAGAGGATCATCAAAGGCTCAATTTCAACGCCATTTGCTAAACGTGTAAATTCACGGGCCGTTTGTGCATGCTGCTGTAAACCCACCGAAATGGTTGACCAAGCATCTGTTGCGTTTAGGCGACGATACATGTCATTCTCATTATTGACATCTTTTGCAGACCATAGGCGCTCGGATACGGCAAAAGCACGTGGCCATAGCTTAGTATCAATGATGGGAGCGCGAATATTTTCAGCCCATAACGCAATTTCCCCGCCGAGAATATTGGTCATTTTATTATTGTCGGGCGTGGTTGGCGCAATTCCTTCGGGAATGGCTGTTAAGTGGGTTCCTGTCGTTGGATAGCGAGCATTACCTATTATGGTATAACCGCTTAATTTATCATCCGTTAAAGTAACAACAGGACGAGTTTCTCCCATCCAAGTGTCCACTGAGAAACTGACTTGTTTAGGCGAAAACCACTCAATCTTATTAATTTCTCGACGTGATTTACCTGCAAAATCAATAAATCCACGCCATCCATTTGACCCCTTTATTAATGTAAAACTGCCTTTTACGGGGCTACCTTTTAACCTTTCGATTTCAAATTGCCAACTTTGTGATTGTTCACCCTGTTTAACATTTGTCTCTACAGTAAGTGGCTGAGGTAGTATCTCATTTCGATAATGGTATGCCGCACTTTGAGATTGGTCGAGATAGAAACCGGTTGAAAGTAAACCTTTAAATCCTTCTTGAGCGCTATCGCCTAAAGAATCTTGTCCTTGCCACGACTGAATAACAATATTTTTTGATAGTGAAGGGTGTTGAATTTCATCCCAGCCGACCATTTTACGGTTATGTTTTGTGAGGATTTGTTCAAGCCGTTGATTGAAATAAGCCTGTAGTGCATGGGTATCTTTCAGGTTGTTTTTTTGCATAAACTCCTGAATAGATGGATTGTTTTTCCATTGGGTTGGGTCAACCTCATCTCCGCCAATATGGATATATTCATCTGGGAAGATAGTGGTCAACTCGTTAATTAAGCTATCTGTAAATTGGTACACATTTTCTTGGGTTGGATTAAGTAGAGGCTGATGCACTCCCCAGTGACGTTCCATTTGGTAAGGGCCAGGTGCGCTCATAAGCTCAGGGTAGGCAACAGCAATAGCTGAGGCATGACCAGGGAAATCAATTTCAGGCACCACCCGAATTCCTCTTTCTTTGGCATAGGCGACAACTTGGCGCATTTGATCTTGAGTATAGTATTGGCCATCACTGGCTAGCTGTTGTAACTTAGGGTAGCTAAGTGACTCAAAACGCCAACCTTGGTCATCGGTTAGGTGCCAATGAAAAACGTTTAACTTAGCGGCTGCCATACCATCAATTTGGCGCAAGATATCATTGATTGGTAAAAAATGTCGTGAAGAATCAAGCATCACACCGCGCCAAGCAAAACGCGGACTGTCTTTAATTGTAAGCAGTGGGATAAACGTATTTTCCCCATCTGTTTGTATCAATTGTAATAATGTTTCCATCGCTAGCATTGCACCAAATCGGGTTGCCGCTTTGATCGTGGCGCCATGGTTATCTGTTGTGATTTGATAACTTTCGTCCATTTGTAGAGATGGCAATTCAGGTACTTTTTTCTCGATAAAAACTTTTATCGGGGCTTGAGTGTTGTTTGCTTGGTGTGGTGTTAATTGCCAGCCTGTTTGGGTCTCTATTCTTTCACGCCAACGACGGGTTGCATCACCTAAATCATCGCCTTCTACATAAATATCTAGCGTATTATTTAATACCCATTTTCCATCGGCATTTTTTACTTCAACTTGCTGTGGCCAAGGCATGAGCGGTAATTCAGATAATGATTGTGCTCCGCTTGGTAATGAGTAAATAAGTGAGGATATGACGATAGCAGACGTAAGTTTGTTAATCATAGAGATCCCTTATTATTCGTAATAGTGAATGCCATTTTGAGCATAAATCAATCTATGAAGTCCAACACGGTTATCGTATTAAATGATACGGGTCACATTATTTTTTATTGCGAATTAAGTGTGAGTGATGTTGATTTATTTAATTTATTGATTTTGTGATTGTTTTTAAATGTGGCTATTAGAAGGGAAAAGAGGGGGTGATGATGTTTAGTAGAATATTCAAGTGCGGGAAGGCAATGCGCGATCCCGCAAAAATTAAATCGATTAAGCTTTTTTGGCGGCTTCAAACATACCTTGAGCTAGGTAGTCTTGGGCTGTTTGTACACCTGGCAATACAAAATAGTAGCCACCCCCAAAAGGTTTAATATAGCGTTCAAGTGGCTCACCATTAAGCCGTTTTTGAGTATCAATAAAACCTGTTTTAAGATTTTTTTGGTATGAAACGAAGATAAGCCCCATATCAAGTAACCCATTAGGGGTTAAACCAAGTGAGTAGCTGTAGCTACGGCGCCTTAGTTTTGCGGTATAACGCTCAGGGTTACGAGGTTCGGCACGGCGCATGTGGGAGTCGAATAATACGCGGTCCCCATGAGGATCTTTGTCAAATTGAGGGTCATCATGTTCTTGCTTCATACCGATAGGTGCCCCTGTATCTTTATGGCGACCGAAATCATTTTCTTGGTCTTCAAGCGGGGTTCTATCCCAAAATTCAAGATTAAAACGGATGAGTCGTACTGCTTGATAGGTGCCGCCAGTACACCAACTAGGCTCTTTTCCTCCTTCGGTAACCCAAATAAGTTCATTCATTAATTGGTTATCATTGGCAGGGGCATTGCCTGTGCCATCTTTAAACCCAAATAAATTGATTGGCGTTGATTGGCTGTCAATATCACGAGAAGGTAAGAAACCATCTATTTTCCACAGTGGGAACATAAAAGGGGATGTATGCCTTAAAATATCGCGTAACGCATAAATGACGCTTTCTTGACTATTCGCACAAATTTGTAATGTGATATCACCGCCACACCACTTTTGCTCTAGCCTATCATTTGGAAAACTGGTCATTTCAACAAGATAGCGAGGTTTGATTTTATCTAACCCAAATCGTGTATCAAATAAGCTCTGACCCAGAGAAACCGTGACAGTTAAAGCATCTGGCTGAATGTGAGTTCCTAAAATCCCTGATTCAGCCGGCGGCATACGGTCATTAGGGGTTTTAGGTGCTGTTTGTACTTGCGTTAGATACGCAATTCTTTTTGTCAGTATTTCGAATAGCTTCTGTAGTTTATCGAGTGATTCAACGGTGACATTAAATGCAATAAATGAGGCATTTTTCTGTTCAGGCGTTAAAACACCCGCTTGGTGTAAGCCTTCAAAAGGGATCGTCTTATCATAGGACGACAAACAGGCATTTTGGCGCGTGTTAGTCGCAAATGTAGGAGCCGCTGCAATAAAACTACCAACAGCTAATGTTTTTAATGCATTGCGCCGAGATAAGCTGACAGTTGTAGAATCGTTTTGTAATTTAGCCTTCATGGCTTGTTACCTCAATATTTATAATATACATCAACACTGAGCTGATATCTGAGCTGTGCGAGGTCTTCAGCTTGCTGCGTTAATACGGAATAAAGTGCCATCATGTCTTTTTTGCTCAACTGGTTATAAGGTTGGTAAATCCCCGAGGGCAATTGATAAGGCTTCATGATCTCATTGGCCTTTTGATAATTATTTTGGATACGTTGGAGCACGTTGGGAGCGATAAAAGGGGTCAGCACTTTAATAACGTGTTGTGAGCCTTGCAGGTTTGCTGCTATATCGCTCAAATCAGATTGGCTATAGATATTCTCTTTGCCAGCCAATTTAGTTTCAAGGATCATCTCAATAAAATCGGCTGACGCTTGCACTAATTTAGGTATCTCAACACGTTCAGTCGCTACGCGTTTTTGAAGATCCCGGGCTTTTAGCAGTAGCTCATCGGTTGCAGCGAGTGCCGCTTTACTGTCTTTACGGTCAAATAATTGATATTCAATAAGATGGAAACCAGTGAAACGGTAATCTTTTTCTTTATCAAGAAAGTAGTCAGCCCTAGCATTAATGGTTCTGTCAGTATTACCAAACAATATAATAATTGGGCGAACAGATTCGTAATATTGATGTGCCTGAATATAGGCTTGTTCAGCGGTTTTGAGGTCGCCTTTTTTTAAACTTTTGTTCAAGGTTTCCAGTTGAGAAACCATTTTGCCTAATTGTTCCGTTGTATAACTTAAATAATTTGTAATGGCGGAATGATATTTCTCAGGGGTGGGAATATCACCTTTAGCGATAATTATGTCATCCCCTGTTTGTACAGGGGATCTTAATGCTTTTGCTGATACAGTAGTGGGTATTGCTATGACTAAAACCATACCGCATAGAAACATAGACTTTAGTGTTTTAGCATTACGCATGTTTTTTACTCCGAGAAAACAGCGCGATAACGACTATCCAATAAATGACAAATGTAATCACACTTAGCCAAATTGGTTGTGAGCGGTAAGCGAAGAACGAAGAGATAAAATTACCTACAATATTTGAATCATCTAATAGTGCTGTCGTATCCCATGCTGGGTAAATTAAAAACTCAGGAATAGCATAATCATATTCAATTAATAAGTTTGCGCTCTCTTCAACCCCTTTGAGTAGTAGCGATAAAGCAAGAAAGAGTAAGACCACGCCGGTGATTTTAAAGAACAGCTTCCATGAAATAAAACGGTTAGTAAGCAAGAAGGCATATAATGTTAGGCCTGCAATTAATACGCCACCTGCGACTTCTAAAGCAAATCCTGAAGCATTTTCTGCATTTAATGACATGATAAAGCTAGATAGGAAAACAACGATCTCACTACCTTCTCGAGCAATAGCAATAGCGATGATGAGTGCTGCTCCCCACCAATTATGGCGTTCTGCATTTCGGCTAATACCGGATTCAATTTCGGATTTTAAGGAACGACCATGCTTATTCATCCAATAGACCATTTGGACGATTAATATACACGCAAGGAATTCCATAAAGATCATAAACAGGGATTGCCCTGTATCATCAAGAATATTAAATACGCCATAAATGAGTAATGCTAACAAAATGGAAATGAGAAGACCGAGGGCAACCCCAGTCCATAAAAAACGCATTCCATTTCGTGCATCTGGGTGGTGTTTGATCCACGCATAGATAATGCCGATAACGAGTAGCGCTTCAAAGCTTTCACGCCATACAACAAACAGAACTTGCCCCATAAATTATCCTACTACTTCGCTATGATCTCACCTTTTGGGTGAGACAGGTGAAAATCATCAAAAAAGGTGTAACTTCCTGGTTTTAGAGGTGCAATGACGACAACAGAGCTAGCCCCCGGAGCGAGCACTTTTTCTTTGCGTAATTGGGTGCTTTCAAACTCTGCAGGTTCAGTGCCTGTATTGGTGATTTTGATCCGAATAATAGTTTTTGCAGGAACCTCGAGGACTCGTGGGATCAAGTCACCATTTTTCATTTCGAGTTCGACGGTAAATTTTTCTGCTGCGAAAACCGTATTCGGTATTAGCACTGAAAAAAGAAGCAGAGTAAGGCTTAGTAGTGTTCTCATCTTCATTTAGCTCAACAAAAGTGACCTTTAATAAAAGTAAAAGGGCTATTCGCAGCAATTAAGCAGCGGCTAGCCCTTAAACCCTATACACTCGCGATATTCAAGTTTAAATAACAGCGATATTAGTGATGCTGATGCGCACAGTTCATAAAGGTTTGTATGATCCTTGTGATACATTCATTTCACTTAGCTGCATCCCGAATGATTTAGAGTATTGATTCGTAGGTTAGTAGCTGCCTTTACGGCCGACGCCCGCATAGTCAAACTCCCATGAAACTTCGAAAGGTTTGAACCAAGGAGCAACGCCTGTTTCTTTATCGATATGACGACCAAAGGCAACTTGTTTGTTGTAGGATGGTGGATAAATTTTGTAGGTTACCTTGTATTTACCATTACCATCTAACTTGATGTTTTCGCCATAGTGAGGCCCATCACTTGCGACCATTGGCATGAAAGTACCCGTTTGGGTTTGGGGTTTGTCACCAAGTTTAGTTACTGTGTATTCGATGCTGAGATATGGGATCCAATCACCTTCAGCAAAACCATTCGGATTATCTTCAACCGCATGAATATCTGCTTCTAAATGGATATCTGCTTTATCGGCTGGAAGGTGGGACATTGCATGTTGTCCTTCTTCGGTATCCATTGTGATAGGCTGTAGATAAACACCTTGGATTTCCATTCCATTTTTAATGACGGGCTGGCCTAAAGGGTATTCTTGAGCAAAAGCAGCCACAGAGAATAGAGCTAAACCCGAAACAGCAGCTTGATAAGCGAGTTTCATCATTTTGTCCTTACCATTATTTTATTATAGGAAGCGCAATGATAATCATTATTATTACTGCTATTCAAGTTAAAGTTTAAGCTGAAAATTTCATTTAACGCCAAATACATGAAAAGTTTTAAAAAAATAATTACAGTAAGAAAGTTATTATTCTTTAAAAAATATCTTGTTATATCGAATATAATCAGCTTATTGATTTTATGTCACGATGAATTGAACAGAGTTTGTTTATTATCACCCCACGAATATATAAAGGTGTAAAGTATGCAAAAACGTTATCTTGATTGTACGGCTTCTGAAATACTGCATATGAATAAAAAGGCATTATTAGAAGCGATTAAAGGAAGTGAAGGGCGCCTAGTGGTTTCTGAGACTATTGGCACTATTCAACCTGTTTTAATGAATGTGACAAATGCTGAACTTGCAGCGAGTCAAGGTGCTGACATTTTACTATTAAACATTTTTGATGTGGATAATCCCGTTGTCCAAGGGCTTCCTGATAATACACCTCAAACAGAGATCATCCGCACGTTAAAACGCCTTACTGGCCGAGCTATCGGCGTGAATCTAGAGCCTGTTCCCGCAGGTTTTAATAATCCTCATCAAGATGCGCAGTGGAAAATATCTGAAGGGCGATTAGCTACGGTAAAAAATGCCATCAAATTAAAAGAGATGGGAGTGGATATTATTGTATTAACGGGAAATCCAGGCAATGGCGTCACCAATCATGAAATTAATTTAAGCCTAAAAGAGCTTAAAGCGGCTGTGGGTGAAAATATTATCTTGGTCACGGGCAAAATGCATGCTGCGGGGGTGTTAAATGAATCTGCTGAGCAGTTAATTACCGAGACAGATATTCGTAGTTTTATTGATAGCGGTGCAGATGTGATTTTATTACCAGCCCCTGGAACGGTGCCGGGGATCTCAGCCGAATTTGTGCAAAAAATGGTGGCTTATTGTCATTCACAAGGGGTATTAACGATGACGGCAATTGGGACATCGCAAGAAGGGGCGGATATACAAACCATTCGCCAAATTGCGCTGATGTGCAAAATGGCAGGAACAGATCTGCATCATATCGGCGATTCGGGCTATAACGGTATTGCATTACCAGAGAATATTTTAAATTATGGCATTGTGATCCGAGGTGTTCGGCATACTTATTCACGTATTGCTCGTTCAATAAATCGTTAGTGTTTTTTAAGCCGAGAGTTGATAGGGAATAGCTTTCGGCTTTGTGGTTTATATTCGTTTCATTAGGTAGACCAAATGAGGAAAGTGCGACAGCTAAGGTGATTATTTATTAACGGTATCGGTATCTGTATTGGTATAGCTAATATTGTTTACAGTTTCTGGATAAAGCCAACTCATAAATAAAGTCAATCCAATAAATATCGGGATAACTGAAGCTAATAACAAACCTAAAGCCCATGAAAATGGTAGGTTTATGGACAAAAATGTCCATAATATAAAGGAAAGACCTAAAATTATGATTGAGATAATAATGGCCTCTATATTTTCCACCCTTCTCTTTGATGGTGCAAATTCAAAGGTTTTTGGGTTTACATCGAGTTTAGTAAATACACTTTGATTGATTTTTATATCAGGAGTTCTCGCAAGTCCTTTAAGGACCGCCTTGAGCATCCACTTCCTTTTTTCTATTGGAGAGAAAAGTGAATAGTTAAGCCAGTTTTCGAGGGGTAATTTATATTCTTTACGCTCATTTGAGGCATTTTTATATTGAAAAACAAGATAGTCAGGCCGATTTCTACCGCTTGTTTTAATATGCACAATATACTCAGAGCAAATAGTTTCCCAGAGTATTTCAATGTTCCCGTTTGGATATAGGGTATTAATAATACGAAATCCGTCGTTATCTACAGAAAAATAACCAACAGTTTTACTTAATCGTTTTAGTAGAGCATAAAATGAAACTAATAGTATGGCCTCAATAGTAATAAAAAGTAACTTTCCCAAGATAACTTCCCATAAAATGAGAGAAGTAAATGCATATAGCAATGCAAAAAATAGCCATAAAAAATAAATAACTGCTTGATTACCATGGCCAATTACGGATTCTATAGGGCGTTTTAGTTCATTTGGTAATGGGTAAATTATCGTTTCGAAGATAACATAAGGGTTATTGTTGTTACTGATACTATTGTCGTTACTCATGCTACCCATACTGAAAGTATTGCTGTTGTAGCTATGGTTATTTCTACGTCTGTTGCTTTTCTTATTCTTGCTCTTATTTTTCTTCATATTTTAACGAACAGTATTTAGCATCAACCCTTTTGAATGGAATCGAAGAGGGTAACATAAGTCAAATTTGATAGCTAATAAATAACGATGTATTAATAATGTCTATTTTATAGCGGTAAAATCCTTAAGAGGTAAATGGCTTAATCTAATCAATGTTCATAGCTAAAAATTTGTACAATTTTTACTATACTTCAGGTAAAATCCAGCCCATTTTTTAAAACAATAAAAGAAGTGAGTTATGTCGCAAAATACTAATCCGGTGCCAAAAATTGGTTTTGTTTCACTTGGCTGCCCAAAAAATCTTGTCGATTCAGAACGTATCTTGACTGAACTACGCACAGATGGCTATCAAGTTGTACCAAGTTATGATGATGCTGATTTGGTCATTGTGAATACTTGTGGCTTTATTGATAGTGCCGTTCAAGAGTCTCTTGAAGCGATTGGTGAAGCATTAAATGAAAATGGCAAAGTGATTGTGACAGGGTGTCTTGGGGCTAAAGAAAACCAAATCCGCGAAGTACACCCAAAAGTACTCGAAATTACAGGCCCTCATAGTTATGAGCAAGTACTCAATCATGTTCATCATTATGTGCCAAAACCAGAACATGATCCTTTTTTGAGCTTAGTTCCTGAGCAAGGTGTTAAATTAACGCCAAAACATTATGCCTATTTGAAGATATCGGAAGGTTGTAATCACCGTTGTACATTCTGCATTATTCCATCCATGCGTGGTGACTTAGATAGTCGCGCCATTGGGGATGTACTAAATGAAGCAAAACGCTTAGTTGAATCAGGTGTTAAAGAGCTACTGGTGATCTCACAAGATACTTCCGCTTATGGTGTTGATGTCAAACATCGTACAGGCTTTTGGGAAGGTAAACCCGTTAAAACCAGTATGGTTGGCTTATGTGAGCAATTAGCGTCACTTGGTGTGTGGGTTCGCTTACATTATGTCTACCCATACCCACATGTTGATGAGGTAATCCCATTGATGGCGGAAGGGAAAGTTCTTCCTTATTTGGATATTCCATTGCAACATGCTAGCCCAAAAATTCTAAAACTCATGAAACGCCCAGGTGCGGTCGAAAGAACACTTGAGCGTATTAAACGCTGGCGTGAAATTTGCCCTGAATTAACTTTACGCTCTACTTTTATTGTGGGCTTCCCAGGGGAAACGGAAGAAGATTTCCAAATGTTACTCGACTTCTTACAAGAAGCGCGCCTTGATCGCGTTGGCTGCTTTAAATATAGTCCAGTTGAAGGCGCGAAAGCGAACGAACTAGCCGATCAGGTTCCTGAAGAAGTTAAAGAGGAGCGCTATCATCGTTTTATGCAGTTGCAACAACAAATTTCAACAGAAAGGTTGCAAGAAAAAATTGGGCGCAAATTGCCTGTTATCATTGATGAAGTCGATGATGAAGGTGCAATTGGTCGTAGTATGGCGGATGCCCCAGAAATTGATGGTATGGTTTATTTAAATGGTGAATTTGACGTGAAGCCAGGTGACATTGTTAATGTGCTGATTGAGCATGCTGATGAGTATGATCTCTGGGGTTCAATTGTCTCTGAATAACCACCAAGTGAAAAGATAATAGACAAAAGCCTGCTCAATAATTGAACGAGCAGGCTTTTTTTAGCCGCATTATTAGTATCTAATTTCGATATAATCAATGTTATTGTCCTAGATCAAAGGATAAAAAACTATTCATGTATTATTTGATTTGTGATATTAAAATTTCATGAAAAATTGACATAATTTGAGAATGACTTACGGATGTATAAGGATGGCTATGTCTATTGATTTATCATCTCCAGTAATTTCTCCCAAATCAAAAGAAGTGGCGAAGGCGATTTCTTCAGAGTTGTTAATTCATTTTGCCAGTCTTGCTATCGAAAACGGATTGGCTCCTATCAATGATATGACTATCGATGCTTCACTTATTGAGCCTAATGGAAAAACGTTGTGGTTAAGTGAGATGCTGACAGCACCATTGGCTATTACCAACGTATTATCAAATTGTACAACTCAGGAAGCGTTATTTAGCTTATTTACTCATCCTGTTAAGTTACAGGGAACCTTTTATTATCTCGCCCCTATTTATTGTGAAAATAGGGCATTAATTGCCATCGTTGCGTTTGCTTCTCAAACGGTTGACAGCACTATTCTACTTGCCTTAGCAAACGCTGTTGGTCGTGAAATCAGTGAGAAAATAAAGCGTCACTTATGTTTGCAAGAGTTGGTTTTTGAAAAGCATCAACCTACAGAGCGCCGAGAGCTGAGTATTCAGGAAGTCGAAAAAGCGGCAATTATCGAAGCGGCAAGGCTTTGTGGTGGAAAGGTCCAAGAGATGCATCAAGTCTTGAATATGGGGAGAACAACGCTTTGGCGAAAACTAAAGCAATACGACATTAATATTAAGGAATATAAGTAACTAACTCAAAGCGGCCTCATTATGCATGAAAAACAATGAGCAAAAAATGGTTGTAATTGATGGTTATCATCAAGAGATATAAAAGCCTTTCGAGTCGTTACACAAACCGCCGTATATTTTTACGGCGGCCTATGTTGAATCTATCAGAAATTGTCAGTGGTGGTAGTTGAAGCTCACCGTTTCACCATTTATGACGCCACTATTAATGAGCGAGTCTCAATAGATAATTGTAATTTTGTTTGTTCAGCTATTTGGTGAATGTTGTCGCCAAGATCCGTTAATATCGGTAACCCCATTTTTGCCGCAATAATACAGGTATGGGAATAAGGGGAACCATTTGCCAGAGCAACACCCACTACGTTTGTGTTTCTGTAGCGAAGTAGTTCAGAGGGGCCTAAGTTACCACTTAAAATAATCGTAGGCTCGGTGAAAGCACATGATGGCTGTGCGACAGATGATATTGACATAAGTAACTGATTTTTTAAGTCTTCAATATCAATAAATCGAGCTTGTAAATACTCATCGTCTAGTTGCTGATACTGTTTTGACATATTGTTGAATATGTTGGAAATCGCGTCATAGGCAGTATTGCATTCATTTTCGATGCTTTGTGTGATTGATTCTACAAGTTCATCATCTTCTAATAATAAGCGATGTCCTCGAAAAATATTGGCAATCTCTTCACCATATTGTTCGTTCAGTGTATTAGCGAGAGAATCTAAGTGCGTTTTTAACTGTTCAATTGCTTTGGTGGCCCTACGGGTTTCGTTTTCACTTGTTTGATAAGACGAAATGCAAAGTTCAGTGTTTGGAGCGTGGTGATGAGCTAACCCTGCTACGGTTGGTACATAGGCCGTTTTCCCTACAAAGGTTTTGCTGTCCGTTGTTGCGATGTTATCTCCAAAATTGTGTTGGGCAAGCTGATTAAAAGCATCGATGGCATTTTGGCTATCTACTCCTTCTGCAACCAATGTAATTTTGTCACCTTGACGCACTTGTAATAACGCAATTTGGTTCATGCTTTTCGCATCCGCGCGTTTTTCACCATGACGTAATTCTAGTGTGGCTGTAAAACCAGAAAGCAACGTCGCTAATTTTGCCGCTGGGCGGATATGTAGGCCCGAAGGATTTTTGACCACCCATTGGGTTGTTAATGCCTGCTCTGAAAAATGAGTATGTTTGTCTTTTTCATTCTCAGTGGTAGTGACGGTGTCATTTAGCTGTTGCTGTTTTGCCTGTAAAGCTTGTTGAGCTTCATTTAATATTTCATCAATTGAAGCTCCACCCGATGCGGCGGCCGTAATCGCTATGGCGCCTTCCACTAAAGGGGCGCTACATAAATGAACCTTTTCTGCCAAATCTGGATCGATGAGATCAAGTGCCGTTTCTGCACTGAGTAGTGCACTGCCTAAGTCCATTAATAAAATGATATGCTCGGCATCGGATAAACTTTCGATTGCCTCCATCACTTTCACCGCATCTGTGCCGATAGGGTGAGTTTCATCATCAACACCTGCCGCGGTGATGATGTGACACTTTTGTTTGTTTTGCATTTGCGCTGCAAGTTGATGCAACCCATCAGCGAGCAATTTACTATGAGAAACAATAATGAGACCAATCATATCCTTCTCCTTTACCAAAGTGTGGCGTTCAATCGTATCGTTTGATAATAGGGAATTTTACGGCAAAAAGAGAGCGCCTCGGCTGTTATTGAGCAATAAAAGTGCAAAATATTAGCGGAAGCGCAAATAAACCAGCCAATGCTCGTGGATGTTTGCTGTGTGGCAAGGATCGAGACTTAAAAACGTTTGCTCCCTTTTCCTGAAATTTTCATGGTGTCAGCTTACTGATACAAAAATTAAAGAAAAATGAAGTAACGGCATTATTATTGACTAATCATTGATACTTGGATGTCAGTTTTGAACCGTTTTTTTTAGATTAAGAGCATTTTTAGAGAATAGGATTTAACGGAGAGTAACTTAAATTTAAAAGAAAAGTTGAGTGCACCTAGGCGGTTATTTATATGAAAGAGGGAGATAAGTGAAATAACTTAAAACTAATATGCGAAATTATTTCACGGTGAAAATAATAATTCACTTAAGTAACATTAACGATATCGGCGAAGGAGGCTGACACACTGCAAGTTTACATGTGGCAGCCCAGAACATTAACTAATCTAGCCATGAAAATGGCCTATAGCAATTAAAACTGTAAAAACCTTAATATTCAAAATAAAAATATATTAATGGTTAAATTTTTTAATTAATTAAAGCTAAATAGCTAAATTAATATTATCGACAATGTGCATTGATAATCAATGATGTCATAAATTTCTAGAGTAAGTATTTATATATTCATACTCTTGTATTAATTGCGGTAACGATTTTATGCCGAGTTTTGTATAAATATTTGAGCGATGAACTTCAACCGTTCTTGGCGAAAGTGCTAATTTTTCAGCAGTTTCCTTACTCGTGTTACCTTCTAGGATCATATCCATGATCTCTTTTTCTCGATTGGAAAGACGATCAAATTTATCTGCTAATTTATTGTATTTCTTGAGCTCAGAATGCTCATTAGCAAACAATTCCATAGCATGGCTGACAGCATGCGCGATATCCGAATCTTTAAATGGAAATGAAAAGAAATCAAATGCGCCGGATTTGAAACTTTCACGGCAAAGCTCTACAGATGGCTTTTCTGATAGGATAATAAAAGGGATGATACCTAATGAACCATTGATATTATTCAATCTGCCAATATGATTATTTTCACTGTTTAGGAATATTAATACACACTCTTTTGCTCCTTCTTCTTGAGGGTACGTATAATTACTTGTAAATAAATCTTCATCATTATAGAACTTAAAATTGAAACCAAAAGATTCCATCATTAGTTTCAGTTTATTCTTAATGACATTATCATTTTCTATGATTACGTGAATGGTGTTATTCATCACCATACTCCTGTTACACTGATTTGATATTCATATAAAATTTGAAAAATACGTTGAGCCAGATTGCTACGTAAGCTAATGGTAATATTTTCTTGCTAATTTTTTAGATTTATTATTAATGTATTTACGGACCTTTAACGACCTTAATTTATATTATATTTCGCGACTAGGTAAATTTAATATAAAAGTAGGGTTAATGGTTAACGTTTGTGTCATTAAGTAAAAAATAATAAATATCTTACTATATGGTAAGTAAAAACACGTATACTTTGTTTATCTCACTATATATTTTAGATATGTTATAAAATTTTTTTATGTAATGGAATGATAATATCGTAAAATAGTAGTCATAAAAAGCTCTAATACTAGATTTAGTATAGTTTCATTTGTAATAATCACAAATATATTTAATCACTCCTGTAGGTGATTTTTATCCTTATCATGTTAGAATTTTCATTCGTTATTATATGGCTGAGTGAAAACACGTAATGGCTTCTTTAAAAGATGTGGCTCGACTTGCTAATGTTTCATTGATGACAGTCTCAAGAGCCATCAATAACCCTGAGCTTCTGAAACCTGATACCCTAAAACAGGTGCAGCAAGCCATTCAAACACTTAACTATGTTCCTGATTTTTCCGCTCGAAAAATTCGTGGGAAGGGGTCGAAAATATCCACGGTTGGTGTACTTGCGCTTGATACGGCTACAACACCTTACTCAGTTGAAATTATTCTTTCAATAGAACAGACCGCAAGGCAGTTTGGTTGGAGTAGTTTTGTGGTCAATATCACATCAAATGATGATAATGAGCGTGCTGTACGACAATTATTGTCGCAGCGGCCGGATGGTATCATTTATACAACAATGGGGCTAAGAGAAGTATCGATACCAGAAGGGCTACATACTTATCCTCTTGTATTGGCAAACTGTATTGACCCACAGCAGAATTTTCCTGCCTATATCCCTGATGATTACCACGGGCAGTATCATGCAATGTGCAAACTGATTGAAAAAGGTTATCGACGCCCTTTGTGTTTGTATATTCCAAAAGAAACATTAGCGGGACAGACCCGTAGAGAAGCGGT
Source organism: Providencia sp. PROV261 (assembly GCF_028477945.1). NCBI lineage: Bacteria > Pseudomonadati > Pseudomonadota > Gammaproteobacteria > Enterobacterales > Morganellaceae > Providencia > Providencia sp. PROV261. The sequence continues at coordinate 328,025 of NZ_JAMPMC010000006.1, read as the reverse complement.
TGAATCTTCATGGAAGTCGGCTGGATTACCACAAGAGGCATTAAAACAATATCACTTAGCGCTTGGTGATGAACATTATCTGGATGTGATCGACCTTATTAATAGGCATTGTGAAAGTGGTAAACCTGATTTTGATGTTGTGGTATGTGGTAATGATCGTATCGCTTTTTTAGCGTATCAGGTTTTGCTGAGCAAAGGGCTGCGTATACCTAAAGATGTTGCCGTATTGGGGTATGACAATATGATTGCGGTTGGGGAGCTGTTTTATCCACCATTGAGTACGGTTGTGCTGCCTCACTATCAGTTAGGGCAGGAGGCAGCATTACATATTATTGAACAACGAAAAATTGAAGGTACACAGTATGTTTCTTGTGACCTTCTGGAGCGCTCATCAATTTAATGAAAGGATCACGGTTTATTCGCGATCCTTAAAAAGTGGTTATTCGACCGCTTTATGCAGTGGCCATAATGTCGCCTTTATTAATTTGGCTTTCTGGTTTATGGCAAATAAAGTTAAAGCTCGCTCCCCTTCTTGCGGATAAATTCGGCTGGTAAAACACATTTCCCCCTCATTGATAAAAACTTCAATGCTAGATTTATCAATAAAAGCACGTATTTTGAGATACTGGGTTTGTGGTAACGGCGCACAGCGATAATCACTAATAACATATTCTGGATAGTGGCGGGTGAGCATTAAGGTTTGTGTCTGCCCATCAATGAAGAATTGAGCACCATTACCAATCCAAAAACCGAATTTTTCAGCCGGGCTGTTCTGTAAATCCCAAATTAATTCAATTTCACAGGCTTTGGCATCATCATACATTTTAATCACACTATTTTTTTCTAACACACAAGGTGTGATCTCAATAGCTTCTTGCCGTAACGATGCCAGTTCTTTAATTGGGTTTACCTGTATTTTACCTTGGTTGTTCAAGGTTAGCTCTCTTGGGATGGTAAAGCAGCCTGACCAACCGTGAGGTTTTGATGGCATATGGCTTTCCCACATATCCATCCAAGCAATCGCTATACGCCGTCCATCTTTAGATAAGAAAGTTTGCGGCGCATAAAAGTCATGACCAAAATCGATTTCGGTAAAATGGTGAGTTATTTCATAAGGCTGTTGCGGGGACCAATGACCCACAAGATAGCCATTTTGGAAACGGTTTCGATACTGATGACCCGATGGTTTTTTGCCTTGAGGGGAAAATAATGTGACAAACTGTTCGCCTAAAGGGAAAAAATCAGGGCATTCCCACATATAAACATTTTTATCTTCTGTTTTAGCCAAAACTTGGTATTCACTAGGCCAATTAAGTAGATCCTCTGTGCTAAAGAGGAGAATTTGCCCCTGATTTAAATGGTCTCTTGCACCAACGACCATCCACCAACGGGAATCTTGATACCAAACTTTTGGGTCACGGAAGTGCATATAACCTTCAGGTGGAGGAATAAGGACACCTTTTTTCTCAAAATGTATGCCATCTTCACTCACTGCAAGGCACTGCGCTTGATAGATCTCGCTGTCATCCCCTTCATCGGATAACCAAATATGACCGGTGTAAAATAAGTATAGTTTTCCATGATGACTGACCGCAGAGCCTGAAAAACAACCGTCGCGATCATAGTCATTACCCGGTGCGAGGGCGATAGGTTGATGTGACCAGTGGAGCATATCTTGACTCGTAGCATGCCCCCAATGCATTGGTCCCCAATCTGAACTGTAGGGATGATGTTGGTAAAAAGCATGGTATAGACCATTATGATAAACAAGCCCATTTGGATCATTTAACCAACCCGCATAAGAGGCAAGATGATATTCAGGATAAAATTGCTTGTTTAGAGATTGTCTCGCTGTTTCAAGCGCTATCGATGCTTGTTCAATACGTTGTTTCATCATAGCTCCTTTACGTGTACCGATTGTTTATCAGTGCTTATTGTTAAAAAGATTAGGTAATGCACATTGATCCATAAATAGGATGAGGCGATATAACACGTGCGTTAATATTGTCTTTTATTTATACTCTAAGCTTTAAATGTTAACGTTAACAATCTGGGTTTTCCAGTACTAATTTGTGTTAATGTAAGAATTGTATGTCGAGTCATTCAATCTTCGAATGGGGTGAATATGAAAGTTTGGTCTTTAGGTGATGCGGTCGTTGATTTAATTCCTTTGCACAGTATGCAATATGAAGCCTGTGCTGGTGGGGCTCCTGTGAATGTCGCTGCTGGTGTTGCAAAATTAGGGATACCAAGTGGTTTTATTGGGCGCGTAGGCGAAGATGCTTTTGGTCATTTTATGCAAAAGACGTTATTTGATATCGGTGTTGATACTAGCGCGATGGAATTTGATGAGCGGTATCGCACGAGTACGGTGTTAGTGTCTTTACATGAAAACGGTGAACGTGAGTTTTCCTTTTTAGTTTCACCTTCGGCAGATCAATTTCTCAGTAACAAAAATTTACCGCGTTTTGAAAAAGATATACTGCATTTTTGTTCGTTAGCGCTTGTTCATCCAGTTTGCCGCGCATCATTAAATGAAGCAATTGATAAAATTCAGCAAGCGGGGGGATTACTCAGTTTTGATATTAATATTCGACCTCAAATGTGGTCGGATCCTATTGAAATGCATACCAAGGTCGATGAATTTGCTTATCGGGCGGACATACTGAAACTCTCGGAAGATGAGTTATTGTGGCTTGTTGAGGAGGTGACATTGGATAGGGCAATAGAGAAACTCAAGAATTATCCTGCCCGTTTGAAAGTTGTCACTCAGGGAGCGAAGGGCTGCTTGGTATTAACCCATACTCATCAAATCGGCATTAGCGCATATCGTGTCGAAAGTGTTGATACGACGGGGGCTGGTGATGCTTTTATGGCTGGATTGCTTGCGGCTATCGCCCAATTTGGAGTGAGTGATAATGATGACGATTTAATGAAAGTCATTACACAAGCAACAGCTTGTGGTGCATTAGCGACAACACGTAAAGGGGCAATCAGTACAGCGCCATCCCAGCAAGAGCTAACGGCATTTATTCACCAGCAACCACCATTACATATTCGCGAACGTTGAGAAGGGCTTTACGGATGTGAATAGTGATGTTAATTAATTCAAATTGATAAATAAAAGTGTATGATATTTATAGTGAAATTTTATTTAAGAAAACATCAATTTTGGGTTAATTATGTTACTGAGATCAGGGGTAGCATTGGCTATCTTTTCTTATATTTTATGGGGGATCACACCGCTTTTTTACCGTTTGTTGCCCGGCGCTGAACCTTTAGAGCTACTTGCCCAACGTGTAATTTGGTCGCTCCCCTTTTTATTAGCCATTCGCTTACGGATTAAAAATAAAACGCTTTGGCAACAAGTATGGGCAGATAAACGCTCAATTATTTTATGTTTGTTTAGTTCATCTATTATGGCGATATCATGGGGGGCATTCACTTATGCATTAACCCATGGGCAAGTACTTGCTGCCAGCCTAGGTTATTTTATTAATCCACTGTTTTCTATTTTACTTGGGGTCGTATTTTTACATGAACGGCTAGTTTTAGCCGAGAAAATGGCGGTATTGCTGATTTTTTCCGGTGTCTGTTTCCAAATCTGGCAGTATGGTGAATTGCCTCTACTTGCCCTTGTGATGGGAAGTGCTTTTGCCGTCTATGGTTTGATCCGCAAATTTATTCGTTTTGATGTTATCACTTCGCTTTTTGTTGAGGCGATGTGGCTATTGCCTGTCGCCATTGGGATCACATGGTGGCTATCCGCTAATGGCACGAGTGCTGTCGAGGCGGGGGATTGGCAAATCAAGCTGCTGTATATGCTTGCGGCTCCGGTGACAATTATTCCATTACTGTTTTTCACTGCGGCGATAAAACGCACAACATTAACCGTAATAGGGCTTGCCCAATATATTGAACCAACGATCCAATTCTTATTAGCTGTATTCTTATTTAATGAACTATTTGATTGGGTGAAAGGGGTTAGTTTCTCATTGATTTGGTTAGGATTACTGTGCTGTATTATTGCCTTGCTGCATAAGCGCTACAACGAATATCACAAACGTGTCCCTTATGTAACAGGTCGTGATAAGCGTTAGAAATGCTAAGCGAATATTGCGATAAATGAAGTGAAATACGATCTCTTATGGTTTAAGCAAACGATTGCGTATATAATCTTGTCCATGAAATCAGCTTTTTTATACAAGGTTATCCATCATGAATAAATTAGGTACAGCGCTTTGTCCTTCTGCAACAAAAGTGATGCTGCTCGGTTCAGGAGAGCTCGGGAAAGAAGTGGCGATTGAGTGCCAGCGTTTGGGCATTGAAGTTATTGCGGTTGATCGTTATGACCATGCGCCCGCCATGCATGTTGCTCACCGTAGTTATACCGTTAACATGCTAGATGGAGAGGCAATTCGCCAACTTGTTGAGAAAGAAAAACCTGATTTTATCGTGCCGGAAATTGAAGCGATTGCGACCAAGACCTTAGTGGAATTGGAGCAACAAGGGCAAAAAGTGGTGCCTTCTGCTAATGCGGTTTATTTAACCATGAATCGTGAAGGGATCCGCCGGCTTGCGGCAGAAGAATTAGGCTTACCGACCTCAGATTATCGTTTTGTTGAGACTGAAGCGGATTTTATGACCGCAGCTAAAGAGATTGGCTTCCCTTGTATAGTCAAACCAGTAATGAGCTCTTCGGGTAAAGGCCAAAGTGTTATGCGCGGCGAACAGGATCTCAAAGCAGCATGGCACTATTCGCAAGAAGGTGGACGTACTGGTCAGGGGCGTGTGATCGTTGAAAAAATGATCCATTTTGATTTTGAAATCACGATGCTCACCATTAATGCCGTTGATGGTATTCATTTTTGTGCGCCTATTGGGCACCGCCAAGAAAAAGGGGATTATCGAGAATCATGGCAACCACAACAAATGAGTGAAAAGGCATTGGAAAATGCACAAGCGGCCGCTGCCAAAATTGTGACTGCATTAGGTGGGTATGGCTTATTTGGTGTGGAACTATTTGTATGTGGTGATGAGATCATTTTTAATGAAGTTTCGCCTCGGCCTCATGATACAGGTATGGTGACCTTAATTTCACAAAACTTATCTGAATTTGCCCTTCATGTGCGTGCTTTCTTGGGGCTACCTATCGGGGCAATCCGTCAATATGGGCCAAGTGCATCGGCGGTGATCCTTCCTGAATTGTCTAGTCGTGATGTTGTTTTTTCGGGGGTAGGGCAAGCGTTAGATTCGGATATTCAATTACGCTTATTTGGTAAACCTGAAATTGCCGGAACTCGCCGCTTAGGTGTTGCCTTGGCGATTGCAGATTCTATCGATCATGCGTTAAATAAGGCGAAGAAGGCAGCGGCAACCATAACCGTGAATGGGTAATGGCATTATTATCGCCCACTTAGGGTGAGTGGGCGATCATTGGCGTTAATGGTTATCCTGTATCACCATTGCCGCGCCACGCTCGGCAATCATGATTGTTGGAGCGTTGGTGTTACCACTTGGGATTTCTGGCATCACAGAGCAATCAATGACACGAAGTTGCTTAATGCCATGCACACGTAAGCGTAAATCGGTCACGGAAGTTGCTGTGTCTTTTCCCATACGACAACTGCCGACAGGGTGGTAGACGGTTTTACAAAAGTTACGTACAAACTCCTCTAATGCTGCCTCATCATGTTGAACCTGTGCTGGCGGCATTAATGTCTCTTTACTAACCGCTTGTAGTGCCTCCGACCCAAGTACTTTTAACCCAAATTTGACAGCACGTTTGCAGCCTTCCATATCTTCCGGTGCGGCTAAATAGTTGGCATGAATTTTTAGTGGCGCTTGTGGATTTTTGCTACGCAAGAGTAATTCACCGCGCGACTTAGGTTGTAAATAGCCCACTTTTAATGTGAAACCATGTGTCGCGGGCAGTGGCTCGCCGGGAACATCATCCCAGCTATCAAGTATGGGTAAAAAGTGAATTTGTACGTCGGGGCGACCTTGACCACAGCTATCAATAAATGCAGCACCTTCAAGTACGTTTGATGCTAATAATCCACTACGAAAAGCTAACCACTGAAAGCCATGTTTTATAGCATGGATACCTTTGTCAGCGCCAAAAAGACTAATAGGATCTTTGGTTGTGACATTAATGGACATATGAAGATGATCATGGAAGTTTTTACCGACAGGAAGGTCAGCGACCGTTTCAATCCCTAATGATGAGAGGTGATCTTTAGGACCGATACCTGAGAGCATGAGTAATTTCGCGGAGCCCATCGCGCCGGCACAAATGATCACCTCTTTTTGGGCGAAAACATCGGCTTCACCACCATTTTTATCCTGATAGCTTACCCCAACAGCGACACCATCACGGATAATAATACGGTTAACTTGTTTATTAAGCTTTACTGTAAGTTTATCGCTTTGTGCGACACTCTTAAGATAAGTTTTTGAAGTGCTTGCTCTTTCGCCATTTTTCGTTGTTGTTTGATAAAAACTGACTCCTTGTTGGCTTTCACCATTAAGGTCATTAACATAAGGAAGCCCTTGCTCTTGTGCGGCTCGGATAAAAGCCATAGAAAGAGGGTGCCGATAACGGTTTTCACTGACAGGAAGCAGCCCTGCGGTACCATGATAGCTATCAGATAAACTTTCATTTTGTTCGGCTTTCTTAAACCAAGGTAGGACATCTTGGTAGCTCCAGCCATCACAGCCATAGATTTGCGCCCAATTATCGTAATCCTGTTTTTGGCCTCGAATATAAATCATGCCATTCACAGAACTGCTGCCTCCGAGAACTTTACCTTGTGCTATCTGCATCTTGCGATTATTTGCATGTGGTTCAGGTTCCGTTTCGTAGGGCCAGCTTTTTTGGGCAATAATTTTAGCTACCCCAGCTGGCATACGAATATACAGATGATTATCACTTCCTCCGGCTTCAATCAAAAGAACGCGTGACTGGGTTTCTTTAATAAGCCGTGCGGCAAGCACGCAGCCAGCCGAACCTGCTCCTACAATGATGTAATCATAGTTTTCATTATTCATACAGTTATTCCCCTGATCAAAGTAGCGTTGCTATAACAATTTATTTTCATGTTATTAACAATAACTCTTTATCTTATTAAGGTGTGAATAATGTGTTGTTTATGTGAAGAGTATCAAAATGAAAGTTGTGTGTTTTTTTCTCGGTGTTTTAGTATTTTGTTGTTTTTAAAGGATAAAAAAATCTAATTTATTAAGGTTTTTTGGGGTTTTCTTATTATTAATAAGTAAATGAGCTAATTAACTGATTGTTTTTTATTAGAGTATTTGCTGATTTTCGCTGTATTCTTAGTTTGAATATTAGTGGCATCCGCTATATTGCATTAATACAACTGATTGGGGTGAGGAAGTCGAAGATGAAGCAAGGTTTGATTGGGCTGTTATGCGTATTACCGAGCATGTTATTTGCTGATTCACTACATGAGCAATTTGCACAATTGATAGAAGCACCAGAAAAAACATTAAATTGCTTTGAAGCCGACTCTGCATATCGCTTTTGTTTAAAAAATCTCCCTAATCAAGGAATTGTTGTGGTCGACCGACAGGGCAATGAAGCCTATCGACCTTATTATTTTGATAATTGGCCTGATGAGCCTAAAAATGGGCTTTATCGTATCCGCCAAGGTGACAAAATTGGTTTTGCTGAGGCAAAAACAGGCAAGGTCGTGATTGAAGCAAACTATGATTGCGCCTACCCTTTTGAGAATGGGAAAGCCCATGTAGGAATAGGTTGTCAACGGGAAACGGATGGTGAGCATAGCTGGTGGGTTGGTGGCCATTGGGTATGGATTGATCTACAAGGAAATAGGATAACCGCTCATCCTGCATCGTGAGATTTTACGACTATTCGAGTTTTATTTAACAAACCATTTCATTTATACCATTTCCATTAATATGATTAACTTATTGATAATCAACTGTTATTGTTAAGTTAATCACACTTTTTTCGTCTTTGCCATTTCGATAAAACCATTCGCAGTGAAAAACTGACCGCTTAATTTTGTATGCAACCGCTCGCACTGACTTTAGACATTCGCCAATAGATATTTTCTACCATAGAGACCATGGCAGAGCTCAAATTTTTTCTTATTGCACGGTGATAACGACTGCCAAAAAGAGACTTAGTAATGATAAAGAACGGTTCTTTGAATCGATTTGTTATTGATAAGTCAATAAAACATAAGAGAAGTTCGTTTTACCTCAGAAGGGTGTTTTATGAACAAAAATGGTATTTTAAAGCACATTCCTTGGATGATCCTTGGGATTATCGGTGCGATTTGTCTAGGTGTGGTTGCACTTAGACGCGGAGAACACATCAGTGCGCTGTGGATTGTTGTGGCTTCTGTGGCGGTTTATCTCATTGCTTATCGTTATTACAGTTTGTATATCGCGAAAAAAGTGATGAAGCTCGATGAGACGCGAGCGACACCCGCGGTCATTAATAATGATGGCTTGAACTATGTTCCTACAAATAGAAACGTTCTATTCGGTCACCACTTTGCTGCAATCGCAGGTGCAGGGCCACTTGTAGGGCCTGTCTTAGCAGCACAAGTCGGTTACTTACCAGGCACCTTATGGTTATTGGCTGGGGTGGTACTGGCTGGTGCAGTACAGGACTTTATGGTGCTATTTATCTCTTCTCGCCGTAATGGTGCATCATTAGGGGAAATCGTCAAAGAAGAGCTTGGCCCTATTCCAGGAACCATTGCGCTTTTCGGCTGTTTCCTCATCATGATCATTATCCTTGCAGTATTAGCGTTGATCGTGGTTAAGGCACTAGCAGAAAGTCCATGGGGCGTGTTTACGGTATGTTCAACAGTACCGATTGCGCTGTTTATGGGAATCTATATGCGCTATATCCGACCCGGACGAGTGGGGGAAGTTTCGGTCATTGGTATTGTGTTACTGATCTTGTCGATTTGGTTCGGTGGTGTTATCGCTCATGACCCATATTGGGGTCCTGCACTGACCTTTAAAGACACTACAATTACTTATGTTTTAGTTGGTTATGCGTTTATCTCTGCATTATTACCTGTTTGGCTGATTCTGGCGCCTCGCGACTATCTCGCTACCTTCTTAAAAATCGGTGTGATTGTCGGTTTAGCGATTGGGATTGTGATTTTAAATCCTGAGCTAAAAATGCCAGCGGTCACTCAGTTCGTTGATGGCAGTGGCCCAGTTTGGAAAGGCACGCTGTTCCCATTCTTATTTATTACGATTGCTTGTGGTGCCGTATCGGGTTTCCATGCCTTAATTTCGTCAGGGACAACGCCTAAGTTGTTGGCTAACGAAAAAGATGCTCGCTATATCGGCTATGGTGCGATGTTAATGGAATCGTTTGTCGCGATCATGGCGCTAGTTGCAGCTTCAATTATTGAACCTGGCCTCTATTTTGCGATGAATACTCCACCAGCCGCTTTAGGTATCACTATGCCGAATCTGCATGAGCTTGGTGGTGCTGACGGTGCGGCAATCCTAGCACAACTGAAAGATGTCACGGCACATGCTGCGGCAACCGTCAGTTCATGGGGCTTTGTGATTTCACCTGAGCAAATTATGCAAACGGCAAAAGATATCGGAGAGCCTTCCGTATTGAACCGTGCAGGGGGGGCACCGACGTTAGCGGTAGGCATCGCGTATGTATTCCATGAAATCATACCTGCTGCTGATATGGGTTTCTGGTATCACTTTGGTATCCTATTCGAAGCACTGTTTATCTTAACTGCATTGGATGCAGGAACGCGCTCAGGTCGTTTTATGTTACAAGACTTATTGGGTAACTTTGTTCCTGTGCTGAAAAAAACCGATTCACTGTTGGCTGGGATTATTGGTACAGCCGGATGTGTTGGTTTATGGGGATATTTATTGTACCAAGGCGTGGTTGACCCACTGGGCGGCGTGAAGAGCCTATGGCCTCTGTTTGGTATTTCGAACCAGATGTTGGCGGCAGTTGCCTTGGTGCTCAGCACCGTAGTCTTAATTAAGATGAAACGCAGTAAATATATCTATGTCACTGTGTTACCAGCGGTTTGGTTATTGATTTGTACAACTTGGGCATTAGGTTTGAAACTGTTTAGTGATAACCCTCAACTCGAAGGTTTCCTCTATTTAGCTAAGTCTTATAAAGAGAAAATTGCGGCGGGTGGTGCTGACTTAACGGCTCAGCAAATCACTGACATGAATCACATTATTATCAATAACTACACAAACGCAGGGTTAAGTATCCTATTCCTAGTTGTTGTCTACGGTATTATTTTCTATGGTATCAGAACAGCGATGAAGGCGTATAAAAACCCAGAGCGTACCGATGCTGAAACACCTTATGTACCGGTGCCTAAAGAGGGCGTGAAAACCTCATCTTCACACTAATCTTTAGTGTATAAAATGGTGCCCTGCATTGTGAGTAAACATGATGTAGGGCATCTGTATTGGAGAGCATATGTTTGGAAATTTAGGCAAAACAGGTAAGTACTTAGGGCAGGCTGCACGTATGTTGATAGGCATTCCTGACTATGATACCTATGTACAGCACATGAAAGATAATCATCCAGACAAGCCGATTATGACTTATAAAGAGTTTTTTCGTGAGCGCCAAGATGCGCGCTATGGTGGAAGCGGTAAAGGTGGATTTCGCTGCTGTTAATTAATGACGTCATGAGGAATACAATGAAACCAATCTCTGTCACGATTTTGACCGGTTTTCTCGGTGCGGGCAAAACCACCTTACTACGCCATATTCTTCAAGCAGATCATGGGCATAAAATCGCAGTCATCGAAAATGAATTTGGTGAAGTGCCAATTGATAATGCCTTAATTGGTGATCGTGCGACACAAATAACGACATTGAGTAATGGTTGTATTTGTTGTAGCCGCTCTAATGAGTTGGAAAATGCTTTGCTCGATTTACTTGATGGGTTAGATAGTGGGAAACTCGACTTTGATCGCTTAGTGATTGAGTGCACGGGAATGGCAGATCCCGGTCCTATCACTCAAACTTTTTTTTCTCATGAAGTGCTTTGTGAACGTTATTTATTGGATGGCATTATTACATTGGTGGATGCGGTTCATGCAAATAAGCAACTTGATGATTTTGCGATAGCGCAGGCACAAATTGGCTATGCTGATCGGATCTTATTAACGAAAACGGATGTTCAGCCTGAGCATGAAAGCTTAATTGAACGCTTACAGCGCATCAATGCACGGGCACCCATCTATCCCGTGACCCATGGTGAGATTGACCTCGATTTACTGTTTAATATTCAAGGTTTTTTACTCGATTCACAACTGAAAGTGAATCAACCCACTTTCCGCTTTACCCCTAAACAGCACAATGAAGTGAATTCTATCGTTGTTGAATTTGATTACCCTGTTGAGTTAATGGCGGTCTCTGATGTTATGGAGTCTCTACTGCTAGGATTTGCGGATAATTTATTGCGTTATAAAGGGATTTTATCAATCAAAAACGAGCCGAAAAGGCTACTATTCCAAGGGGTTCAACGCTTATATAGTGCTGATTGGGATAGCGATTGGGCAGAGAATGAGCCGCGTCACAGTGTTTTGGTGTTTATTGGGATTAATTTACCAGAAAATGAAATACGCCAAAAATTCGCACAACTCCAGACGAATAATGAAGAGCTATAAACATATCGATAACCCCTTTCCTGACTGCTAAGGGAAGGGGGCGATAATAAACATACGAATCTTAACTTAACATCATAGCTTTTCATTGGTTCCGATATTAACTTAACCAAAATTAAATGGGTTAAATTTCTTGTCTCATAGGAACGGTACAAAAATATCAAAACTAAATTTTAATAATTTCAAAAGGAAACTTATTTTTTATTTTAAGGGGAATTTTAGGTTTAGAAGGGGAAAAGTGTGCTCTAATCGAAAATAATGGTTATAAATTATCGACCTTACTCATTTTTATTCTATTATGAATTAGTATAAAGAATCAGTAATTAAATGATCCATTGGCTTGTGTTGATAGAAAAACGAAAAATCAGCGTGATAAGTTAATTTGCTATTATACTTTTAGTGATACTATCGCGATATAACGTTCACCATCAATGATACTAAATTTAGTATCGTTGTTTTTATTGGCCATTTTATTAGTTCGGCCTTGGTTCTGTTGAAATAAACACGACTTACTCCACTGATATGACCAATAATAACAAGATTTTTTAATCCACTTTTACTAGCAAATACACTAGGGTGCCAAACAGGGCTAACTTACGTGTCTATCCTAACAGCGGCACCTTGACTGCAAGGGACTGAGAAAAAAGGAGATTGAAAGTTTATTAAATGCGATTTAGCCAAATAATAATGAAGATTTTGAAGTTACATAATGATCAGTTTTCTCACCATTATTTTTGCAAACATTTAATATCCTATCTAAATCAACGTGATTTTTGATCGGGGTTAAATTAATTTCTTCGATAAGTAAAGTATTAAATTCCCCAACGGTAATATCGAGTTTTTCTAATAATAGTAATAGCATGCTGACATTAATATGATTAATGCCACACTCATAGCGTGATATTTGCTGTTGGCTAAGATTGACTAAACGACCAAAATCGGCACCAGTTAAACCTTGATTTTGCCTAAGTCGTTTCAACGTTCGACCAATAGCTAATGAAATAGATGAAAAAAAACTATCGATACTCAATTCTTCACTTTCCATTAAAAACCTCTGTGTAGATAAAGTTAATAAATTATAGCCAACAAGCAATATGCTAAAACGTATTGCTTATTTAAGTTATGTTTTTATGTGAGCTTATTCTTATTTCTAAAACAAATATAAATCTTATTTTTTTTTAGATCAAATATCCGATAGTCTGAATTTATTTATTATACGAGTAAAACCCATAAATGGAGTAATGGTTCTATTAATATAAATCTAATAAAATCAATGCGATAAATGGTTGTTGATACTTTTTGAGCACCAATAACTGAGTATTATATGCTTATAACCCTGGTTTTTATGTGTCAATTCGAGATAAACAACTAAGATTATTAACAATTAATAGTTGTTATATAAACATGTTACAAAAAGAAATGTTTAACGGGGAATTGTTAGAAAGTATTAATAAAGTATAAAAAAATATGAATATGAATAAATCAAAAATTATTACTATCAATAAGTTATAGGTTTCTGGTTTTTTGCTATATAAATAAGAAATAATAATGATTGTAATATATTAAATAATGCTCCACTGCATACATGCCAAGTTTAAATAAAAATTACCGATTATTTGGTTAACATCTACATTTTATTGAGCAACAGCACTATGCTCGACCTCCATTGAGCTAAATTATCTACAAACCCATATTTAAGTATTATTGTAAGAATTATCTTAGTTATTTTCTACTGTTTTTATCTGTTTTTTTAATATTTTTAGATGCCATAAAAAAAACAGGCCACGAATAATTAGTGGCCTGTTTTTCTTGAATTTTGATTATGTTAGCGCGCTTTTGCAGCCATTATTTCAATAATTTGAACATCGGTGTGCCTCATAGAGCCCGTAGCTAAAGCGCATAAGTTAGCTATGGATTGGTCTACATCGTCGGACACGATGCCATCAGAGCCTCTTACACAACTGTTGTCGAGAGCCATTAACACGGCTTTATAGGCGGCGCTAGCGCTGGTTGAAACCTTCATCGCACAACTGTTTGATGCACCATCGCATATCATACCACTGACATCGCCAATCATACTGCTAATTGCCATTGCGACAACCTCATAACGTGATTCTAGTAACCAAGCGATCCCCGCCGCAGCTCCCATTGCGGCTGTTGTTGCAGCACACAGCGCAGATAAGGCGGGCAGTTGATTATGGATATAGATAGCCATTAAGTGTGACAACATTAAGGCGCGAGCTAACTGCTCTTCTGTTGATTGTAAGTAGTCAGCAGTGACAACAACAGGCATTGTCGCCGTTATACCTTGGTTACCTGAGCCGGAATTACTCATCGCGGGTAATACGGCTCCACCCATACGTGCATCTGAAGCTGCCGATGTTCTGATCATAATTTCTGACATGAGATCTTTCGACAGCAAGCCTCTATCTCGCTGAGATTGCAACGTTTTACCAATATGCAGACCATAAACATGGCGTAGCCCTTCCTGAGACAGGGCATCATTTAAATGTGCGGCTTCTAAAATAAAGCGGATATCTTCAAATGGCGCTTGTGTTGCAAATTGATAAACAGCTTTGGCCGTGACAGGGGGAAGTGTCACGTCGGCAGCACAATCCACAGGGGATTCATTTTGTTGCGTTTGTTGGGTGCTATCAAAAATAACAGTATCGTTATGGATCATTTTTACGACATGCGTATGAGTACCCGCGATAACGACAGTTGCTGAGCCTTTATCTGTAAATACCGTTGCCTCTGAATAGATCACATCATCACAGGGATGCTTAATATCGACAGTAATAAGGCCCTGCGCCAACATATTTTTACTGCGTTCAATGGCACTCGTTGAGGCTGACTTTAATACCTCTAGCCCAGCGTCGGCATCCCCTCCAACAGCACCTAATGCCGCTGCAATTGGGAGACCCACCATGCCCGTTCCCGGTACGGTCACTCCCATGCCATTTTTCATTAAGTTAGGGGAAACGAATGCGGTGACACGAGTGACCGTACCACCAACGCAAGCAGCGGCTTTTGCTGCTGCTAAGGCTAAAGAGATTGGCTCAGTACAACCTAAAGCAGGTTTGACTTCTTGTTTTACTGCATGGATAAAATACTGCCAAAGAAGTGGCTGAGCTTGAACTTGCATAATGAATTCCCCCTAAAGAACACCTGTTTAATAAGGATATTTTAAAGAATTATTGGGAGAAAATTTTCACTATGTTAGAGAAGATAAAATTGTTTGAGAGAAATTTTTTCTATAAAGATGCGAATAGTAAAAAATAAATTTCAAGTTTGAGCTTAATCACAAAAAATCCTGCCTAAGCGATAGGCAGGATAGTATTGCTTTTAAGACTCACTTTCGAGATCAAGTCTCTTACTTTGCCATCGACGAGAACGCCAACGCCATGCGTTAGTTAAACCACGTAACCATTCATCGGCAAAAAAGCCAATCCAAATGCCTAATAAGCCCATTTCCATTTTTATTCCTAAGAAATAACCGAGTGGAATGGCGACTCCCCACATAAAAATAATGGCGGTGCAAAGTGGGAAGCGAGCATCTCCTGAAGCCCTAAGAGCGTTAACCATGACGATATTGATAGTACGCCCCGGCTCTAAAAAAACAGAGAGCAGAAACAGCGGTAATAACACATGAATAATATTTTGGTCATCCGTTAAATTGTTAAGGATAGGGGAACGGAATAACCAAAAGAAAAATACCACGCCAATCGTGACATAAAAGCCCATTTTTAAGCTTTTTATTCCACGACGGTAAGCCTCTTCAAAACGCTTAGCGCCAACAAGGTGTCCCACCATAATTTCATTACCAATACTGATAGAGATACCAAACAGCATGATAAAGAGTGAGAGTTGGAAATAGAGTGTTTGCGCGGCAAGAGAGGTTTCTCCCATTAAACCGATAAACGCAGATGCGGTCATAAAATGGAGGATCCACACTAAATTTTCACCCGCAGATGGCAAGCCTATATGCAGTATTTTACCTAGCATTGTACGTGACCAGCGAACCAGCAGCTGTGGCGTAAACTTGATCCTTAATCCATAGAATAACAGACAGAACAGCAAGATAACGGCGACAATACGGCCCACTACCGTCGACCATGCTACCCCTTCAAGGCCATATTGCGGCAGACCAAAAAAGCCATATAGCACAATCATATTACCAACAACAGTGATTACGTTAGCAATGAGCGTTACCCACATAGCGGGCTGAGCTTTGCCGTACACACGCAAGCAAGCAGCAAGAATGATGGAGATGGCTTCGGGGATTAGACAAATACCAAGAATATGCAAGTAAGCATAACCATCTTCCATAAGATGGGATGGCGTATTCATGATACTGAGGATTTTATATCCAAAAAACAGCGCGATAAGAGCACTGGAAAAACCGAGTAGAAAGTTAAAAGCGATAGAAATATGAATAGCTTGGCTGGCCTTTTCACGGCGTCCAGCCCCTAAATATTGGGCGATGACAACGCTACATCCCACACTAATAAAGTTAAATATGGTAATAAAAAGATCAAATACCTGATTCCCCACGCCCATTGCCGCAAGGTAGGCGGTTGAAACATGGCTCACCATATAGGTATTGATAAGTAATGTGGCCAAATGAAGAAAAATATCAATAAATATTGGCCAACTGAGAGAAAAGAGTGATCTCTCAGTGACATCGGATTGATGCATTGAGAACCTTCAAAATAATTAAAATAAAATTCATATGGATAAAGGAAAAGCAGGCAGATTTTACCCGTATTTATGTTGAGTTAATAGAGTCTATAGGTGCTTATTTAAGGAAAAGTTAATCTTTTGTTTAATAATGATGATTCTGCTAATTTATTCCTGATTGATAGTTATGATATCAATATAAAAAGACAACATCAGAACAGTAAAGGAGTCACAATGACAAAAATTAAAGCCGCAATAGTGGGGTACGGAAATATTGGCCGTTATGCACTCGAAGCGGTATTGGCAGCGGATGATTTTGAACTTGTCGGTGTGGTACGCCGTAATGTACAAAATATCCCAGCAGAATTAGCGGGGTACACCGTTGTCGATGATATTGAAAAATTAGGCAAAGTTGATGTGGCGCTTTTATGCTCACCCACACGGGCGATTGGTGATTTAGCTGAGAAAGTTTTAAGTCAGGGGATCAATACCGTCGATAGTTTCGATGTGCACTCCGATATTGTGGCACTAAAAAAACGGTTAGATAACGTTGCGAAAGAGCATAAAAGCGTTGCCGTTGTTTCCGCGGGTTGGGATCCGGGCTCTGATTCAATTATGCGTACACTCATGTTGGCAATGGCGCCAAAAGGGGTCACCTACACTAACTTTGGCCCAGGAATGAGTATGGGGCACAGTGTTGCAGCTAAAGCTATTGATGGCGTTAAAGACGCACTATCGGTAACGATTCCGTTGGGTACTGGCGTTCACCGCCGTATGGTCTATATTGAGCTTGATGCGGGCGCAAACTTTGCAGACGTTGCTAACGCGATTAAAGCCGATAGTTATTTTTCATCCGATGAGACCCATATTCGCCAAGTTGATAGTGTGGACGCGCTGAAAGATGTTGGCCATGGTGTCCATATGACGCATAAAGGGGTTTCTGGAGCAACGCATAATCAATTATTTGAGTACTCAATGCGAATTAACAACCCTGCACTGACATCGCAATTTATGGTTTCTGCGGCAAGAGCGACGATGAAACAATCTGCCGGAGCATATACCGTGATTGAAATCCCACCAGTGCATTTCTTGCAAGGTGATCTCGATAGCTTGATTGCTAAGTTAGTGTAATCACTGGATGGCATGATTGTTTTTGCTACACTCATGCCAATTCCGTTTGACCTATTTAGTCTTTTTAGATAAACCATTAACGTTGGTTTACCGCTTATTTCCCCCGCAATATTGCCATGTCGCGCAGAGTGATAATCTGAGTTTTATTTTAGGTGTTCGGGCTGTTTTTATGATGGCGCAGCGAACGCTTTGTTTTTCCTTGAACGCAACAAAGACAAACGGATAGCTAAGAGAATCAATTCTGGCAGGCTGTAAAAAGAAAAGCACCTACGGTGAAGTAGGTGCCCTGGTGTTGGCAAAGCCATAAATACTCGTGATATTAAAGTTGCATTATTATTAACGGTTTATGATTACCATTGACAACTTTCATTGAGTATTAAAGTACTAACGTTTAATTGATTTAAATTTTTCGGTTGTTGCAGTGAGAGCGACCTCCGTTGGTAGGCGCTCCATGGAGCTTGCACCATAGAAACCGTGGCAGTCTGGGCAGTTCGCTAAAATATATTCCGCATCTTCTGGGGTCGCAATTGGGCCACCATGGCACAGAACGATAACATCATCGCGTACTGATTTTGCGGCTTTAGCCCAGTCATTGATTAATGGCACACAATCTTTAAGTGTTAATGCTGTCTCTGCACCAATATTGCCCCCCGTGGTTAACCCCATATGAGGCACGATAATATCTGCACCCGCTTCGGTCATTGCAATAGCATCTTCACGGCTGAAAACATAAGGGGTGGTTAATAAGCCTTTCTCATGGGCTAGGCGGATCATATCCACTTCTAAACCATAGCCCATCCCGGTCTCTTCGAGGTTAGCTCTGAAGTTACCATCGATTAAACCTACGGTCGGGAAGTTTTGCACACCCGCAAAACCTTTGGCTTTTATTTCATCAAGAAAATGATCAAATTGGCAGAATGGATCTGTGCCATTAACACCGGCAAGTACAGGCGTATGTTTTACAACTGGTAAAACCTCTTTAGCCATATCCATAACGATTTCATTAGCATTACCATAAGCAAGTAGGCCCGCGAGTGAACCACGACCCGCCATCCGGTAGCGGCCAGAGTTATAAATGACAATTAAGTCAATGCCGCCTGCTTCTTCACATTTCGCAGAAAGGCCTGTACCGGCACCACCGCCAATAATTGGCTCGCCTCGCGCGATCATCTCTTTGAATTTTTTCAGCAAGCTTTCGCGATTATGTTTCATTGATGAACCTCTATTTGTTGTTCAAAATGTCCTGGTGTAATTGAATCACTTGTTCACAAAACTCCAGTGAGTTGATGTGATATGGACTCAAAATAAGTTTGCGTTTTTCTGTTGTTATAAGATTTTCAGTTAATGCATCAATGAAGGCTTGATCGGCTTCTGGATCCCAAAATTGAGCGCCTTCAATATCCAATGCTGAGAAGCCTGCCGTTGGGATAATAAAACGCACTTCACCTTCGCAGCGGTTCAGTTTGTTTGCTATCCAGCGGCCCATCTGCTGGTTTTCTTCTTTCGTTGTGCGCATCAATGTTACTTGCGCGTTATGGTTGTAAAATAATCGATGGCGATAATGGTCGGGCACCGTTGATGGGCGTCCAAAATTAACCATATCCAATGCCCCACAAGACAGAACACAAGGGGTCTGTGTTCGAGCTATCGCACCAAATCGATCGTCGTCACAAGCTAAAACGCCGCCAAAGAGGTGGTCACACACTTCTGTGGTGGTGATATCCAATACAGAGTGCAGTAAATGGCTATCGATTAATTTTTCCATCGCTTTACCGCCACTGCCTGTTGCGTGAAAAACCAAGCAGTCATACTGTGATTCAAGTTGCTCAGTGAGCTGTTGAACACAGGGGGTGGTTACCCCAAACATCGTCAATGCAATGGCTGGTTTTGATACATCGTCTACTTTATCTTCACGGTTAAAATAGATTGAACCAGCAATTTGGTTGGCGGCATTTTTTAGCACTTTACGAGAAATCACATTTAGACCCGAGACATCGGTGACGGAGTACATCATCGAAATATCACTTGCACCGACATATCCAGAAGTATCTCCTGATGCCATGGTGGAAACCATGAGCTTTGGAATACCAACGGGAAGTGCCTGCATCGCGGGGGTAATTAACGCGGTACCGCCGGAGCCACCTAAGCCTAAAATAGCCGCTACATCGGTTTGTGCATTGAGGTAAAGGCTAAAAGCCAATGACATTGCCTCAATCGCTCTTCCTCTGTCACCACAAAAAACGGCTTCAACACCTGCTGGGTGGAAACTGGCAACCGTCTGTGCACTAACATCTGCATCTCTTTTTAATTGTGTTGGTTGCGTAGTCAAATCTACAGTGCGTACAGATAAACCCGTCTCTTTGATCAAATCGCAGACATAGAACAATTCATCGCTTTTAGTATCTAATGTTGTTGCTATGTAGATGTATCCCTGATGTTGTTTCATAGGAAAATCCTTACAGGTTAGGAAGATGTTTAATTTCTCATCTGAATGAGACTATAGTATCATTTTGGTTGAATGTAAAATGAGACTGTAGTCTCATTTTGAGGTTGTTCAATAATTTTTAGATATTGGTTTCTTTTATGGCTTGATAAATAAGGCATATTTGAATTTTTTGTGTTTTAATTTTTTTTAAAGCGAACGATAAAAATACAAGGTGCTTTAAGAATCGGTAGCTGTCATTATGGCAAAGTGTCATGATGAGTAACCATTCACTATTTTATCGTAGCGAAATGTTTTTAAGGGGAGGGAGACGATGTCATTAACACATTCTAATCATGAATATAAAGGCACAAGAAAACGGACTTACATTTTACTCGTTAATACAGCATTAGCGCTTTTTGAAAAAGGGAGTATGCCGTCAGTCTCTGAGCTTGCCGCTGAAGCGGGAGTGTCAAGGGCTACCGCGTATCGCTACTTTCCGACGCAAAGTGATCTGATCGCTGCCACCGTGAATGCGAGCTTGGGGCCAATTTTAACATGGCAACCACGTAGCCAAAAAACTGAAGAGCGTATTGATGAGTTATTATCATTTGCCTTACCTCGGATGTTTGAGCATGAAGGCGCATTGAGGGCGGCATTGCAAGTTTCATTGCAACAATGGGCACAGGGGCGATCACTGGCGCAAGACCCTAAAGAAAAGCGTCTTGAAAGGGGGAACCGTAAAGACATTTTAACGATGGTGACCGCTCCAATGAAAGATGAGTACCCTCAAGAAATTATTGATAAGGTGATCAAAGCATTTTCAGTCATTTATGGTTCTGAAATCTTTTTAGTACTCAAAGATATTTGGAAACAAGATGATGCTGAGGTCATTGAAATCGCACAGTGGATGGCGAAAGCAATTATTAACCAAGCCACTGCGGATAAAAATGCCCAAGAGTGCTGATATATCGCACTAAAAGAACGGTAGGGGGAGTACCTATCGTTCCTGATATATAGATTTATAACGCTTTCATAAAATAATACCTTTCATGCTTAATCGGGTACTCAATCAGTGTTGAGATCACCTGATAACCTTGTTTTTCATAAAAAGGTTTTGCTTGGAAACTGAATGTATCGACTTGTGCATATTTGGCTCCCAACTCTTTCGCTTTGTTCTCCATGGCTTGTATTAATTGTGATCCAATGCCTTGCTTTCTCAGTGACTCTTCGAGCCAAAAGTAGTTAATTCTTAGCCAATTTCCGAGTGTTGAGCCTGTTATTCCGCCTAATATTTCCCCTTCTTGTTCATAAAATACGGCTAATGGGGAATGAATATCTTCACTGAAAAATTGCAAATTATAGTTAATTAATGATTGATGAATACGAGCAACTTCAGATTCTGACGGGGATGTTGTGATACGTATTGTCATAATTTTGCTTATCTCTCAAGGTAATGATGATTTATACGGTTATTTACTATCTAATAATTTAATGAATTTAAAGTATTAAGAGGATACTATTAAGACTATTACAGATAATATAGGTACGCTAACTGCTCTCGCAGTGATAGGATTTTGCGATGATAAGATTATTGAAGATGGGCTTAGGCATTGCTATTTGTGCCTTAATTGGTGGCACCCTCACTTATCTTGGCGTACCTCTCGCATTAATGTTTGGTCCAATCATTGCTGTCATTGTGTTTAATCGCTTCAAAATTCAATTTGCCATTCCAAAATATACGCTCACATTTGTCCAGATATCATTAGGAACGTCTGTGGGGCTGATGTTTAATCAAGTCTCATTGGGGCAAGTGGAAAATCTATTTCTACTCCTTTTGATGTTGGTCGTCTGTTTAGCCGTCCAATTTTCATTCAGTTACTTTTGGTTTCATCGCAAAGTCGGGTGGACAAAACAAGAAGCGATGCTGGGCTCTGTTCCGGGAGCCATGGCGGCCATATTAGCATTAACAGATCATACCCATACCCCGCCACAAAAAATTGTCATTTCTCATACGATCCGCCTCATCATTTTAATTTTGTTAGCTGGGATCGTGGTAGGTAGCAATGGGGATCCCCAGCCGTTAATTGTACTGCCATCTTTGACGTTAGAAGCAACCTTCTGGTTAACGCTCATTGTATTAACGGGGTTAGGATTAGGCTTGGTATTGCAGCGGATGCATGTTCCTGCTCCATTTATGCTGACATCATTAGGTGCTGCGACGCTGATCCAAGGCTGGCTAGATGTGCAAATCCATTTTCCGGTGATGATCACTGAACTCAGTATGGTTTTGATCGGGATGAATATTGGTAACCACTTTATTGTTTTTCCACTGTCGTCATTGATCAAAAATATCTATTCATCGGCTCAAGTGGTCATTATTAATATTTTCCTAACCTTATTGATCACACTGTTTGCTGCATGGGTGACTGGCTATCCGATTTCGGTATTGTTGCTGGCTTGGGCACCGGGAAGCATGGAAGCGATGACGTTTGCTGCAATCACAATGAAGCTGGATGCTGGATTTGTTATGTCAAATCACATCATTAGGATGGTGATTATTCAAAGTATTCCTTCCATTGCTATGTTCTGGCAAGAAAAGCGGGCGAAAAAAAAGCGTAATAGCGATGTTGGCTGATCAGTGAGCGTTGACTCCCCTCGATAAGGGGAGATGTTTATTTTACATAAGCAAATAAGCCTAATGAATCACGCGCAAGAGATTGGCATTTAAATTCTTGCGGGAGCGGGATCCCTTTTAGGTCATTGTAGCTCTCTTTGTTCAAAACAGTCATTTGGTGTGAATCGTAATCCCCTAAATCCCACTTATTGCTGCGAGCAAAGTAAACGATAGCTCGTTCAATTTCTCTATCAGGGATTTGGGTGTAGCCACAATCATATTTTAAGTAGATAAAGACCGCTGTGAGATCAGCAAGATCTTCAGCTTCGTTGGGGGTCAATGCTCTGGCAGAATGGGTTATTCCTAACAGAGTTATGATGTAAAAAATTACAGTAAATTTGCGCATTCAGTATTCTATCTGTTTTTTATGTCAAGTAACGTTAACATAACAATAGAATTGTTAGTCAAGTATATTTTTCTTAAAACTGTGTAATATACCCTTAATAAGTACATGGTTTCCTTGACCTTCCTGTAAGGGGAAGCTTTATCATTTTTGGACATTAAACCATATTTTGGCCCTAAACGGTAATCACCCACGGAGCCAGATAGTTTGAATTCGTTTATTAATTTGATAAATAAAAGGAAGGTTATCAATGTTACGTCGCGATTTCATTAAGTTGAGCGCTATCACTTATGCGGCTAGTGCACTACCGATTTGGAGCCGTATCGCTGTGGCAGCCGAAAATTACCCAACACTGGCAATCCCTCCACTGCTAGAGCCTGATGCCCAAGGTAATATCCAATTAGCAATCAAACAAGGTGCTTCCCAATTTGTTCCCGGTAAAAAAACGACAACGTGGGGATATAACGGAGACTTACTCGGCCCAGCTTTGAGCCTGAAAAAAGGTCAGAGCGTAAATATTCATATTGCTAACCAATTACCAGAAGAGACAACCGTTCACTGGCATGGCCTTGAAATTTCAGGGGAGCAGGATGGTGGGCCACAAGCGATCATCAAACCGGGCGCTAGCCGCCAAGTCAATTTCACCATCGACCAACCAGAGGCGACCTGCTGGTTCCATCCTCATACTCATGGCAAAACAGGTTATCAAGTCGCAATGGGGCTTGCGGGCCTTGTGATTATTAAAGATGAACAAAGTGACAAACATGGGTTACCAAGCCAATGGGGCGTTGATGATATCCCTGTGATTTTACAGGATAAGCGACTTAAAGATGATGGGCAAATCGACTACCAATTGGATGTGATGAGTGCGGCCGTGGGTTGGTTTGGGGATTTGATGTTAACCAATGGTGCGGTATTTCCGAAACATGTGGCACCAAAAGGCTGGTTGCGTTTAAGGCTACTTAATGGTTGTAATGCACGTAGCTTGAACATCTCAACCAGTGATGGACGTAAAATGTATGTTGTAGCAAGTGATGGCGGATTGCTCGCTGAGCCTATTACTGTGACCGAATTACCTATCCTGATGGGGGAAAGGTTTGAAGTGCTGATTGATGCGAGGGATGGCCGCTCTTTTGACTTGCTGACACTGCCTGTTAATCAAATGGGCATGACAATCGCGCCATTTAATCAACCCTTACCTGTGTTACATATTGAAACCACAATGGGTACTGGTGCGGGGAAATTGTCTGAACAGCTCGCGACGTTGCCTGCCCTCCCTTCATTGGCTGGATTAACGCGTCGTCGTTTTCATTTAATGATGGATATGCGCTTGGATATGCAAGGGATGATGATGTTACGTGAGCGCTATGGTGAGCAAGCGATGGGTCATATGGGCGGACATGGTGGCATGATGCAAGGCCATATGATGTCGAATGGTGAAAATGGCGGTATGGGCATGATGGGGCATGGTAATATGGGCGGTATGCGTAATGGCGGAGGCCACTGCGGAACCGGCTCTGGTGAACTTGATATCCATAATGCCAATACAATTAATGGTCGGGCATTTTCGATGACGGAAGCCGCCTTTGATGCCCCTATGAATCGCCAAGAAATATGGGTTATTTCCGGTCGTGGCGATATGATGCTTCACCCATTCCATGTTCATGGAACGCGCTTTCGCATACTAAAAGAGAATGGCAAGGTTGTGGAGCCTCATCGACAAGGTTGGAAAGACATTGTTAAAGTTGAAGGCCAAGTCAGTGAGGTGCTGGTGGAATTTAAACATCCTGCCACCAAGGCGCATCCTTATATGGCGCATTGCCATCTCTTAGAGCACGAAGATACTGGCATGATGATGGGCTTCACAGTGAGTTGAGGTGATATCACTTAGCCTTGTGTATTAGGTCGTTAATGAGCCATGCTGCTATGCCCTCATTACGCCCTAATACTGAAGTGAAAAAGTCAAGGATGACATCTTTTATTCATATCTATTGCTATTGATTTTATTCGTTTTCTCATCATAAAAAGGCCATATTGCCTGAAATTGTGAAAGATGAGTTATAAAATTTATAACAAGTTATCGGATCCTCTTTTACGACAAATGGTGAGTTCTGTTATACTCCTTCCAAATTTTGTTCTCATATTTCTAATGTTGCTGTTGGTCGCGGCTTAAAAGCGTTTTGCGTCTTATCATAGAAATGTGAATTTTAGTATTCAAAACAAATAGGTAGTGGGAAATTGAAACATACACTAGAAGTGATGATCTCTGAAGAAGAGCTCAGCCAGCGAGTCAGTGAACTAGCTGAAAAAATTAGCGCACATTATAAAAATATTGATGGCGAGCTGGTCTTAGTAGGTTTATTAAAAGGTTCATTTATTTTTATGGCTGACTTATGCCGTAAGATTGAAGTCCCACACGAAGTCGATTTTATGACCGTTTCAAGTTACGGTAACGCAATGAACTCAAGTCGCGATGTTAAAATAGTCAAAGACTTAGATGAAGACATTCGCGATAAGCATGTGTTGATTGTTGAAGATATCATTGATTCAGGGAATACCTTAAATAAGGTTCGTGAGATCTTTGAATTGCGCGGTCCTAAATCCGTGGCAATCTGTACTCTGCTTGATAAGCCATCACGCCGTGAGGTTGAAGTACCTGTCGAGTGGATTGGATATTCAATCGAAGACAAATTTGTTGTTGGGTATGGTATCGATTATGCACAACAATATCGTCATTTACCTTATATTGGTCATGTCACGCTGATTGAAGAGTAAGTGAATAATATTCGATGCGTTAGTTAAAAGAAGGGCCGTTCCATGGAACGGCCCTTTATTCGTTTATCGCGATAAATAAAAATTATTTTTTATTGGTCAATTTAGCAATTGCTTCACGGTAGCAAAGCTCTAATCTTTCACGGCTATCTGCGGTAATATGCAAGTCATGTAGACGACCATTGTTGATACCGTAAACCCAACCATGGATCATCACTTTTTGCCCACGTTTCCACGCTGATTGCATAATGGTTGAGTGACCTAGGTTGTAAACTTGCTCAACGACATTTAATTCACATAAGCGATTTAAGCGTTCGCAAGGTTTTAATTCACCTAACATTGAGCTGTGTCTGTACCAAATATCACGAATATGCAGTAACCAGTTATTGATTAAGCCAAGTTCAGTATTGTCAACCGCAGCCTCAATACCACCACATCCATAGTGGCCGCAGATGATAATATGCTCAACCTGAAGGACATCAACAGCATATTGGATAACCGACAAACAGTTTAGGTCGGTATGGATAACTAAGTTTGCAACATTACGGTGAACGAAGAGATCGCCTGGTGCAGCATTGATTAATTTTTCGGCAGGTACTCGGCTGTCTGAACAACCTATCCATAAGAATCTCGGTTTCTGAGCTTTGGATAGTTCTTTAAAAAATTCAGGATCTTTTTCTTTTACGGAAGCTGACCATGCTTCGTTGTTAGCAAACAGCTCTTCAATTTTTCTCATCATGACGTATAGCCTAGTTGTGTTACTTTACGTTAAAATCTTATACAGCATTTATTTATTAATTAATATTCAGTTGTATTAATCTTTACATCCTTATGATGTGCATTTCATTCTGATTAGACAATATTGATATGGCTAACCACATGAATTGGTTAGCATATACCTATTTTCTCTTTTCTGCATAACAGTGATCAGAAAAAAATGGCATCATAGTATTATATTGCTCCCAAACCTACCCAAGAATAAAGGTGTTTTTTACATATGACTTACGCACTTGAGTTATCGCAGCTCACCAAAACCTATCCAGGTGGCGTGAAAGCCTTGCGAGGAATTGATCTAAGCGTAGAAGATGGTGACTTTTATGCATTACTTGGACCTAATGGCGCTGGTAAGTCGACCACAATAGGAATAATTAGCTCATTGGTCAATAAAACGAGTGGGTCTGTTAAAGTGTTTGGTTATGATTTAGACAAGCAAGTCGTACAAGCTAAACAACAATTAGGGTTAGTTCCTCAAGAGTTTAATTTTAACCCATTTGAAACCGTGTTACAGATAGTACTTAACCAAGCGGGCTATTACGGGGTTTCTCGTTCTGTAGCCCATCAACGGGCAGAAACCTATCTTTCTCAATTGGATTTATGGGAAAAGCGCAATGAGCGCGCGCGTAACCTATCCGGTGGGATGAAGCGTCGCTTAATGATTGCACGAGCGCTAATGCATCAGCCAAAACTACTGATTTTGGATGAGCCGACCGCGGGGGTCGATATTGAATTACGCCGTTCTATGTGGAGCTTTTTGAAAAAGCTCAATGCACAAGGAACGACGATTATTTTGACCACACACTACCTTGAAGAGGCAGAAATGCTTTGTCGCAATATTGGTATTATTCAGCATGGCGAGTTAGTTGAAAATACGAGTATGAAACAATTATTAAGTCAGCTGGAATCTGAAACCTTTATTTTTGACCTTGGCACAAGAAGCCCTATTCCAGAGCTTAAAGGGTATGAAACTCGTTTAATTGATACGTCGACCTTAGAAGTTGATGTGAAAAGAGAGCAAGGATTAAATGGGGTATTTAGCCAACTTAATGAGCAAGGCATCGAAATTTTAAGTATGCGCAATAAAGCTAACCGGTTGGAAGAACTGTTTGTGAACTTAGTGAAAAAAGAAAGTCATGCCGCTCGTTTGGAGGAAGCACAATGATTTCTCTATATTGGGTCGCATTAAAGACTATTTGGATTAAAGAAGTCACACGTTTTGGTCGTATATGGGTACAAACGTTATTACCGCCAGTGATTACAATGTCTCTCTATTTTGTCATTTTTGGTAACCTGATTGGTTCCCGAATTGGCGATATGGGTGGGGTAGATTATATGCAGTTTATTGTTCCTGGCTTGATTATGATGGCTGTGATAACGAACTCCTATTCTAACGTCTGCTCCTCATTCTTTGGCTCTAAGTTCCAAAAGAACATTGAAGAATTGCTCGTTGCGCCAGTACCGACACATGTCATCATTGCTGGTTTTGTTGGTGGTGGTGTTGCTCGCGGTATTTTGGTTGGGCTACTTGTCACCATCGTGTCACTGTTCTTTATTCCACTCCAAGTACACTCTTGGAGTATGGTGATAATTACATTGTTATTAACTTCAATCGTTTTTTCACTGGCAGGGTTATTAAATGCAATTTTTGCCAAAACATTCGATGATATCAGCATAGTTCCTACTTTCGTATTGACACCATTGACCTATTTAGGTGGCGTATTCTATTCACTCTCATTATTACCTCCCTTTTGGCAAGCGGTATCAAAACTCAACCCGATTGTGTATATGATCAGTGGCTTTAGGTATGGCTTTTTAGGTATTGCTGATGTATCAATTGCCGTGACATTAGGTGTATTGATGATCTTCTTTGTGATTTTTTATGGATTAACATGGTATTTAATTGAGCAAGGGAGAGGGCTAAGAAGTTAACGATATAACTTATTTTCTTATCTCGAAGTGACTTAATTTAACCCCTAATAGCTAGCTAACTATTGGGGGTTTTTTTATACCTTAATATCTAGCGACGATTAGTTAGATCCCCATATTCAATTCAGATTTTTATCAATCATGAAATTAACATGGAATATAGTTACGAAAATATACTTAGTTTGGTTTCTTGCGTAAATAATATTAATAAAAAATAATCACTATAATTTATGAGATAAATATAACTAAACTGTCTTTTTGCGATATATGTTCAAATGTAACTAACAAAAAAGTATTAAAATAATTTCAATCTTAAATTTTTTTTATTTTTCGTTGGGTAGGAAAAATAGATATTCTTAACATAATGATTTTATTGTGTTTTCTGATATCGAAAAAAAATAGCAAACGCAAAATAGTAGAGATATCAGCACAGTAGGGTGAAATATTGCCTTACATTTATGTATTAGAATATTGAATACTCTCTTACCCCTCGAATTGGATTTAATAGCTTTCTTGTGTTTTATTTTTGGTTTTTTATTCTATGATTTCCTTTTTTATAGCGTTTTGTTTAGTGATTTGTTTGTTTTTAATGTAAATTAACGGTTTTTACACGTAAACTGGATTTTACACATAAATTGCATATACTCCTATGCAGGATGGTCGAGATAAGAAATAACCTTATTAAACTATGTAATTTCATAGTGAAATACCAATAAAAGAATTAGATAACAAATTATATATTTTAGGAGTCATCAAGATGAAACTAAATAAAGCCTTATTAGTTACTTCAGCTATCACTATGTCTTTATTCACTGGCGTTGCAAATGCAGATGTCATTGATGGTAAAGAAACGGGAACTATCCATTTTAAAGGGCAATTTGTTGAATCAACTTGTACTATCGAAACAAATAATGAGAACTCAAGTGAAGGAACAGTACAGTTAGGCACTTGGTTGGTGAGCCATTTTCAAAAATCCGATGAAACAACAAAACCAACAAAGTTTGTGATTGCACTTAACGAATGCCCTGATGTTATTAAAAAAGCAAAGATCACTTTCACTGGAACTGCGGATAGTACAAATAGCAGCTTATATAAAACATCCACAGAAGTTGGTGCTGGTATTGGTATTACTCATGCTGAAAGCGATACAGCTTATATTACCCCTGGAGCACCAGCGGGTGAAATTGAACTTAAAGGAGCTAATAATAGCGGTGAAAAGGAATACTATGCCCGTTATGTGACAACTGGCCCTGTAAAAGCGGGTGTGGCTAACGCGGATGTGACAGTAACAATTTCTTATAACCAATAATGCCAAGTAAATAAACAATAATAATTAAAGTGAGAAAAATTCTCGATTTAATTTAACAAAGTTTTAGCATTAATGGGAACATATCATTCTACACGTGATTATCAGAAGGTATGTTCCCCATATTTAGGGATAGCATTATGGTTAAAACATTAATATCTACTCTTTTTTTCTTCTTTTTAATCGTAACCCAAGCGAATGCAAGTGTTGTACTTGGTGGAACACGGGTTATTTATGATGCAAACAGCAAAGAAGCTTCCATTACAGTTCGTAATAATGATAAGACACCATATTTAATTCAATCTTGGATTGATCATTTCGATAGTAATAATCAAACTAAGTTACCTTTTGTTATCACCCCTCCCTTATTTAGAATTGAACCTGAATCCAGCAATTCATTGAGGATTGTTTATACAGGTAAAGATCTACCTGACGATAAGGAAAGCGTTTTTTGGTTGAATGTAAAGTCGATTCCACCGACTGATCCTAATGCTAAAAATAACCTGACTATTTCGATTAATAATCGAATCAAACTGATTTATCGCCCTAAATCATTATCGAGCGCAGACGCAGGGGCTGCTTATAAAAAAGTGACATTTGAAAGAAAAGGCAACCTGTTAGTGGGTAAAAATCCAACACCTTATTATGTCTCTTTTAGTGAATTAAAAGTAGGGAATAAATCTATCGACGAGCCTGTTATGCTTCCTCCTATGGGAGAGCATTCGTGGAATATTTCAGGTATTCAAGTTAATAAAGTGATGTGGAAAGCCGTGACTGATGTTGGTGGGATAACAGATAGTCAAGAGCAAGAATTAAAATAATAAAAAATTAAAGTCAGGTATGGAATTTTACTATTATGCTAATTTTTAATAAAGAAGAGTACATACAAGAAAATTTAGTATCCATATTTGAACTCAGCAAGATTGCTCCTCATTCGCTCAGCAAAGCCATTGCAGGTTTAACTCTGTCAGTTGCTTGCCTTCCAATGGCGTTTGCTGGTGACTATTTTAGTCCTCACTCGTTAACGCCAGTTAATGGACAAAATATAGCCGAACTGCAAAGTTTAGAGCAATTTTCAACGCCTGGAGGACAGCAGGAGGGCGAATATCATGTAGATATCGTCTTAAATGGGCGAGGAGTAGGTTCTAAATCTTTGGTTTTTGTTAAGAGCAAAGAGGATCAAAAATTAATACCAGTACTCACTAAAGAGGAACTTGAAAATTGGGGGGTTAATGTTAAAACCCTTCCTACTTTTGCCAATTTAACTGAAACACAGCCAATTGAAGATATTTCAAAGTATATTCCAGATGCGTATACACGGCTTGAATTGACTAACCAGAAGCTGATTATTTCTATTCCTCAGATAGCGATGAATAAAACAGCGTCTGGAACAGTTGATCCTAGTTTATGGGATGATGGTGTACCCGCTCTGGTATTAAGTTATTTTTATCGGGGATCTAACACTTGGTATAAATCTTCTCATGCAGATACGTCATCCCACTATGTTAACTTACGCAGTGGGTTAAATGTTGGCCCTTGGCGTTTAAAAAATTATTCAACGTATTCTTATCAAAATAATCAAAGCCGTTGGCAAAATATTGAAACCTACCTTGAACGAGGCATTAATCCTCTTAAATCTCAATTAACAATTGGTGATACTTCAACGCCGAGTGAAGTCTTTGATGGTTTTCAATTCCGTGGTGCTAAACTCGCTTCAGATGAATCGATGATCCCCAGCTCTCTACGTGGTTTTGCTCCGATCATCCGAGGAATTGCGCAAAGTAATGCCGAAATAACGATAAAACAAAATGACTATATTATTTATCAATCTTATGTTTCACCCGGCCCCTTTGAAATAAACGACCTCTATTCGACGGGAACGAGCGGAGATTTAACGGTGACGGTAAAAGAGGCCGATGGGAGTGAACGCTCATTTATCGTTCCTTTTTCTTCATTAGCCATTATGCAGCGTGAAGGTCAATTGAAATACGCAGTGACTGGCGGGAAATTTAAAAATAATAACAGTGGCAAAGAACCTAATTTTGCGCAAGCAACGGTCATTTATGGTTTACCTAAAGGAATAACGGCGTATGGCGGTGGTCTATTTTCCAAAGATTACCAATCTTATGCTGCGGGTATTGGATTAAACCTAGGTTATGTTGGTGCTTTGTCTTCAGATGTGACCCAAGCAAAAACAAAATTTACTCAATTTGATAACCGACAAAAAACAGGTCAATCGTACCGTGTTCAATATACTAAAAATCTGTTAACTACAGGTACCACAGTCACCTTTGCAGGTTATCGTTATTCAACAGAGGGCTTTTATTCTTTCCCAGAAGCTAACGCTAATTATTTGCGAGACAGTTTTTATAGCAAAAAAAATCGTTATCAAGCGACGGTTAATCAGGATTTAGAGGCTTATGGCAACCTTTATGTTTCCGCTTATCAGCAAGATTTTTGGAATCAAAGTGGTCATGAGCGGACATTAAATGCGGGTTACAATAATAACTATAAAGGTTACCAATATACCTTGAATTATAGCTATTCTGATTTTTCAGGCTACGATAAGGCTGATCACCAATTTGTTCTCTCTTTTAGCATACCTCTTGGTGGCCTATCGATTAATAATAGTATGCTAAACCTCTCTATGAGTAGTAATAACAGAGGGGATAGTAATTATATGGCTGGATTGAGTGGATCCCTGTTGGATGATCATAATTTAAATTATTCAGTACAGCAGTCATACGGCAATCGAAATCAAAAAGCACAAGGTAATGCTTCATTATCTTATAAAAGTACGTATACCATCGCAAATGCTGGCTATAGCTATGACCAATTTTCACAACGCGCCAATTATGGCTTAAATGGTGCCATTGTTGTGCACTCTGATGGTGTGACATTATCTCAGCCAATCTATGACTCTTTTGCTATTGTGAAGGCGCCGGGAGCAAAAGGGGTTAAAGTTAAAAATAAAACAGGAATAAGAACTGATTGGCGAGGTTATGCGATAGTTCCTTATCTCAGCGCCTATACACAGAATGAAGTGTTATTAGATACCACGTCATTACCAGAAAATGTTGATTTGCAAAAAAGCGCACTGACCCTAGTTCCGACAAGAGGTGCGGCAATGTTAGCGGAGTTTAAGACATATACAGGATATCGTGTTTTATTGACAGTGACGCACAATGGGAAAGCCGTTCCTTTTGGTTCAATAGGACAATTAGTTTCCGAACAAGATGGATTAAGCAGTGGTGGTATTGTTGGGGATAATGGTGATATTTATTTTAGTGGTATGCCAGAGCAAGGAAAGATCCATATTAAATGGGGAAATCAAACAGATGAACAGTGTATGGCCAATTACCAACTTAATGAACAAGAAAAGCAAATGCCAGTAGCATCTCTGCAAGCAATATGTGAATAAAGAACGGAGATAAAATGAAAAATACAGTATTAAAATTATCATCAATTGCATTTTTTCTCGGATTGCTATGTGGTTACCCAAATATAGCTATAAGTTCAGATATTTCTGCAAGGATCATTTTTCCTGATTCAGAATTAGTGTTTGATGATGCTGCGGGAGAGGTCGCATCGGGAACGATTATCGGGGAGGGATGGCAAATATATTCAGGAACAGTTTGTCAAAGCAACCTTAATAACCCGAAAGAACAAGGGAAGTTTACCGAAATGATATTTTATGATGCTAGGTACGCAACAGGCCTAACAGTTAATTTTGGAGGAAAAGCGTTCCCTGTTTATGCTGGAAATGTTAAAGGCGTTGGTTATGCTTGGGGAATTAGAGAGGATGGTGATCCTGAGTGGTATCCAATAAAAGATAGGTATGGAAGTGGCCTTTTTGGTTTAGAAAAACCTGATACTGAGGTTAGGATTGAAATTGCCTTTGCAAGAGTCAGAGTTGATGGTATCCCGCCAAAAGGTGATACAAAGATCTCTCGCGATGCTCGGGCATTTTTTACCTGTTATAAGGAAGATGATCCCCAATATACTTATGATGGATTTATAGATAGTAGCTATACTCATTTAAAGTCGACAGCCTCTACTTGTAATATCAATACAAAAAGATTAAATATCGATTTAGGGGAACATGATCTAAATAGGGTAAATAGGTTTGATGTTGGCTATAGGTTTGGTTTAGCAGAAGAAAGTATTGAGATGAGTTGTAATGCTGAGATGCGTGTTTATATGACATTAGGTGAATATGGAAGAGCCTCTAAAATAGGCAGTGATTTCATCGAGTTAACAGATAACTCGGACTCACCTGGCTATGGCGTGCAGGTTTTTCATAATGGCTCTCCGGCATTAAAAGTTGGTGGTGATAAAAACGTTGTTACCGATAATCATCAGCTTCTATTTCGTACGGAAGCAGGCAAAAAGAATTATACCGTTCCATTGCGTTTTGAATATGTTAAAACGGCCAAAAAGGTTAAAGCGAGTTCAGGGAATGCAGCATTAACACTAACGTTTGCTTATGACTAAAGGATTGATACCATGAGACAAGGTTACAATCTAATACGTTATTTTTTTCTCGTATTCCTTATCCCTATTCTGATTAATTCGGCCTCTGCAACAGTAATGGTCAATTATACAGGAAGCATTAAACATTCGACTTGTGGTATCAAAACACGGAATATCAGTGTTGATTTAGGAACTTGGCTAACTAATAGTCCTAGAGGTTTTGGCAGTGCAATAAATTCCCAGTCTGAATGGATTGAATTTACACTTGAGTTTGATTGCCCAGATAAAATGAGTGTATTAAATGGCCAATTTCAAGGTGTTTCAGAATCTAATGACCGTTATTTATCGCTTGATAAAGGTGATGGATATTCAACGGGAGCTGCAATTGAATTACAAAGCTATGAAAATAGTCTCCACAATTGGGTCAACCGAGATATTAATACGCTATATAACTTTATGCAGAATGAAGCTATTAATAAGGGAAATACTGAATTAAAAGTGCGTGCTCGTTATGTTCAAACCAATAGTAAAATTACACAAGGTAAAGCAAACGCTTCGGTTACCTTTGTCGTACAGGCCAATTAATATGACCACTAAAAAAATACTGCGGATAGTATTGCTGAGTTATTTCGGGTTAACTATAAACCATGCTTACAGTTACGATGTGTTAGTAAACATCACAGGTGCTGTAAAAGCTTCAACTTGTGATTTAAGTTCGAACCAAACTAAAAATATTAATTTAGGGGATATTTATTTAAGCTCTACAGGTTTGGGAGGCAGCGTTGGTTCGACTAGCCCAAAGGCAGATTGGTCAATTAGCTTGAAATGTCCAAGTAATATTCCAGTGATATTTATACCTAAAGGTAACAGTTATTCTGGTCAATCTAGTGTCTTAGCGCTTGATGCGGTCGATGGCGTTGCAACGGGGGTTGGGATAGAAACAGAATATTCAATGGATAAAAATAATTGGAAAGCATTAACGCTCAATGTACGAAATGAAATTATTAATAGTGTAAAGAGTGAGGGTGACATTCATATTTTTATGCGGGGTTACTATAAACAAATAAATGAAAAAGTAACACCTGGTTTTGCAAATGCCTCCATGACTATCGATATTGTTTACCAATAAAGATAAGAAAAAAATTATTGAATAAAGCCAAGATAAATGAGTGAGATTTATCTTAGCCTTATTTTTTATTTAGAAAACCAAATTATTATAAAAGTTAAAATAATCAACAAGGAAACTATATTTTTACCCGCAATAAATGTAAAAAAGTACTACAGAGCAGATAAAGATGTTCAATATAGGTAAGTAAAAACAGTTATACATAACCGTATGATAATAAAGTAATTTTAGGTATATAATTTTAATTATTCATTTTTTGATGCAGATCAAAAAATAATATTCCTATATAACAATGAGTTGTGATGTGTGAGTTGTTTTTTTGTCACCTCTAAAATTTACGTTTTGAAAAACTTACACAAATCAAATACTACTTTAATGTTATATACTCTTTTTACATGTTACTCACCAGTCGGGTAACATGAATTTTTAACTATTTCTTATTTGTGTATATAAGTCTTTAATATGTTCTCGCATTAATTTTTAGAATAGCGATATTTACCTATATCTATACTATTTTATTAATTACGCGCTGAATAATTAACATTACTATTAATTACTATGTAGAGTGTAAAGGTATATCAATGAAAAAATTATCAACTCGAAATATTTTTATGGCTGTTATTGCTTCAGCATTTGCTTTTTCAGCAACAGCAGAAGAGCAAAGTGGAACGATTAAGTTTAAAGGACTTATTTATAATGCTACATGCACTATTAGCCTGAATGATACTAACTCACCAAATGCTGATGTAAAAATGGGACGTTTTGCTACTAGTGAGTTTACTGAGGAAGGTGATGAGGTTGGTGGTACTGGTGGTGATGGTAAATTAAAAATTAAATTAATTGACTGTCCTGATCAAGGTACTATCTCTATCAATTTAACGGGTCATGAAAACCGTTTTGATAAAACTATTTTAGAACTGGACAATAAAGGTAGTGCTGGCGTTGCAAAAAATGTGGGTATCCGTATTTACAATGAAGATGACCTATCCAAGCCATTAAAAATTAATGGTAGTAAAAGTGAAGAAATAAAAGTAAATGGTAACAGTGCTCAATGGACTGGAACTTTTATTGCTAAGTATGTAAGTACAGACGATGACGTAGAAGCAGGCCAAGCAGACGCAACATTAAATTATAAAATTACTTATAAATAATTTGATAACGCAGATTATCAATTATTAATCTGCGTTACTTTTTTTCTTGGAGGACATCCTATGTTTATGAAAAAAATAGTTCCTACACTGTTATTGTGTTTTCTTGCTAGTTCAACCAGCTATGCTGGCTTTGGTTTAGAAACAACGCGTGTTATTTATCACGAAAAAGAGAATAGCGAAGGTGTTGTTGCATTTAATACAGATAAAAATAGGAATTATTTACTTCAATCTTGGGTGGAAGATAAAAATGGAAAAATAACACAAGATTTTGCAGTAACACCTCCATTAATTAAGCTAAAATCTGAGCAAAAAAACACGATTCAACTGACTAAAATAGCATCATTACCGAGTGACCAAGAAGCATTATATTGGCTAAATGTAAAATTTGTGGCACCGAGTAGTGAGGATTTAGAAAACGTTTTACGTTATTCAATGACAAACAAAATAAAGCTAATTTATCGACCTACAGCATTATCCGATAAAAAGCTTGAAGATGTTGTCAATGAGTTAACTTGGTCTCGCTCTACCGCTGGAGTCAAGGTTGTTAACCCAACACCATTTTATATTAACATTGCAAAAATAAAAATTAATAACAGAGAAGTCGAAGCACCAAGCTATTTAGAACCACGCTCTGAAACAGTAATTAATGTTTCTAATTTAGGGGCTAGTTCCAATAAGGTTTCTCTAAACTATATCAATGATTATGGTAAAGGGTTAGATAGTCAATACCTTATAAAATAATAATCTAATAAAGTAGAGTAAAGGCCTATGAATCGTCTTTATCATAAAAAGTATCCATATTCACCTCTGTTTATGGCTATTGTATTCGCTTCATTGTCATTTGAAATGCGGGCTGCTGATTATTATCCACCTAGCTTGTTAAATATTGCAGGTACAGATACGCAATTGACTAATGAAGATCTGGATGTGTTTAGGGAAAATGATATAGCACCAGGGAAATATCATGTCAGGTTTTTCATTAATAATAATTTAATTCTTAATAAAGAAATTAGCTTTGTGATGATGCCTCGGGCAGATGGTGGAGAACAACTTACACCTTGTTTTAGTTTTGCGGATTGGGAAAGTTTTGGTATAGATTTTCATAAGACCTTAAAAGGTGATCAAGAATGCTTCAATATTAATGATATTGAGTATATGACACAGTCACTTGATTTAAATACTAAAGTGTATTCAATGACTGTTCCGCAATCAATGATTAATCAGCAGCGCATAAGAAAAGCTGAAGAAGCACAGTGGGATGATGGCATTCCTGCTGTATTTTTAAATTACTCTTTTTCAGCTTTTAACACCTATGAAGGCGGTAAAGTCGATGATAACTATTATGGTAATATTCAGACGAAAATTAACATAGGCTCATGGCGTTATCGTAATTATTCCACATGGGCCAACAATCGGCACGATAAGAATAAATGGAATAATATTAGCAACACCTTATCAAGAAACATTAATATAATAAAAAGTGAGCTAACACTAGGGGACTTATATACAAGCTCGCAATTATTTGATTCTTTTAAATTTAAAGGGGTTAAATTAGCATCAGATAGGCAAATGGAACCTTATAACTTAACGAGTTATGCGCCAAGCGTAAATGGTATCGCTAATTCTGAATCTATCGTGACTATTGTACAAAATGATCAAGTTATCTATAAGAAAAGTGTGCCTGCTGGGCCATTTGAAATTACAGATTACTATCCAATGAGTAATGGTGGCAATCTATATGTCACAGTAGAAGAAGCAAATGGTAATGAAGTTAACTCTATTGTTCCTTTCTCATCAATTGCTTTTTTAGAGCGAAAAGGCAGTATTAAATACAGTTTCTCTAGTGGTGAATATGATGGGAATAATAACGGTGATGGCCGTTATGTGAATGAAGCTGAAATCTATTATGGATTAACAGACTTTGTGACCGTTTTTGGTGGTGCACTCTACGCTAAAAAATACCAATCCTATGCAATCGGTACAGGGTTTAACTTAGGTGAGGTTGGTGCAATTACAACGGATGTTGTGCACTCTCGTACTGATGTTGATAATCAATCTACGTTGAGTGGTAATGCATTTAGAGTCAATTACTCAAAACATATTGAGACAACGAATACGAGCTTAGCTTTAGCGGGTTTCCGTCATTTTGATGCTGATTTTATGAATATAGATGACGCATTCTCTTATGAGGAAAAATACCGTGGCAGCTATGAAAAACTAAAAAATGAATACACCGTATCTCTTTCTCAACCAATACTCGATAGCTCAAGCTCGATTAACTTAAATAGTGTTGTTTATGAGTATTCAAGTGGTCATAAACAACAATCTTATAATGTTGGTTTTAACAGTAATATCGATAAGGTTCATTACAGTGTCTATTACACCTATTCAAAAGGTAGACAATTTGAAAATGATAACAGCCGTTCATACAATTTGAGTTTAAATGTCAGTATTCCGTTCGATGTGTTAAATAACACAATGAGTGTGAATTATGGCATATCAACGGATGACCAGCATCGTACTTCACAAACAGCACGTTTAAGTGGCAGCTATGGCGAATTATATCGTGGAACGTGGGATATTTATCAAGGCTACGGTAATAAAGGTATGGGCTATTCAGGGGGATTAAGTAGCTCTTATCGCTCCCCTTATGCAGTCGTTAATGCAGGGTACGCTTATAACGATAGCCATAAAAACTTTAATTACGGTATTAGTGGTGCATTTGTTGGCACTCAATACGGTGTGGTATTAGCACCTTCAATGCAAGATACAAGCGCATTGATTCTTACCAAAGGGACACAAGGTGTCGGTATTATTAATGGGCAGTCAGTTGAAACTAACGCTTACGGTTTAGCGATTGTTCCGGGAATGGCGCCATATCGTAAAAATACACTGGCGATTGATACAAAAACTATCCCACAAGATACCGAAATTGAAAATAACATTATTAATAATGTTATCCCAACAAAAGGCGCTTTGATACTGGCTGATTTCGACGCTAAAAAAGGCTACAAGTTATTATTTAAGTTACAGCATCCAACGAATAAAGAATTACCGGTAGGTGCAAAAGCTGTTACAGAAGATGAAGCGACTCATCTCGTTTCTAACTTTAATACCTTGTATTTAGTTGCAGATAAGCCTAAAGGACGCATTAAAGTTAATTGGAAAAATGAGGGTGCTAATGAATCCTGTG
Source organism: Providencia sp. PROV261 (assembly GCF_028477945.1). NCBI lineage: Bacteria > Pseudomonadati > Pseudomonadota > Gammaproteobacteria > Enterobacterales > Morganellaceae > Providencia > Providencia sp. PROV261. Next base: position 288,363 of record NZ_JAMPMC010000006.1, on the reverse strand, counting down.
ATGTGGATTACAACATCGAAAATACCATGCCAACAAATGGGCTTTATATCCTGAATTCAGAATGCCGCTGAAAGGAGTAAGAATAATGAGAAAACAGATTAATTGGGGCTATGCAGCAGCGTTCAGCGTGGTGTTAATGTTCTCTGGGATAAATAGCAGTATTGCGGCTCAGAATTGTGTTGAAGGAGGGGATGGTCAAAATCACTCTGCAATGCGCGCAATGGTGGACATTAAATTAAGTGGTGCGATCAAAAAGAACGACGAGATTGCTCGTTATACATTTGTGCGAGAGAGTGGACGAGGTGGTGTCGCGCAGTGTGGGCCTGACTCACAAGTCTATGCTTATGCAACATACGGTGAAGGCAGCGGCATTATAGCGAGATATTATGGCGAAATTGATGGGAAGCCCGCTTACCATGTGCATGCTGGTGGCCCCGTAAATATCGTCTATGTCTTAATTGAAAGTAAATCAGGATTGCCTTTTACAAATCGTCCAGGACAAGTGTTGCCTGTTCCTGAAGGTGCACTTATGCCTATAGATGCAACGGTTATTTTTTATGCCGGTAAAGATAACCCGACGGCAACATCCTTTGATAATTCGGTGATTGGGGCGATACTCATTAAACGGTTTGACCCAGGTGGTGGCTCGACAAAAGTTGGTTATACTTATCGACTAAAAGGAAAAGTGACAAGCGCGCCGACATCTTGTGAAGCTAAAAATACCGATTTGTCATTTACGTTACCTCGGGTACCGACCACGGCATTCCCATCCGTAGGGTTCCCGACAACGCCGTCATCTGTTGAGGAACATATTAATATCGTCTGTACGGGGAATGTTTCAGCGAAGATCAAGCTCATTGCAAACAATACAGCGAGTTATAATGGCAAAGATGCAGTGATTAAAATCGATAATGAAGGGCAAGGTAATAATGCCAGTGGTATTGGGTTTGTTGTAAAATCACCATTAAACAATGATAACGTATTAGTTAATCAGGAGTTTGTTAAATTAGCTGATTTAGAAAAAGGTGAAACGCGTGTTCCCCTGAAAGCGGAATATTACCGTTATGGTAATTCTGTCAAAGCAGGGAAAGCAGAAGCGACGGCACAATTTGTTTTGCAATTTAACTAAACGATAGCAAAAGGGGGATGAGCAGATCATCCCCTACAATGATGAATAAACAAAATACCCCGCCTATTTGTTGGCTATAATGTCATGATAAAAATTGGTTGTACGAAAATAATAAAGACTCGTTTTTCTTAAAGTGGTTATTTAAACGCTGACAGTACCATACATATCCTCTTCAAATACAATATTAATATTCCCTCTATTACCATACTCATCGATAATAAAAATTTGCAGAGGGTCGGCCACATGATAGGGGGCAGGGCAATAATATCCCCAATAATAGAGTTTCTTATCTCTAAGATACATTTGATGACAGACGATAGTGATGGCGTGTTTATCTAAGGTGTTTTTTGACCAAAGAGGACCGAGATTTCCTTCCTGCCGAGGCCAAATCGCATAAGTTGTATCGCCTACAAATCGGCCATCTTTTTCCTCAGTACAATAAAGAGATTGGCGGATATCTTTTATAATCCTATTTAGCCCTTTATTTAATATATTGGAATAGCCAATCTCTATATTATTAGGCTCTATAAACCAGCTATTAACATAAATTCCGCTATAATAAGGCCCTCCAACGATCTTTATTGCATGGGGCATCACGTGATTATGGTACCAATCTTTAATTTTAGGGATATGTTGTAAGCTATATACAGGAGATTTATACTTTAATTTATATTTATTATGCGTTGTAATTTTAAATGTTTTACGTCTTATGACCCCGTAATTATGCTCATAATTCCCCAGTATCGCCCCTTTACTGATATGAAATGAAATATTTTTTGAGATTTCCTGCCAATCGTTATCTGTTATAGTGATGTTTTCATTATTATCATAATCAATTTTTTTAATTCCTTGAATGATAACCCGCTTAGGCGCAATAAAAATAATTTCTCCTTTATGATTTAAAGTGCCATTTTGTGAGGTATTGAATAAACCTTCACCATCGATTCTCACCCCGACTGCAATTTCATGTCCGGGATTGATCTCTTTCAGTGAGAAGTAATATGAGGCACTGATCCTTTTTGTGCTTTTTATGGCCTCTATAGATGCATTTTTTATGTGAGTAATCTCATTCTGTACGGCTTTACAATAGTCTCCCCGATGTTCAGAGATTATCCATTCATCACCGAGTAGTTGTTGATCTGAAAAGGAACAAAAATAGATACAGTCTCTAAATTCTTTTTCATTTTCAAAAAAAGCGTCATTATTTTCATCTAAGATTTCAGCAGTAACAATAACCTCAACTTGATTATATCCATTTGCATAAATAACCGAATGAATATTAGTCGGATTATCTTTAAAATGAATGCTAAGATGGTTGATTTGTTTGAATTTTTTAGCTGGGGGTGAGTTAAGCATTTTGGCTCCAAATATTTTAAGCTAAAAGATCAATAGTGCCACTTTTAACAAAACGGATTTAAACAGTAATTTCCCCATCAATATTATGGCGATACTCAATAGTCATGATGCCTTCATTGCCAAACTCATCAACAATTTTAACATGGCTTGCTAAGGATGTGTTTGATTGAGCACGGCATTCAGCACCGAGATAGAGAGGAATGTGATCCACTAAATTGATTTGATGGCAAACAAGGGTGATACTATTTTGATTATTATTTGAAAAGCGGGCAAGTTTAGGCATATCGTTGCTAAATTGTGGCCACACAGAAAACGTATTTTTTTTATTAAATTCACCATTTCTCATGCTTGTAAAATAGAGTGGAGGCTTTTTCTTGTGGGTTAGCTCTGTCCAACCTTCGTTAATTGCGTGAAAATAGCCGACTCTATCTCGAGTCTCAATAAACCAACTCGTTAAGTATGCACCGAGCGCCTGATCATCGGTGGCATAATTCATTGCATGGGGCATGGTCGTACCATAAAACCAATCTTTATAAGGAGCACTATAAGGCAATGTAGGCGAGACCCTTTTTTCGATAATGTTATATTTGTTGGCTGTAATAATAGATATTTTTTTATAGCGAATAATGGCTGCATAATTCCGATAAGAACTGGAGTGTCGATTGCTACCATTGCGGAATAATGCATCGGTCATGATATATTTCCAACCTTTATCAATCACCATAACATTTCTATTATCTGTATAATCGATAGGGGATATCCTGCTTACTGAAATTCGGCTAGGTGATTTAAAGACAGAGCCTGAATTTAAAGTAGGCGTTCCATTCATTGAGGTGTCAAAATTGCCTATACCAGGAATATTAATTCCTACTGCGATTTCTAAGGCGGGGTTAACAATGTCGGATGAAATAAACTTGGATATTTGAAATGTCGAGCGGGTTATCGTTCGTAGGGTTGGTGGCTCCCGCCTTGATAGAGTTGTGTCATACTTAACTGCTTTACAAAATGGCCCTTTTTCATTCGAAATTTGCCAATTTTGATTTAAGGGTTTACCATCAAAAAATGAACACAGATAAGTGGCATCTTGCACTTCTCGTTCATTATTAAAATAAGGCTCTCCATCTTCACTAATAGCATCAACAGTAATCAATATTTCGATTTGATTTTTTTTATTTGCATAAATAAAGCCACTGGAAAACGAAGGCATATTTTGAAATTGGATCTTTAGAGTATATAACAGTCCAAACGTCTTCTTGTTTCTATTATCATTCATAGCATCCCCTTTATGTGATGTTTTTTTCAATCTAATATAAATTGGGATGTTAAATAATTATCTTTTTTATTAGCTATAGTGATTTAAATGATATTTTCTAGAGGTATTAATGAGATTAATATAATAATTTTTAATGTTATAGAAAAAGATCAAATAACGAAATGAAAGCTGTATTTTCTTGCTTGGCTAAAAAAGGAAGCTAAGTAACCCCCAACAAGCTAACTGCCGTTGGGGGATATAGCGTTAAGCGACTTGTACAGGAACTGCTTTGGCAACACGGCTCATAACATTGTCACCGTCAAAGTAAGCGACTTTGGGTTTATGGTGACGAGCATCTTCATCTTTGATATCAACGTATGAGCAGATAATCAATCTATCGCCAACAGCAGCACGACGTGCAGCGGCACCATTGACTGAAATAATTTTAGAACCTCTTTCACCTGCAATTGCATAAGTAGAAAAACGTTCTCCATTATCGACGTTGTAAATATCAATGGCTTCGTATTCGAGGATCCCAGCGGCATCCATAAAATCCTGATCAATAGCACAAGAGCCTTCGTAATGAAGGTCGGCTTGTGTGACCTTAACCCGATGTAATTTACCTTGTAACATTTTTCTAAACATAATTATTGTCTACCATTTTTAATCGTCATGCTGTGTTTGCTTGTTTTTTTAAGCTGAAACTGTGGGTAGGTCAACCTGTAAATTATCAATCAAACGGGTTTGCCCTAACCAAGCTGCCATTAAGATGACCGCTTTTTGACTTATATTGCTCAATGGAGCAAGGGTTTCGGCATCACGAATAAATAGCTCATCAGGGGTAAAACCTGCTTGGCGAAGCGAATCATCGATTTCTTGGATAATTGCTTCAACGTTGTCAGGGGCTGCAATTAGCTTCTCTGCCGCCTGTTGCATAATGCTATATAGTTGTGGTGCTAGTTTGAGTTCACTTGCTGATAGATTGTTATTTCTTGAACTCAATGCAAGCCCATTTTTCGCTCTGACGGTAGGCACAGAGACAATTTGTATATCAAAAGAAAGGTCACTCACCATTTTGCGAATTAGCTGTAATTGCTGGAAATCTTTTTCACCGAAAAACGCTAAATCAGGTTGGACTAAATTAAACAGTTTGGTAACGACTGTTGATACACCGCGAAAATGCCCAGGGCGACTCGCACCTTCAAGTATTGATGACAATTCAGGCACTTCAACAAAAGTTTGTTGCGCCATTCCTTCAGGGTAAACATCTTTCACAGAAGGGGCAAAAACGAGATTGATATCGCGACGTTTCAGCTTTTCACAATCCTCTTGCAAGGTTCGAGGGTAATTGGCTAAATCGGATTGGCGATCAAACTGCATAGGGTTAACGAAAATGCTGACAATTACAATATCAGCTTGTTGTTTCGCTTCATCAATTAAAGCTAAATGTCCATCATGCAGGTTGCCCATGGTTGGTACAAGAGCGATACGTTTACCTTCTAGCTTCCAGCGGCGGATCTCACGGCGAAGAATGGGAGATGTTTCGACGATAAGCATAGGTGAATTCCTTATTATTGAGCCGTAATAAAATTATTCAAAAGAATGATCTTCACTAGGGTAGATCCCTGCTTCAACTTCTTGAATATACAGTTTAACTGCATCTTGAATATTGCCTGCTTGTGCAAGGAAGTTCTTGGCAAACTTAGGAGGGCGGGCCGTAATGCCTAATGCATCATGCATGACGAGAATTTGCCCATCAGTACCATTGCCTGCACCGATACCAATAACCGGAAGGAGTAGTTCTTCTGTAATATTATTGGCTAGTGAGGTAGGAACACACTCAAGAACCAAAAGCTGTATTCCCGCATTTTCTAGCGCAATGGCATCTTTCATGAGTTGGTTGGCGGTAACCTCATCGCGACCTTGTACTTTATAGCCACCAAGAACGTTGACGGCTTGTGGCGTTAGCCCTAAATGCCCACATACGGGAACGGAACGTTCACACAGCATTTTGACGGTATCGCATAGCCAGCAACCCCCTTCAAGTTTTACCATGTTTGCACCAGCCTGCATCAGAATAGCGGCATTAGCACAAGCTTGTTCAGGGGTGGCATAACTCATAAAAGGCATGTCAGCGATAATGAATGCGTCTGGTGCACCTTTGCGTACACAGCGAGTGTGATAAGCGATTTGCTCTACGGTAACAGGGAGGGTGCTAGATTCGCCTTGTATGGTCATACCAAGGGAGTCACCGACGAGCATGACTTGGATACCTTGCTCTGCAAATAGCTGAGCGAAGCTGGCATCGTAAGCCGTCATGGTAGCAAATTTGTGTTTGTCTTTTTTAAACTGACCCAGAGTAGCCAGAGAAATTGGTTTCATTATAATAACCTCCGGAAAAGATCCCACTGACGACCCCTCCTGTTTAGGAGGTTCACTGTTTAGGTTGTAATATCCCAAAGGGTGAGGCCATTACGAGGGACGAGTGTGAGCCTTTCTGATAGCGGTTCGCCATCAGGAAAAATCAGATCAGGGGCAATGTCATTGAGCGGGTATAACATAAATTCCCGCTCTTTTAGCCCATAATGAGGTACGGTCAATCGTGGGGTATTAATAATATGATTGCCGAAAAGCATAATGTCGAGATCGAGCGTTCTAGGGCCCCAACGCTCAGCTTTGCGAACTCGACCAAGCTCCAGCTCAATGCGTTGTGTATGATCAAGCAACGCTTCTGGCTCAAGCTCAGTTTCAAGTGCAACCGCCATATTAAGAAAATCGTTTTGATCTTGTGGCCCCAGCGGTTTACTACGATAGATCGAAGAGGTGTTGACTATACGGCTGTTTGGGAGCGCATTTAACGCATCAATAGCCTGTTGAGCCTGTTTCAATGGCTCGCCAAGGTTACTGCCAATAACAATATAGACCAACTCCATTCTATGACCCCTGATTTTTATTTGGTTTATGGGCGCTTGATGATGACTTGCGTGGGCGATGGCGTTTACGCACTGGCGCACTACCTAGCTCAGCTATCATCTCACGCTGCTTAGTATTATTGGAACGCTGATACTCATCCCACCAGACAGCAAGCTCTTGAAGCTCATTTCTCCGTTCAACATTGGCCCTTAATTCTAATAAATCAAATGCAGCACGGAACTTTGGATGCTCCATTAATTTATTCGCTCGGCGCCCTTGGCGGCGAGGAAGGCGTAATTGCAATTGCCAAATATCACGCATGGTGGTGGTGATACGTTTAGGTATCGCAATCGAACGGCACTGCTCATCAAGTATGTCATTCATCGCCAGTGCGAAAGCATCATAGTAGGCAAGCCCACCTTCTTGAGACAGCTTTTCTGCATGCTCCGTAACGGGATACCATAACATGACTGCAAATAAAAATGCAGGATTAACCCGTTTATCATTTTTGAGCCTAAAGTCAGTATTTTTGAGTACCTGATCAATGATTTTTTCCATTGGCGAATCATTGTTATTGGTAAAGCGACTACTGATAACCGGAAACAGTTGCTCAAATAAGTGGTACTCTTTTAGCATGTTATAGGTTGCATAACCTTGACCCGCTTGTAGCAGTTTCAGTGACTCTTCAAATAACCTTGCTGAAGGAATTTCGCGCAATAGCGGTGCCAGACGTTGGATTGGTTGCGCCGTATTTGGCTCAATACGCATATCCAATTTACAGGCGAAACGCACCGCACGTAGCATGCGAACAGGATCTTCGCGATAACGAGTCTCTGGGTCACCAATAAGGCGAATAATCCCCGCTTTAAGATCGTTTAAGCCGCCCACATAGTCACGAACAGAGAAGTCATCAATGTTGTAGTAAAGGCTATTGACGGTAAAGTCACGGCGGATTGCGTCTTCTTCGATAGAGCCGAAAATATTATCCCGTAGCAACATGCCATTTTTGGCTTGCTGGGAGCGGTTTTTATCTTCCGACTCAATTTGGTCATGGTGACCGCGGAAAGTGGCAACTTCAATGACCTCTGGCCCGAACATAATGTGGGCGAGACGGAATCGACGACCGACTAGCCGGCAGTTACGAAATAGTTTGCGGATCTGCTCAGGCGTTGCATTAGTTGTAATATCAAAATCTTTGGGTTTTTTACCAAGGAGTAAGTCACGTACACCACCGCCAACGAGGTAGGCCTCATAGCCATTTTTATTTAAGCGATAAAGTACCTTCAGTGCATTATCACTAATATCACTACGTGAAATAGTATGCTCTGAACGAGGAATTACAGTGATATTTTCATCTGTTTCAGTCGTCATTGTCTCTGATTTCTCTGCCTGAATACCGGCACGTTTGGACTGACGAACCGTGGTTTTTGTTTGTTTAGCGTTCTGTTCTACGGACTGAGCTGTCGCAGTGTCAGAATAAGTGACTGGCCTTTCACCGGCTGCCTGTGCGTCACGCGTGTCCTTGTCATTTCGCGATAAAATATTACGGCAGAAATTTGCTACTCGGTTAAAAATAGTACACCTCGATATCATTACGAATATTCATTAAACAAAATAAGCGGCTAATCATAGCTTACTGGCCTTTCTTTGAGAATGCTTAAACGCATAAAAGTCATATTCAGTCATAAGCATTGTCAATAATATCATGAGATGGGATCGCCGCTAGCTGCCATTTATCCGTTGCGGTTTTTAAAATCTCATCGGTACTCAAATCACGCCAGTGCTGGATTGGCGGTTGATTCAGTAATGTTAGTGCATGGCATATTACTGGGCGAGGATCCGTCATCGGCAGTGCTGTGGCATGATTTTGCTTTGATAGCTTATTATTATCATGATTTAGGATCAGCGGTAAATGGGCATAATCAGGAACAGGCAATGAAAGGTGGTGATATAACGAAATTTGCTGTGAGGTGGTAGGGATTAGGTCTGCGCCTCTCATCACTTCAGTGACATTTTGATAATGATCATCAACAACAGCGACTAAATTATAAGCAAACAAACCATCTTTACGATGAATAATAATATCTTCTTCAGCGACATTGGCTGGTGTCACAATTTCGCCTCTGAGCCTATCTGTAAATTGATAAACGGGGTGAGTTTGTTTTAATCGAATAGCCGCTTGATGGTCTGGAAGATGGAGGTTGCGACAATGACCATCGTAATGCCCTTGCAACGCTTTGATACGTTGCCGTGAGCAAGTGCAGTAGTAACTTTTGCCTTGTTGGCGAAGGTCATCTAATGCAGCACGGTAGGCATCATGACGTTTTGATTGGTACAGTACCTGATCATCCCAATATAAGCCGTAATGCGCTAACGTTTTTAGAATATTATCAGCCGCGCCGGGAACTTCCCTTGGGGGATCAATATCATCAATACGCACCAGCCATTTACCTTTTTGCGAGCGTGCTTGCAAATAGCTACCTAGGGCGGTGACGAGTGAACCAAAGTGAAGGTTACCTGATGGAGATGGTGCAAAGCGACCAATATAGGGTGAAGTGGAGGTGCTCATTACTAGATTTCCTTATAACGGCGCAAGGTTAGTGCGCCGTTAAGGACTCCATAATCAGTGATTAGCCAGCCATTTGCTTTTCGCGAATTTCTGCTAATGTTTTACAGTCGATACACAAATCAGCGGTAGGGCGGGCTTCCAAACGACGGATGCCGATTTCCACACCACAAGATTCGCAGAAGCCAAAATCGTCTTCTTCGACTTTCTTCAGTGTTTTCTCGATTTTCTTAATCAACTTACGTTCACGGTCCCGGTTGCGTAATTCAAGGCTGAATTCCTCTTCCTGGGCTGCCCGATCAACAGGATCTGGAAAGTTAGCTGCCTCATCTTGCATATGAGTAACTGTCCGGTCTACTTCATCCCTGAGTTGATTGCGCCATGCTTCGAGAATGAGCTTAAAATGCGCCAACTGGGCTTCGTTCATGTACTCTTCGCCAGCTTTTTCATGATAGGGTTCAACCCCAGCAATGGCGAGAATGCTTAAGGACGATGTCTTACGTTTTTGCCCTTCTTGCATAATGCTTCTCCTACACACGCAAATTTCACAAAACCCCAAAGGGGGGAAAAATTAAGGTCGCTATAAATAGCAGAAGAGTGCCCTCTTGGCAATCGTTCATGCAATGAGTTTTGTAATGCTGTGAAGGCGCGCGTGTTTATTCCTTTTTAAGCCTCCAGAACCCATGCGTCTTCGCTTTGAGCAGCGAATAAACTATCATTATTTGATAGGTGTAAACTTAATTTTTTTACCCAATAGCATTTTTTGCGTATTGATATCTACTTGATAACACAGTACTTCAACACCATTTTCGATAGCTTCTTTCAAAAGTGTGGCATATTGCTTATCAATATGGGCTGCTGCCGAGACCTCGTAGATCCCCGTATGCAAAACTGCAAACAACAGTATGGCTTTTTTTCCTTCTTTAGCAATTGTTGTTAGCTCTCGTAAATGCTTTTGTCCGCGTTCAGTCACAGCATCGGGAAAATAGCCATGGTTATTTTCCAATAACGTGACAGATTTTACTTCGATAAAACAATCGGGTAGCCCATCTCCAGATAAAAAGAAATCAATCCGGCTATTTTCAGAACCGTATTTCATCTCAGGCTTTATTACACTATATTCGGATAATTCTGGAATGGTTTTTTGCGCCAACGCCTCGGCAATGATCTGATTAGCTCGTAATGTATTGATACAAATTAGATGATTTTGTGACGTTTGTGTCACTTCCCAACTGTGTGGGTACTTGCGTTTTGAGTTATTCGATGTTGAATACCAAATTTTATCTCCGGGCGTTGCACAGCCAGTCATCGCCCCCGTATTGGCACAGTGGATAGTCATGACTTCACCGTCAGGTGTAACGACATCCGCTAAAAAGCGCTTGTAGCGTTTGATCAGTGTGGCTGGTTGTAACGGGGGAATAAACTCCATATTGTCTCCGCAATCAGTATTCAGGAAATAAGCAGCAATGCTACAATCTTTGCCTGAAAATGTTAAATACCATTGGAGTTATCAGCCGCGTGTTACCGATTTATGACGTTAGTGATTCCTTACTTACGGCCTTACAGCAATCTCCGCAAGTGTTATTACATGCCCCTACAGGGGCGGGTAAATCAACCGTTTTACCTCGGCTAATATTAGAAAGTGGGGTGATTGACGGACGTATTATCATGTTGGAGCCGAGACGAATTGCGGCTCGTAGCGTCGCTAAACGGTTAGCCGAGCAGCTAGGCGAAGATATCGGTAACACGGTAGGGTTGCGCATGCGCTCTGAAAGCCGAGTTAGTGTAAACACACGTATCGAAGTGGTGACTGAAGGGGTTTTGACTCGCATGTTGCAAGATGATCCGATGTTAGAAGGGGTCGGTTTAGTCATTCTTGATGAGTTTCATGAACGCAGTTTACAAGCGGATTTAGGTTTGGCGCTACTGCTTGATACTCAGCAGGCACTGCGTGAGGATTTAAAAATCTTGTTGATGTCGGCCACATTGGATGATCAAGGGCTGGTGGCTCTATTCCCTGATGCCCCCGTGATCGTATCCGAAGGGCGTGCCTATCCTGTCGAAAGGCATTTTTACCCCATCAATGCGAATAAATTATTCCACAAAGAGGTGGCAAATGCGGTTTGGCGATTACTTCAACAAGAAAGTGGCTCGCTATTGCTTTTTCTACCCGGTGCGGGGGAAATCGAGCGAACTCGCTCAGAGCTAGCTTCTATGGTTAGTGAGGACATACTTTTATGCCCAATGTATGGGGCACTATCAATAAAAGAGCAGCAGCAAGCCATTCAGCCTGCCCCTGAAGGCAAACGTAAAGTCGTTTTAGCGACCAATATTGCAGAAACTAGCTTAACGATTGAAGGCATTCGCTTAGTTGTTGACAGCGGTTTTGAACGAGTAGGCTTATTTAATCCTCGCACTGGACTAACAAAACTGGTTAAACAGCGTATTAGCCAAGCGTCCATGCAGCAGCGGGCTGGGCGAGCAGGACGGTTAGAAGCCGGTATTTGTTGGCATTTATTCAGTCAAGAGCAAGCGGAAAGAGCCGCACAATTTAGTGAAGCTGAAATATTACACAGTGATTTAAGTTCGTTATGGTTATCTCTGTTGCAGTGGGGATGCCAAGCGGTGGAGCAGCTTCAATGGTTAAACCTGCCACCACAACCCGCAATAGCCGCAGCGAAAGAGTTGCTGAGTCGACTTGGGGCGATTGATCAACACGGTAAGCTAACTCCGCTTGGAAGAGGAGTCGCAGAACTCGGAAGTTCAGTGCGCACTGCCGCCGTGTTGTACAAGGCCTTGCAAAGTCAAAATAATGAAGTGATTAAATTAGCGGCGTTATTAGTGGCAATATTAGAAGAGCCTCCACGCCAAGCTCACAGTGATATTTATTATTATTTGGATAAGCCTACAGAGAGTTGGTGCAAACGTGCCACTTTATTATGTGGTTATCCGGTCACAGCAGCAGTTGGCAGAAACGTCTCGCTAATAAGTGAGTGGTTACCTACTTTATTAGCGAGCGGTTTTCCAGACCGTATCGCGAAAAGTCGAGATCATCAAAGCCGCTATCAGTTAGCAAGTGGATTAGGGGCATCGTTAGATGAAAATGACGCGTTGTTAGGAAATGAGTGGCTAATCGCTCCAACACTTTGGCAACCTGAAACCTCAGCAGATGCCAAAATAAGTCTAGCAACCCCTATTGAGATCGCTAGCTTGCAGGCGGCTTGTCCTGATTTGTTTTATCAGCAGGAAACCGTCGAGTGGGATGAACAAAAAGGCACTTTAATTGCTTGGCGACGGTTGCAATGTGGGCAATTGGTTGTTCGCTCTGAAAGATTAACCCATCCTGATAGACAACAAATTAAACAGGCATTGTTACATTGGCTAAGGCAAAATGGATTAGAAAGTTTAAATTGGAGCCCGTTTGCACAGCAGTTTCGGATCCGTTGCCAATTGGCTCAACGTTGGTTTGCTGATACCACTTTACCAGATGTGGCTGATGAGGCTTTGTTGGCTTCCTTAGAAGCTTGGCTTGCGCCTTACTTAGATGGAATAACTCACCGTAAGCAACTTCAAGAAATCAATGTCGGGGAGCTGCTGATGCATCGTTTAGATTGGGAGCAACAAAAATGGTTAAAAGAGGCTTTACCGACGGACTATTTAGCGGGTTCGGGGAGTCGTGTAAGCATTCACTACTCTTTAGATAAGCCCCCGATGATAGAGATCCGCATGCAGGAGATGTATGGGCAGACATCGAACCCAACGGTTGCTCATGGCAAAGTCGTTGTGGCGGTTGCTTTGTTATCACCTGCGATGCGCCCATTACAGATCACCCAAGACTTAGGGGCTTTTTGGCAGGGCAGCTATCGAGAAATACAAAAAGAGATGAAAGGTCGCTACCCAAAACATTTATGGCCAGATGATCCTGCTAATACGCAACCTACCAATAAAACTAAAAAAGCGATGAATACCGAGGGGCGTTAAATAGAAGCGAATGAAAAAACAGGCGAGATATACACGAAACACGCCGTGAAAAAGCATCATCAGTCAATTTGAGCCTTCTAATTTTTTGTTGGTATGGATAAGGTGCGCTAGCAACTCAATCCAGATATGGGTCGTGATAGACGGTCTAACTGAGAGCGTTTTTATCTTGCGTTGTTGTGCTATGTCTCAGACATGGCATGAGTTTCACTGTCTGTCAGTAAATCGATGTAAATATCTGCATAACGTAACAGAAAAAAGTTATAGCTAGCTTCAGGCATTTTTTATCCACTCATTGCGCGACAAAATTGATATGGATCCTACACGCTTTATTTGATATGGAATAATAGAGTAAACTGTAAAAATTACTTTAAATATTAATTGGTTAATTGAGTGTTACGTGTATGCGTGTTTTTAGTTGGAAAGTAAAGTATCACGGATAAAAATATTCTATTTTATTAATTGCTTATAGGGTTTATTTTGTTTTTTTGCCGTGTTGGTATGTCATTGGCAGTTTTTGAGATAAAATTTACCGATGCAAATGATGTGCAGACAAAGATAAGTGCGTAACAAGGCTATTTTATGCTCTAATAGATGTCCGTGGTGATGGAGTGATATTATTTGCTGCGTAAGGTAATGAAATGTAATTAAGAGCTTTCTTCTGTGAACGCTTTGACATTTTAAGTCAGAATCAAGGATAGTACGTTAAGAATGTAGGTGATATGGAGCGACCATGTCCGGTAAAGATTTTGAACCTATTGGTAGACGTAAGAATACGTCGACGAAAAAAAAGCAGTCTCATTCACGCCGCCGCCGTGATGACTATGATTATGATGAAAAATTATTTGATGACGATGATATTGATGAGCAAGACCTCGATGATGAAGAGGACGAGCTAATGGCGAAGAACAAAAATAACAAAGGTAACAAAAATCGTAAGCCAAAAAGCCGATGGCGCTGGTTTTGGTTATTGGTCAAAATTTTTATTGTCTTTGCTGTATTGCTTGGAGCCTATGCTTTTTATTTAAACCAGCAAATCAAAGAACGCCTTGATGGCAAGGTTTGGGATTTACCTGCGGCAGTGTATGGCCGGATGGTTAACCTTGAACCGGGAATGGATTATAGCCAAGCTGAAATGATCCGCTTACTGGAAGGTATGCAATACCGTAAAGTGACGAAAATTACTAGCTCAGGTGAGTTTTCCGTTAAAGGCAACACGATTGAAATATTACGGCGTCCATTTAATTTCCCTGATCAGAAAGAAGGGAAAATATTGGCGCGCATGGTGTTTGACCAAGGGATCTTAACTAAAATTGAAAACATGGAAAATGGTCGTTCATTTGGCTTCTTCCGGTTAGATCCTAAACTGATCACCATGATGCAGTCGGCGAATAATGAACAGCGCTTAGTTTTACCGTTGTCAGACTTCCCTGAATCGCTAGTAAAAATTTTGATAGAGACCGAAGACCGTAACTTCTATGAACATGATGGGGTGAGTCTTTACTCTATTGGTCGAGCGGTTGTCGCTAACTTATCGGCGGGCAAATCTGTGCAAGGGGGAAGTACCCTGACGCAACAGTTAGTTAAAAACTTATTTTTAACGAATGAGAAGACATTCAGGCGCAAAGCGAATGAAGCCATTATGGCGCTCTTGCTAGATTACAACTATAGCAAAGACCGTATCCTTGAATTGTACCTCAATGAAGTGTTCTTAGGGCAAAACGGGAACGATGAAATTCGTGGCTTCCCATTAGCGAGCCTCTATTATTTTGGTCGCCCTATTAATGAATTAAGCCTAGACCAACAAGCGTTATTAGTTGGAATGGTTCAAGGTGCCACAAAGAATAACCCGTGGACGCAGCCAGAAAATGCGATTAAACGTCGTAACATCGTGTTGAAAATACTAGAAACACGCAATGTTATCGATAATGAAATGTATCAAGTGCTTAGCGCGCGTCCTTTAGGAGTAAAACCAAGAGAAGGGCTTGTCGCCTCTCAGCCTGCTTTTATGCAGATGGTTCGTCAGGAATTAAATGAAAAACTGGGCGATAAAGTTAAAGAGCTTTCTGGCGCAAAAATCTTTACGACTCTTGACCCCGTAGCACAAACTGCGGCTGAAAATGCGGTGGAATCAGGTGTGGCTCAGCTACGAGCAGATCGCAAACTGAATGATATTGAAGGGGCGATGGTCGTGGTTGACCGCATTAACGGTGAAGTTAGAGCGATGGTAGGTGGCTCACAGCCACAATATTCCGGTTTCAACCGTGCGCTCAATGCGCGTCGTAATATTGGTTCATTGGCGAAGCCACCGGTTTATTTAGCGGCATTGAATGAGCCTGATCGTTTCCGCCTGAATACATGGCTAAAAGATGAACCATTATCCGTTAAGGTGGGGAATCAAGTCTGGAGGCCAAGAAACTATAGCCGCAATTTTACAGGGGGAATGATGTTGGTTGATGCATTAGCGAAATCACAGAATATCCCAACGGTAAACTTAGGGCTAGAAGTTGGGCTGGATCAGATAGTTAATATCTTTGTGCGCCTAGGTGCGCCAGCGAGTGCGATGGAAAAAGTTCCCGCAATGCTACTTGGTGCGGTTAACTTAACACCGGCTGAAGTGGCGCAAATCTACCAAACCATTGGTGGTAATGGTAACCGCGCTAAACTTTCTGCATTACGCTCTGTTATTGATGGCGATGGCACTGAAATTTATCAAAGCTATCCATCCGCTGAGCGTGCAATACCGTCACAAGCGGCTTATTTAACGCTCTATGGTATGCAGCAAGTGGTGCAACAAGGTACTGGGCGAGTACTGCTGAAGAAATATGGCAAATATAATTTAGCGGGTAAAACGGGAACAACCAATGACTTGCGTGATAGCTGGTATGCAGGTATTGATGGTAAAGAAATCGCCATTGTCTGGATTGGTCGTGATAATAATGGGCCAACACAGTTAACGGGCTCTACCGGTGCATTGCGTGTGTATCAGCGTTATTTGGATAATCAAACACCATTGGCGTTGATTAATCGTCAGCCTGAAGGGATTGTGGATATGAAAGTGATGCCTGATGGTCAATTTAACTGTTCAGACTTTGGTGGCGGACGCGTATTGCCGATTTGGACTGAGGCGCCAGACGCATTATGCCAATCATCCGCACAGCAAGAGCCAGTTTGGGATTTAAATAACAACGCTCAACCGGCCCAAGAAGACGCACCAGATTGGGTGAAGGAAATGTTCGGTAATAATTAATTAGTACCGTAAAATGAAAATGCCCCGTGAGTATCAACTCGCGGGGCATTTTTTATAGGCGGAGCTTATACGATCAACACTTGAAATAACAACAGACTGTTTGCATCGCTATAAATATTTTCACCACTTATCCAAGTGGGATATGCCGTTTTAATTCCCCACTTTTTATTGTTTCAGCACTTGTTCCCAATGCTTTGACGGGTTCAACTTGTGAAATTGTAAGTTGTGCTCTAATCGCTTTAACATTAATGAGGAAACGCTAGTCGCGACAAAATGAGGGAGTAAAGGCGTAAATAAGGAGGCGAAGATATCGCCTCCGAGTGAAAGAAAGGTTAAGCAGTTTTCATTTTTGCAAATGCAACTTCTGCTGCTTCGATGGTTTTCTCAATATCTTCATCGCTGTGAGCAATAGACATAAAACCCGCTTCGAATGCGGAAGGCGCTAAATAAATACCTTGCTCTAACATAAGGTGGAAGAAGGTTTTAAAACGCTCAACATCACACTTCATGACGTCTTGGTAGCAAGTCACACTTTTTGCGTCAGTGAAGAAAATACCAAACATGCCGCCGACATGGTTGATCACCATTGGAATGCCTTGCTCTTGTGATACGCGTTTTAAACCGCGGGCTAATTTTTCAGTTAGCTCGGTCAGTCTCGCGTGAACACCTGGCTGTGCAACCTCATTAAGACAAGCAAGGCCTGCTGCCATTGCAACTGGGTTACCGGATAGCGTTCCTGCTTGGTATACAGGCCCAATCGGCGCAAGTTTCTCCATGACTTCGAAACGACCGCCAAATGCGCCAACAGGCATACCACCACCAATGATTTTACCTAGGCAGGTTAAATCAGGTTGTACACCATAGTAATCTTGCGCGCCGCCGAGTGCCACACGGAAACCCGTCATGACTTCATCAATGATCAATAGGGCATTAAATTCATCACACAGTGCACGTAGGCCGGGTAAAAACTCATCGGTTGGTGGAACACAGTTCATGTTACCCGCAACAGGCTCAACAATGACGCACGCAATATCTTGTGGATAATTTTCAAAAGCCTGACGAACCGATGCTAGATCGTTATAAGTGCAGGTGAGTGTATGTTTAACGAAATCTTCAGGTACACCCGGAGAGTTAGGCTCTCCCATTGTCAATGCCCCTGAGCCTGCTTTGACTAATAAACAGTCAGCATGGCCGTGGTAGCAACCTTCAAATTTAATAATTTTGTCGCGACCAGTGTAACCACGTGCTAAGCGGATCGCACTCATGGTTGCCTCAGTACCTGAGTTCACCATACGGATCATATCGATAGAAGGCACTAATTCACAAACCAGTTTTGCCATTTCCACTTCTGCGGCAGTTGGCGCACCGAAACTTAAGCCTTTATTGACAGCTTTGATTACGGCATCACGGACGGCGGGGTGGTTATGACCAAGCACCATTGGCCCCCAAGAGCCTACATAGTCAACATAAGCTTTACCATCAACGTCAAAAATATAAGCGCCATCAGAACGTTCAATAAATAAAGGCGTACCACCAACACCATTAAATGCTCGTACTGGTGAGTTGACGCCTCCGGGGATTAGCTGTTGCGCTTCATTATATAAGTTTAAAGATTGGCTCATGCAAGGCTCCTGAATAGGGACAAATAAATCGACTAAATACCGTTGAAACGAGACTTATCATACTTCAAGTTGCCTAGATAGGGTGGCTCAAGCCATAAGGTAGCGCTGAGTGAGGCCACTTCTGGTTGGTCATCTACATGCAACTTGAATTATTTAATAGGCCTATTCTAAAGCACGGAACCAATTAAACCAAATTCATTGATTGGTATGCACAATGTGTTGAATTACGACACAGGACTTGAATCAATGACTAAGCTGGCGGATAATTAGTAAATTGATCTGAGTAAGCTATCTGCTTACGCTGAATTACCGGTTGACCGGCTTGGAGTAAAAAATGAGTGATGATGCAGCTCTGCCATTGCAGTTTACTGATGCGGCAGCAATTAAAGTAAAAGACTTAGTTTCTGAAGAAGACAACCCAAACCTGCGTCTACGTGTTTACATTACCGGTGGTGGTTGTAGCGGCTTTCAGTATGGCTTTACCTTTGATGACCAAATTAATGATGGCGACATGACCATTGAAAAACAAGGCGTTGCCTTGGTGGTTGACCCAATGAGCCTACAATATTTGGTTGGCGGAAGTGTTGATTATACTGAAGGGTTAGAAGGTTCACGTTTTATTGTGACCAATCCAAATGCGAAATCCACCTGTGGTTGTGGTTCTTCATTTAGCATTTAAGTCTTATCGTTGAGAGGGGCGTTCCCCCTCTCATTCATTGCTATTCTGAGTGTAATTGTTCACACAATGACTGGGCCGCCAGCACTACGCGAGGGCCAGCACGATGAAACCAATCTTCATTTAAACGAATAATCGGGATAGAAAGTTGCGTTTGCCAAAATTGGCGAACGGCAGTTTCTTGAGTCTCGGTTCCTGTCATTACAATCATCTCGGGCTGCCTAGCAATAACCTGTTCACGGCTGACTTGAGGCCAAGGCACAGCACTGTTTGCGAAAATATTTTCCCCACCACACATTGAAACAATGTCATTTTGAATAGTGTTACTGCCTGTACTAAATAGGGGTTGAGTGCCTAGTTGAATAAAGACCCGTTTTTTGGGGCGCTCTTGCTGAGCGTAACGTTGTTTTAGCTGGTTAAGTTGCTCACGCATCGATAAAACGGACTGCTGGGCAATTTGGGGCTGCGGGCTGTATTTAGCCAGTTGTTCGATAGCAGAAATAACCCCTTCAACGCTTTGTGGATCGAAATAGATAATAGGGATCCCCAAAGCAGCAAGTTGGTCGAGTGGGCGCTGAGGGTTACCACCTCGCCAAGCTAAAATAAGATCGGGTTTTAGTGCCACAATCCGTTCGACATTAAGGCCTTGCCAATCGGAAACCTGCTCTAATTGTTTCGCTTCGGCAGGATAATCGGAGTATGCACTGACAGCAATCAGGCTTTCACCTAATCCAGCCGCATAAGCCAACTCAGTATTCGCTGGAGAAAGGCTGATCACGCGGTGTTTCGTGTCTGCAACAACCGATGTATTAAAAAATAGCAATAGTAGTAAGGCGAGTGTGGTTTGAAGTGTGCTTGGGTGCCATTTCATGCAGTCATTGCCTCTAACTAAAAGAATAAATAAAAAGCATAGCGTTTTATTGACTATGCTTTTTATTTTAAACGAAAGTTATGCGAGTTCAGCTAAAATTGCCGCTATCATCAGTGATGATTGGCGCGCTGCAACAGGTAAAAACTCATCAAAACTGGTGTGTGATTCTTTATCTGCTACATCGGAAATAGCGCGTACGACAACAAAAGGTACAGCGAATTGATGGCAAACTTGGCCGATGGCGGTAGCTTCCATCTCAACAGCAGCGACTTGAGGGAAGGTTTTTTTAATTCGAGCCAAAGGCTCTGCGCCATTGATGAAAGCATCACCACTGCACACAAGACCACGAACCGCATTCATATCCAACTGTTGAATACATTTTTCGGCGAGCGCGATCAATTTAGGGTCAGCCATAAATGCGGGAGGGCATTGCGCCATTTGGCCTGGTTCATAACCAAAAGCAGTTACGTCCGCATCGTGATAACGTACCTCAGTTGAAACAACGATATCGCCAACATTTAAGTTAGGATCTAAACCACCCGCTGAGCCAGTATTAATTACTATATCGGGTTGGCAATGTTCAAGTAGCAACGTGGTGCCGATTGCCGCCGCCACTTTACCAATACCTGATTTTAGCAGCGCAACGTCGACGCCATTAATTTTCCCTGTGTAAATTTCACAGCCAGCACGGCTGAGAGTTTGGCAGCCTTCAATTTGTTCACGCAGGATGGCAACTTCCTGCTCCATTGCACCTATGATACCGACTTTCATTATGTCATACTCACTGTTGATTAATTAGACACTTAAGGTAGAGATGACTAAAGTGTAACATTGAAAGGTATTATTTCTCTGCCTTTTATTTTTGTCTCGTGTATAAAGGATGAGGAGTTGGTGTGAGCGAAATTAATTTTCTAACAAAATTAAATTATCAACGAAACTATAATAGCGCGAAAAGTCCTCGAGTCTCTGCTCACAATGAAGATGCTGTTAATCGCCAATTTGAAAGTGATAGAGGCCGAATTATCAATTCAGCGGCGATCCGTCGGTTGCAGCAAAAAACACAAGTATTTCCATTAGAACAAAATGCCGCAGTGCGCAGCCGATTGACCCATTCCTTAGAAGTACAACAAGTCGGGCGTTACATTAGCAAAACGGTTCTTCACGAATTAAAAAAGAAAAAGTTACTGGAAAAATATGGGCTACATGAGCGTTGTGATGCGTTTGAAAGCCTAGTCGAAATGTCTTGTTTGATGCACGACATCGGTAACCCTCCTTTTGGGCATTTTGGTGAAGCCGCAATTCAGAGTTGGTTTCGCCAACTGCTAGCCCCTCAATACCAATACACACCCGATTATCCGGATCCTTGTAAAATCGCCGCCATGCGTTTAACTGGGGATGAACGTCTTGATCTCTTCCGTCGTCAACTTAAACAGGATCTATGCTCTTTTGAAGGTAATGCGCAAGGGATACGCATGGTACATCGCCTATTGAAGCTAAATCTCACTTATGCACAAGTCGGCTCTATCTTGAAATATACGCGCGGAGCATATGATCTTGAACCTATTCCTGAAAAATTTGATTATTTGATGAAAAAGCCGGGCTACTATTGGTCTGAACTCGGTTTCGTGAATGAACTATGTAAAAAATTAGAGATGGGTGAACATTGTCGCTTCCCACTTTCTTATATTATGGAGGCGGCTGATGATATCTCTTATTGTATTGCTGATTTAGATGATGCCGCTGAGAAAGGAATTTTTACCGTTGAACAATTGATCAACTATTTGCGGAACGAATGGGGGGTAGTCGAAAAAGGCGACTTATTTGATGAAACCATTATGAGCGCTTTTAATAATATCAGTGATAACCATACAAGACGAATTCAACAAGACCAGTTTTTTATGTATTTACGAGTGAATATTACCAGTAAATTGGCTCGTTACAGTGCTCAGCGTTTTATTCAGAATCTCCCCGAAATCTATGCAGGGCGCTTCAATAGCGCATTGTTGGAAGATAAAAGCCCTGAGCATCGCTTACTTAAAGTTTTGAAAACGGTTGCATTTAAGCATGTCTTTAGCCATCACGAAGTAGAAGAGCTGGAGTTGCAAGGTTATCGCATCATTGGGGGGCTGTTAGATTTTTATCGCCCATTATTGATGTTAGAAAGGGAAGACTTTATTTCGCTAGTTGAAAATAACTATCACAAACAATTTTTTATCGAAACACGGTTATTCCATAAACTCTCTAATAAGCACCGTTTGTCATACAGTGAAGCAATTGAAGGCATATGTGCAACAAATGAAATAGAGAAATCTATTCTTGAGTTTTATTATCGGGCACGATTAATTCAGGATTATATCAGCGGCATGACGGATCATTATGCCTATGAAGAATATCGTAAATGTATGGTGTCAAACTGATTGTTTATTCGGCAGTAAGGTGATGAAGGCGTCAATTATTTTGAATAAGAGCCGTTCAAACAAACAAAAATAATAAAAAAATATACGTTAAGTGAAAAAGTGATAACTCATCTTGGCAAAAAAACTGCTATTATAGGCGCGTTTTTTACTGAGCATATATTCTGCTGACTAGGTGATATGCACTAGTAGACGCTATAGTTACGCGTAGGTAGAGCTTAAAGTCAGTGTGTTGTCGCGTATCTTATGCCAGTGAGAGAGCATCTCTTTAACCAAAGAGAATATAAAATTATTTTCTGAAACTTAACACCTCGTAGTGACAAATTATGGCCCAATTTTACTCGCCAAACCGCCGTACCACCCAACGCCGTCAAATAACGGTGACAATCGATAGTCTAGATGCAGCAGGTCAAGGAGTTGCACGCTCTAATGGTAAAGCGATTTTCGTAGAAGGGCTTCTACCCGGTGAACAAGCGCTAATTGAATTGGTTGAAGAGAAAAGCCGCTTTGCGAAAGCAAAAGTGGTTAAACGTTTAAGTACCAGCCCACAACGGGTTAAGCCACAGTGCCGTTATTTTAATCAGTGTGGTGGCTGCCAGCAGCAGCACATTGATATTTCTCTACAAAGAGAAAGTAAAGCCAATGCATTACAGCATCTAATCGCCCGAGAAACTGGGGTTCAAAAAGAAGCCAAGCCCATTATTTTTGGTGAACCTTATGGTTACCGCCGTAGAGCGCGTCTTGGATTACAGTATCAAAATAAAAGCAAACACCTGTTAATGGGGTTTCGCCAAACTCAATCGAATACCTTGGTCGATATCAAGCAGTGCCCTGTACTGCATCACGACCTTGAACGATTGATCCAACCACTATCTGACTGCTTAAATCAGCTAAAAGCTGCACCAAAACTCGGCCATGTGGAGTTGATCCGAGCAGATAATAGCCTCATTGTCTTACTGCGCCACCTTGTACCATTGGCTCCCTCCGATCAGCAGCTGCTTAAAAGCTTTGAACAGCAACATGAGGTCTGTGTTTGGTTAGCAGGGGATGAACATAGCTTACATCCGTTAAGCGCTTCTACCGTGATACCTGAATATCAGGTTGCTGGGGAAATGTTACAGTTCAGCCCATTAAACTTTATTCAAGTCAATAGTGACATCAATCAGAAAATGGTTGCTCAAGCACTTGAATGGTTGGATCTGCACCCACATGATCGAGTTTTAGATTTGTTTTGTGGCATGGGGAATTTTACATTGCCTATCGCGAGGCGAGTCAAAGCCGTGGTTGGTGTTGAAGGTGTCGAAAATTTAGTCAAACAAGCGAGAAATAACGCGCAGCGCAATTCAATTGGTAACGCGACCTTCTATAATGAAAACTTAGAGGCGCAAATCCATACTCAGCCATGGGCAGCTGAAGGGTTTAATAAGGTATTGTTAGACCCTGCTCGAGCGGGCGCCGCTGGCGTAATGGAACATTTAGTTAAACTGATGCCCGAAAAAATTGTCTATGTTTCTTGTAACCCGACCACTTTGGCACGGGATAGCAAAATTTTGCTTCAAGCGGGATATCAGTTAGTACAACTGCGGATGTTGGATATGTTTCCGCATACCAGTCATCTGGAATCAATGGCGCTATTTATCAATAGCCCAGAGGGTTAACAGGTAGGGAGAATATATGGTTGCTGTAAGAAGTGCACATCTTACCCCAGCAGGTGAGTTTGCCCCAGAAAAATGGGTAAGCGGGCTGGGCCTAAATAATCCACAATCAGAACAAAAACTTATCCATACCTGGCAGTATTGTCATGAAAAATTAGCAGGGCAAGAAACGGCACCCCTACTGCTATGGCGTGGGATCGAGATGACCGAAATACTCTCGACGCTGAGCATGGATATCGGTAGCTTACAAGCCGCACTGCTATTTCCGTTAGTTGAAGAGAAACAGCTCGATGAACAAGCGGTAATTGATGATTTCGGTCAATCAATTTATGAGCTGGTAAAAGGTGTCCTTGAAATGGATGCCATCCGCCAATTAAAGGCGACACAGTCGGGGGAAACTAGCTCCGTTCAAGTGGATAATATTCGTCGCATGTTACTGTCGATGGTTGAAGATTTCCGCTGTGTTGTCATCAAGCTAGCCGAACGTATTGCGCATCTACGCGAAGTGAAAGATGCGACAGAAGATGAGCGCGTATTAGCCGCTAAAGAGTGTTCCAATATCTATGCGCCATTGGCCAACCGCTTGGGTATCGGTCAACTCAAATGGGAATTGGAAGATTTTTGTTTCCGTTATTTGCACCCAGAAGAATACAAGAAAATTGCGAGCTTATTGCATGAGCGCCGTATTGATCGCGAAGAGTATATCGATAACTTTGTGACCACATTGCGCAAAAAAATGCTGAAAGAGAATATTCAAGCTGAAATTTATGGGCGTCCCAAGCACATTTACAGCATTTGGCGCAAAATGAAGAAAAAATCGCTAGCATTCGATGAGTTATTCGATGTCAGAGCGGTACGTATTGTCGTTGAACGTCTACAAGACTGCTATGCAGCGCTGGGGATAGTACATACCCATTTCCGTCATTTGCCGGATGAATTTGATGATTATGTCGCCAACCCTAAACCCAATGGCTACCAATCTATCCATACCGTAGTACTTGGGCCAAATGGTAAAACCCTCGAAATACAGATCCGCACCCGCCAAATGCATGAAGATGCAGAGTTGGGGGTTGCTGCACACTGGAAATATAAAGAGGGAGCAACAGGGGTTGGTAAAGGAAGCAGCTACGAAAACCGTATTGCATGGTTGCGTAAATTGATAGCATGGCAAGAAGAGATGGCTGATTCAGGTGAAATGCTTGATGAAGTGCGTAGCCAAGTTTTTGATGACCGCGTATATGTATTTACACCTAAAGGGGATGTTGTTGATTTACCTGCGGGGTCAACGCCACTCGACTTTGCTTATCATATCCACAGTGATGTTGGGCACCGCTGTATTGGCGCTAAAATTGGTGGTCGTATTGTACCGTTTAGCTATCAGTTACAGATGGGTGACCAAATTGAAATTATTACCCAAAAACACCCAAATCCAAGCCGTGACTGGCTCAACCCTAATTTAGGCTATGTGACAACCAGCCGGGGGCGCGCTAAGATCCATAACTGGTTCCGTAAGCAGGATAGGGATAAAAACGTGCTGGCGGGGCGTCAAATTCTTGATAACGAATTAGCGCACCTTGATATAGGTATCAAAGAGGCGGAAAAATTATTGATAGCACGCTATAACGTCCATTCTCTTGATGAGGTCTTGGCCGGAATTGGCGGTGGTGATATTCGTATCAATCAATTAGTCAACTTCTTACAAAGTAAATTCAAGAAAACGTCAGCGGAAGAAGCCGATCGCGAAGCGATGAAGACGCTGGAAAGTAAAACTGCGGCGCCACGACCAGCTTCCCAAACGAATAGCAGTGGTCGCGTAGTTGTCGAAGGTGTGGGTAACCTAATGCACCATATCGCACGCTGCTGCCAGCCCATTCCTGGTGATGACATTGTTGGATTTATCACGAAAGGGAGAGGTATTTCTATCCATAGTGTTGATTGTGAACAGCTTGCTGAGTTGCAAAGCCATGCACCTGAGCGCCTAGTTGATGCAGTATGGGGGGAGAACTACTCCAGTGGTTATTCGCTAGTGGTGCGTGTTGTTGCTAACGATAGAAGTGGGCTGTTACGTGATATCACAACCATCTTAGCTAACGAAAAAGTTAACGTACTTGGCGTTAGCAGCCGTAGTGATGTTAAACAGCAGTTAGCGACCATCGATATGACGATTGAAATTTATAACCTACAGGTATTGGCTCGAGTATTAGCCAAACTGAATCAATTGCCAGATGTGATCGAAGCGAAACGCCATTCTAAATAATCGTAACATCGTTATGCAGTAATAAACGATCCCATGTTATCCTTGCGAAACATGGGATTTTTATGGTTTAAAAAGGTCAAAAAATGAGTACGACAGCATCACAGCTTGAACGATTACTAGGCATTATGGCGAAATTGCGTGATCCACAAACAGGTTGCCCGTGGGATACTCAACAAACGTTTAAAACGATTGCTCCTTATACGCTTGAAGAAACTTATGAAGTCATTGATGCCATTGAACGTGAAGATTTTGATGACCTAAAAGGTGAATTAGGCGATTTGTTATTCCAAGTCGTGTTTTATGCGCAAATGGCGAAAGAGCAGTCACGTTTTGATTTTAATGATATTTGCCAAGCGGTTAGCGATAAACTAGAACGACGCCACCCGCATATTTTTGACGCGAAAAATCACCCTGATAGCAGTGTTGCACTGGCAGGGTGGGAAAAGCGTAAGTCTGCTGAACGTGCACAAAAGGCGCAATTTTCCATCCTTGATGATATTCCAAGCGCGCTACCTGCCTTAATGAAAGCCTATAAGATCCAAAAACGTTGTGCATCAGTGGGTTTTGATTGGGACACGTTAGGGCCTGTAGTCGACAAGGTTCGCGAAGAGCTGGATGAAGTAATGGAAGAGGCCACTCAAGTGGTTGTTGATGAGCAGCGCTTAGAAGAAGAAATTGGCGATCTACTGTTTGCGACCGTGAATTTATCACGTCATCTAGGCCATAAACCCGAAATGGCACTTAACAAGGCCTGCCAGAAGTTTGAAAAGCGTTTTCGCCAAATAGAGTCACGTCTTGCACTAGAAGGTAAAACCACAGAAACCGCAACGCTTGAGGAGATGGAACAGCATTGGCAGCAAATTAAGCTCGCGGAATAATATTTGTTTTTAATGTGTTACCTTATTTTTTAAAATAGTTAGCATCAATACACGAGGAAATATCTTCATTTCCTAGAGGATATGAAACGATAATTGGTGATATAGGAAGTCTCCTTTCTGGAGGACAAAGGCAACGAATATCGATTGCAAGAGCACTTTATCGAGAACCTAAAATTTTGTTAATGGATGAAGCGACAAGTGATTTGGATGTAGAAAATGAGCGTAAAATAACGGAGGCGATTGCCTCACTACAAATTACCCGTATTTTTGTTGCCCATCGCCCTGAAATGATAAAGTCGGCAGATAAAATTTTTAATCTGCAATTAAATCGCTGGGTGTCACAATATGGTTGACTATTATTGTTGCTGAAAAAGTCATCATAACTGCAAAGCAAGCTTAAGTTAACCTCATTAACATCCAATTAATACACGCTAGATTGCTGATCTTTTCTACGAGTTATACGAAAAATTTCACCTAATTTAATAAAACCATCTTAGTTCACTCTAGTTTTGCTGAAAGGATTTAGCTTTTTGCGAAAAATATGCTAGCCTTAGGAGGTGTTTCTGTATAGCGACACGAATTAAAGAGAGGTGAAGTGTTATGAGTGGCATCATAACGCAAATTTGCTAACCTAAAATAGGTATATGATGAGTAAACTCACATTGCTATTTTACTTTAGGGAAAACAGTTTCTACGCTGTCGTATCTCAAAAGCTATGGTAAGCAAAGTCACTTAATGGGTTAAATGGCTTGAGTGATAGCACTGTTGCTGTTTGCATGTTAATCAACCTTGTTTGGGGCTAGAAAATATTTTTTATTTTAACTAGCTGATATTAATGGAATATAGAGGAAAATTAACCTTATTATGCTTAGAACATTTGTAGCGAAATTAAGGTTCGGGTATACTGTTTTCCCGTCCTGTTATATCCATCATCTTTTAAACCTAAACTTTCAGGTTCAGCATGAAAACTAATTATATTTTTGTGACCGGCGGGGTCGTATCCTCTCTGGGTAAAGGCATTGCCGCAGCCTCTTTGGCGGCTATACTCGAAGCCCGTGGACTCAATGTCACCATTATGAAACTGGATCCGTACATCAACGTTGATCCAGGGACAATGAGCCCAACCCAACACGGGGAAGTTTTCGTTACAGAAGACGGCGCTGAAACTGACTTGGATTTAGGTCATTATGAGCGTTTCATCCGTACCAAAATGACGCGTCGCAACAACTTTACAACGGGGCGCGTTTATTCAGAAGTATTGCGCAAAGAACGTCGCGGAGACTATCTTGGCGCGACTATCCAAGTTATCCCTCATATTACCAATGAAATTAAAGACCGCATCATCCGTGGTGGTGAAGGTCATGATGTTGTTTTAGTCGAAGTTGGTGGAACAGTTGGTGATATCGAATCATTGCCATTCTTGGAAGCTATTCGTCAAATGGCGGCAGAAGTAGGGCGTGAACGCACACTCTATCTGCATCTGACTTTAGTTCCTTATTTGGCGGCAGCGGGTGAAGTGAAAACTAAACCAACTCAGCATTCTGTTAAAGAGCTGCTATCCATTGGTATTCAGCCAGATGTGCTGATCTGTCGTTCAGACCGCGTTATTCCTGCGAATGAGCGTGCAAAAATTGCACTGTTCTGTAATGTTCCTGAAAAAGCGGTTATTTCACTCAAAGACGTTGATTCCATCTACAAAATCCCTGGTATGTTGAAATCACAGGGCTTAGATGAGTATATCTGTAAGCGTTTCAATCTTGACTGCCGCGAAGCAAACCTTGCTGAATGGGAACAAGTGATTTATCAAGAAGCAAACCCTACTGGTGAAGTGACCATTGGTATGGTTGGTAAGTATGTTGAATTACCCGATGCTTATAAATCAGTTATTGAAGCTTTAAAACACGGTGGATTGAAAAATCGCCTAACTGTGAATATCAAACTGATTGATTCACAAGATATTGAAACTCGTGGTGTTGATCTATTAAAAGGCTTAGATGCTATCCTTGTTCCGGGTGGATTCGGTGAGCGTGGTATCGAAGGTAAGATCATGACAGCGAAATATGCACGCGAAAATAAAGTGCCTTATTTAGGCATTTGTTTAGGTATGCAGGTTGCCTTGATTGAATTTGCACGTAACGTTGCCAATATGGAAGGTGCAAACTCAACTGAGTTTGATGCAAACTGTAAATACCCAGTCGTTGCGCTAATTACTGAATGGCGTGATGAAAATGGTAACCTAGAAGTGCGTTCTGAAGAGAGCGATCTTGGTGGAACCATGCGTGTTGGTGGTCAACCATGCCACTTAGTTAAAGACAGCTTGGTTCGTGATATGTATGGTGCAGATACGATTGTTGAACGTCACCGCCACCGCTATGAAGTGAATAATCTGTTGCTAAAACGCATTGAAGATGCGGGGCTAAAAGTTGCAGGTCGTTCAGTGGATAACAAACTGGTTGAAATTATTGAAAATCCAAATCACCCATGGTTTGTGGCATGCCAGTTCCACCCTGAATTCACTTCAACGCCAAGAGATGGTCACCCATTGTTTGAAGGTTTTGTTAAAGCCGCTGGTAGCTACCAGAAAGGTGAGTTGAAATAAGATATGGCGGGGTAGGCAGATGTGCCTGCTCCCCACAATTTAACTTGTACTGAGGAAAACCTAATGTCCAAAATCGTTAAAGTGATCGGTCGTGAAATCATTGATTCTCGTGGTAACCCAACTGTAGAAGCTGAAGTTCATCTAGAAGGTGGCTTTGTTGGTTTAGCAGCCGCGCCATCAGGTGCATCTACAGGTTCTCGTGAAGCACTGGAACTGCGTGATGGTGATAAATCACGTTTTCTGGGCAAAGGCGTTCTGAAAGCGGTTGCCGCTGTTAATGGCCCAATTGCAGAAGCGCTGATTGGTCAAAATGCAAAAGACCAAGCGACTATCGATAAGATCATGATTGATCTAGATGGTACTGATAACAAATCTAAATTTGGTGCGAACGCGATTTTGGCTGTGTCATTAGCTAACGCGAAAGCGGCAGCAGCGGCAAAAGGTATGCCTCTTTATGAGCATATTTCTGACCTAAACGGTACTCACGGTCAATATTCAATGCCTCTGCCAATGATGAACATCATCAATGGTGGTGAGCACGCTGACAATAACGTCGACATTCAAGAGTTCATGATCCAGCCAGTTGGTGCTTCAACACTGAAAGACGCTGTTCGCATGGGTTCTGAAATTTTCCATCACCTAGCGAAAGTACTGAAAGCTAAAGGCATGAACACCGCTGTTGGTGATGAAGGTGGTTATGCGCCAAACCTAGAATCTAACGCTGCTGCACTAGGTGCTATTAAAGAAGCTGTTGAGCAAGCTGGTTATGTATTAGGTAAAGATGTCACTCTGGCGATGGACTGTGCGGCTTCTGAGTTCTATAACAAAGAAACTGGCAACTATGAGCTAAAAGGTGAAGGTAAAACCTTTACTTCTGAAGAGTTCACTCATTATTTAGAAGGGCTGACTAAAGAGTATCCAATCGTTTCTATCGAAGATGGCTTGAACGAATCTGATTGGGATGGTTTTGCATACCAAACTAAAGTGCTTGGTGACAAAATCCAATTGGTTGGTGACGATCTGTTTGTTACAAACACTAAGATCCTCAAAGAAGGTATTGAGAAAGGCATTGCTAACTCTATCCTGATTAAATTCAACCAAATCGGTTCTCTGACTGAAACATTGGCTGCTATCAAAATGGCGAAAGATGCGGGTTACACTGCGGTTATCTCTCACCGTTCAGGTGAAACTGAAGATGCAACCATTGCAGACTTAGCGGTTGGTACTGCGGCAGGCCAAATCAAAACAGGTTCTATGAGCCGTTCTGACCGTGTTGCTAAATACAACCAATTGATCCGCATTGAAGAAGCATTGGGTGACCGTGCTCCATTCAATGGTCTGAAAGAAGTTAAAGGCCAAGCATAATTTAAGCTAGGTTGAGTTATTTCTCAAAACGGGGAGCATTGTCTTCCCGTTTTTTATTAGCCCCCATCCCCCCATTTTTTTGTTTAAATTTCTTTATCTTTTGCTAAGGAATTACACGGACTCATCATTTTTTAGATGTTCACAAAATCGATAGTTTTTTATGTATCAAATGAAAAAAGTGTTTAATTGCGCGGTACAGCTCTCAATTTTGCATCATCTACATTTGAATTTCATTCGATTAACTCTATATTCCCCATACTGTAAATAAATATTAACAAGAGCTTGGGCACTAGGATGCTGATAAGCCAATGGAGTGAATATGGATGCTTCTGAATCTCTGAAACCTTCTGTTGGGCCAACGCCATCAAATGTAAAAGGTTGGGTGATTTTAGCGGTTGATATCGTATTGCTAATTTTACTTTTAAAATATTTACCATTTGATGATAAAGCGAATGCTGGGCTTGCAATGATGGTATTTATTGGTGTGCTTTGGTTGACTGAAGCGATACACGTTACTATCACTGCATTATGTATCCCAATCTTAGCGGTTGGTCTTGGTTTGATGAATACAGGCGATGCCTTGAAGTCATTTGCAAACCCAATTATTTTCCTATTTTTTGGTGGTTTTGCTTTGGCGACAGCGTTGCATATTCAAGGCCTAGACCGGCTGATCGCTAACCGTTTATTAATGGTAGCACGTGGGCGTTTATCCGTAGCCGTGGTGTTGCTATTTGGTGTAACGGCACTGCTATCAATGTGGATTAGTAACACGGCAACAGCCGCGATGATGCTACCCCTTGTGTTAGGTATCCTTTCTAATTTGGATGCGCGTCATGAACGTAACACCTTCGTGTTTGTTCTATTAGGTGTTGCTTATAGTGCGAGTATTGGTGGTTTAGGTACCATTGTTGGTAGTCCACCAAACGCAATCGCAGCTTCTGCACTTGGCTTGGATTTCTTGTCATGGATGAAATATGGCATTCCAATTATGGTTGTGCTGTTACCAATGATGTTTGTGCTGATGTTTATGATGCTACGTCCAAATTTGAAGCATCGCTTTGAATTAGAGCTAGAGCATGTGGAATGGAATGGTAAACGTATCACAGCGATGTGCATCTTTCTTATCGCGGTGCTGTGCTGGATCACTAGTACATTTATCAGTAAAGCATTAGGTGGCGTTAAAGATCTGGATACGATTATTGCCGTAAGTGCAGCAATCCTTATCGGGGTAACTGGTGTTGCGAGCTGGGCGCAAATCCAGAAAAACACGGAATGGGGCGTATTGATGCTGTTCGGTGGTGGTTTAACACTGAGCGCTATTCTAAGTTCGTCAGGTGCAAGTAAGATTATGGCTGACTGGATGCAAATGACTTTTGGTCAAAGCCATTGGTTCGTCATTATCTTAGCGGTCACTACGTTTATCATTATCTTAACGGAATTTACAAGTAATACAGCGAGTGCGGCGTTGTTAGTACCTATTTTTGCTACCGTAGCTGAAGCATTGGGCATGCCTGTTATGGCATTGACGATGATTATTGGTATTGGTGCATCTTGTGCCTTTATGCTACCAGTGGCAACACCGCCAAATGCTATTGTCTTTGGTTCTGGTTATATCAAGCAGATCGAGATGGTGCGTGTTGGTGCAGTGTTAAACGTTGCTTGTATTATTGTGATATCACTATTTGCTTGGTTCTTCTGGCTGTAATTCGAGTCAGTCATAACCGCAAAGTGATTGGAGGCCTCATATTGATGAGGCCTCCAGCTATTTAGCCCCGCTTGGCTTAAGGTAATAGTCAAAGAGTAAAGGAATAAATTGGCATTTTATACTCAATGATTATTCGACAGTTTGTCTCACCAACTCTTGCTGGTTGCTGCCAAGGCGTAATCGTCCTGTAAGGGCAAACTGGCTATCCCCCTGTAAAGAAAAGTTCATCGCTTCAATGAGACCTTTTATATCAACCTTATTTTGTGGACACATAAAGCTGTCCTTACATTGATATCGATGGCTTTCGAGTAAAATAGAACGCCCCGTCAGTTTACCATTTTCACTTAGTTCGAATTGGCTCCCTTCACTATGCAGTGTTGTTGCTTTGTATTTTGCTCCTGAAACCAGTAGACCTTCACGAATAGAGAGAGAAGCATTACCTGAGCTACTTAGATAGTTTTGGACGGCAGAGGTGATGTTGACTGCATTTTGTAGTTTTATACGGTCAGCGAATACATTGATTTTAGATAACTGTATAGGGTTAGCTTGTTGTTGATTAATGGTGACTTGGCTACCGGGAGAGACGGTAAATTTTAATTGGCTATAGTCTTTTAATGGTTTCGGTAGCAGTTTTTTGGGATCTGTTTTGTCTTTAATAAACTGTCTTTCAAAATTCCCTGCGACCAATGATAGGCTAGCAATATTGCTTGCAGAGCCGTTGTTCCATGTAATGCCATTAGGATTAGCAATGACCAAGTTGGCTGTTTGGCCTTTTATACCAATGACCCCTTGAATATTTGTAGCTTCGCTCCCGGTCACTTCGGCAAGGATCATTTTAGCGGCTTTCCCACCGAGAGCGCTATTGTCGCTGATATCATTATTAAATACTAAACCATGTTCATTAGAAGAGAGTGTTTCAAAGCGGTTAAATGAAATATGGTTCTCTAATGGAGCGGTAATATTGATGACTTTGGCTTGAGTTGTGTTGGTGGATGCGATTGCGTAGTGGTAAAAGGTAAATAAAAATAACGAGGTAATACAACGATAACGTAGTTGCATGGTGATGCTCCTTGCGATGAAAGATCCTATAAATTTAATTAAAGTATATCGGTAAAAGAAAGCGGTTAACCATATCAAAAAATATGGGGAGATAATCAAAAACAAAAAGAGTGAACATATAATAAATAAATTATTGCTTTGATTTAATAAGAGATATTTAACTTAAGGGTATTTGAGGTGAGATTGTAAACAATGACTATCAGTAGAACCGCAAAGATACCTATTTCAATTAAGCGTTAATTTAAATGAATAATAATGATTATTTGGTGTTTAGTATCTCTTGTGGTATCGAATGGCATCGACTGCGTCAGGCGTTATAGGGAAGGGAAGAATAATGTCACGCTTAAGCTGACAAGTAACGCATTAAAAAGGGCCACTGTTGTGGCCCTTAGCGATTATTTTAGCTGAATATAATTATTCGGCTTTTTTGACTGGATGAGCATGCTCAAGCTCTTCTGTTTTTCCTGCAAAGCGGCGACGGATCACCACGTAGAACACAGGAACAAAGAAGATAGCCAGTGAGGTTGCAGCGAACATACCACCCAGAACGCCTGTACCAACGGAGTTCTGTGCTGCTGAACCTGCACCATTACTGAATACCAGTGGGATAACACCTAACATAAAGGCCAGTGATGTCATCAGAATGGGTCGTAAACGCATTTTCACAGCTTCTAATGTCGCTTCAACTAATCCTTTGCCTTCTTTTTCCATCAAGTCTTTGGCGAATTCAACAATCAATATTGCGTTCTTTGCCGACAGACCAATGGTTGTTAAGAGGCCCACCTTGAAGTAAACGTCGTTTGACAGTCCACGAACGGAGGTAAACAGTAATGCACCGATAATACCCAATGGAACAACCAACATAACAGAGAATGGTACAGACCAGCTCTCATATAGGGCTGCCAGACATAGGAAGACAACAATCAGTGAGATAGCATACAGGGCAGGTGCCTGGTTACCAGACAAACGTTCCTGATATGACATACCTGTCCACTCATAACCAATCCCTTTCGGTAGGTTTTCAGTTGTCAGTTTTTCCATCATCAGCATAGCATCACCTGTACTTTGACCAAATGCTGCTTGCCCTTGAATGTTCATTGAAGGAACACCGTTATAACGCTCTAAACGCGGTGAACCATATTTCCAAGGATCTTGAGATTCATCCAAGAAGGCAGAGAATGGCACCATGTTCCCTTCGGCATTTCGAACATACAATGAACTAATATCCGAAGGTAGCATACGGCTTTCTGCATCACCTTGTACGTAAACTTTCTTAACACGACCACGGTCGATAAAGTCGTTTACATAAGTACCACCGAAAATTGAACTTAGCGTTGCATTGATATCTGCAATAGCGACACCTTGTGCTTGCGCTTTTTGTTGATCAATATAGATACGGTATTGTGATGTATCATCTTGCCCGTTAGGACGAACACCTTGCAAAATTTCAGGGTGTTGAGCCGCTAAACCAAGTAACTGGTTACGTGCCGCCATTAAGGCATCATGTCCTAAGTTACCTTGGTCAACCAATTCAAAGTCAAAGCCGTTGGCCGTACCTAACTCAACAATAGCAGGTAGGTTAAAGGCGTAAATCAATGCTTCTTGCTTTTGTGATAGTGCAGCGTTTGCACGACCCACAATCGCTTCAACGTGGTTTTCATCGCCTTTACGTTCACTCCAATTCTTCAGAACCACGAATGCGAGACCCATGTTTTGGCCTTGACCCGCGAAACTGAATCCACCAACGGTAAAGACAGACTCAACGTTACGTTCTTCTTTGGTATGGAAGTAAGTGTTAACTTCATCCAGTACAGCTTGTGTTTGCTCTTGCGTTGATCCTGGTGGTAATTGAACCATCGCTAAGAATACCCCTTGGTCTTCTTCTGGTAAGAATGAAGAAGGAAGGCGGATAAACATTAACGCCATACCTGCCACTAATACGAGATAAATGAGCAAGTAACGGCCTGTACCATTCAACATGCGGCTAACACTATCAGTATAGTGGTGTGCTTGCTTTTCGAATGTACGGTTAAACCAGCCGAAGAACCCTTTTTGGCTACCATGACTGCCTTTTTTAATTGGCTTTAATATAGTGGCACAAAGTGCAGGGGTTAAGATCATTGCAACCAGTACCGATAAGATCATGGCTGAAACGATGGTAATGGAGAACTGACGGTAAATTGCACCTGTTGAGCCACCGAAGAAGGCCATTGGAACAAATACCGCGGACAGTACCATGGCGATACCCACCAACGCACCTTGAATTTGCCCCATGGACTTCTTGGTTGCTTCTTTTGGTGATAAACCTTCTTCTTGCATAACACGTTCAACGTTTTCAACCACAACGATGGCGTCATCCACGAGAAGACCGATAGCGAGTACCATCGCAAACATGGTTAAGGTGTTGATCGAGTATCCAAATGCGGCCAAGACGGCAAATGTTCCCAACAAGACGACAGGAACCGCAATTGTTGGTATCAATGTGGCACGAATGTTCTGTAAGAACAGATACATTACTACAACAACCAGCATGATTGCTTCAACGAGCGTTTTAACAACTTCGTTAATCGAAATCTTAACGAATGGCGTTGTATCATATGGATAAACAATTTCTAACCCTTCAGGGAAGAATGGTTCCATATTCGCTAGTGCTGCACGGACATTGTTCGCCGTATCCAGCGCGTTAGCGCCCGTCGCTAGCTTAATACCGATACCTGCTGCGGCTTTACCATTAAATCGCGCAATGGTGCTGTAGTTTTCAGCGCCAAGTTCAACCGTTGCTACATCTTTTAAACGTACTTGAGAACCGTCTTTATTGACTCGTAAGAGGATATTGGCGAATTCTTCAGGGTTGTTTAAACGGGTTTGTGCAATGATAGAAACGTTCAAGCGTTGGCCTGCAACTGGAGGTGTTCCCCCTAATTGACCTGCCGCCACTTGGTTGTTTTGTACTTTAATTGCATTGATAACATCGGTTGTTGTCATGTTGTACTTAACGAGCATTTCTGGTTTTAACCAGATACGCATCGCATATGGCGTACCAAACAACTGTGTTTCACCAACACCATTAACACGACTAAGTGGGTCTTTAATATTAGAGCCAACGTAGTCGGCAATATCATATTGTCCCATTGAGCCATCGGCAGAAACGAAGCCGGCTACCATTAAGAATGAGCTGGTAGATTTATCAACGC
Source organism: Providencia sp. PROV261 (assembly GCF_028477945.1). Classification (NCBI taxonomy): domain Bacteria; kingdom Pseudomonadati; phylum Pseudomonadota; class Gammaproteobacteria; order Enterobacterales; family Morganellaceae; genus Providencia; species Providencia sp. PROV261. The sequence continues at coordinate 251,624 of NZ_JAMPMC010000006.1, read as the reverse complement.
TAATACCTTGTTGCTGTACTTCTTGGGGAAGTAATGGCATCGCGAGCTGAAGTTTGTTTTGCACTTGAACCTGTGCAATGTCGCCATCCGTACCGGCTTCAAACGTCAGCATGATATTAGCAGAACCTGATGAATCACTGGTTGATGACATATACACCAAGTTATCGATACCATTCATATTCTGTTCGATAACCTGAGTCACTGTGTTCTGTACCGTCGATGCATCGGCGCCCGGATAGTTTGCCGAGATAGAAACAGACGGCGGTGCAATGGTCGGATACTGTGCCACAGGTAACTTGATAATTGCCAACAGACCAGCAAGCATAGTAATAATAGCAATTACCCATGCAAAAATTGGTCTTTCTATAAAAAACTTAGGCATTAATCAACCGCTCCCTTACTTAGACTTTTGTTCAGGTTGTGCCTGATTGTCTATAGATTGCGCTTCTAAATTAGCTTCCTTAGGAACGACAACAAGACCTGGTTTGATTTTTTGGAGGCCAATCACAATAACGCGATCGCCATCTTGCAAACCATCAGTGACTAGCCATTTGTTGCCTACAGCTTGTGCTGTTTTTACTTTTCGGACTTCAACTTTATCGTCTTTACCTACCACCATGACTTGAGCGTCACCTTGTGGAGTACGAGCCAAACCTTGTTGAGGAACCAAAATCGCTTTTTCCATGACACCATCTTCTAAGATAGCGCGCACAAACATTCCTGGCATAAGCTCTTTATTTGGGTTCGGGAAGACTGCTCTCATTGTGATTGAACCTGTTGTTTCATCCACAGTGACATCAGAGAATTCCAGAGCACCTTTTTGGGCATACTCTTGGCCATTATTAATGACTAAGCTCACAGGGGCTTTGCCCGGCTCTTTTTGTAGAGCGCCTTTTTCTATCTCGTTACGTAGACGCAAGAAATCTTCACTGGATTGCGTCACATCAACATAGATAGGGTCAAGCTGTTGAACTCGCATCAACTCAGTGGCTTGACCAGAAGAAACTAAAGCACCTTCGGTGACATTTGATTTCCCCGTGCGACCACTGATTGGCGCAGTAACTTTGGTATAGTTCAGATTAATACGCGCAGTTTCAACGGCAGCTTCTGCTGCTTTCACAGCCGCTAAAGCTTGTGCATAAGTTGATGTTGCCTGATCGTATTCTTGCTGACTAATGTAATTAGTACCTAAAAGTGGCTTGTAGCGTTTTACCGTCAAACCGGCCAAATTTGCATTAGCTTGCGCTTTAGCAAGTTCAGCTTTCGCACTATCATAAGTGGCTTGGAAAGGCGCTGGATCTATCTGATATAAAGACGTTCCGGCCTCAACATCGCTACCTTCTTTGTAGTTACGTTTGAGTATAATGCCACTTACCTGTGGACGGACCTCTGCGACACGATATGCGGATGTACGTCCAGGTAATTCGGTCTTGATAGTCAGAGGTTCGGCTTTTAGCGTAACAATTCCTACTTCAGGCGCCGGGCGTTCACCGCCACCTTTCTGTTCATCGTTACAACCTGATAAAGCTAAGCCACCTGAAAGAACCAACAGAGCCAGAGGTAACACCCCTCTGTTTTTTCGCATAAGTTAACCTCAATTAATCAACATGAGTAAAAAACAATATAAGAAAAATGGTAAACAATAAGATTTATCACTATGCTATAGTACAAACATACACGAATGTATGTAAATCAGCTTTGTCGATAAACGAGTTACAATGGCACGAAAAACTAAACAACAGGCCGAAGAAACCCGTCAGGAAATTTTAGATGCTGCCATCAAAACCTTTTCTGAACGAGGTGTATCGGCGACATCTTTAGCCGATATTGCCAAATCCGCTGGTGTGACCCGCGGAGCGATATACTGGCATTTCAAAAATAAAGTCGACCTATTCCACCAAGCTTGTGAGTTTAGTGACAGTCAAATACAACAGGCCGAAAATTATTATCGTTTGAAGTATAGTAATGATCCACTGGCAATTCTAAAAGAAATTTTAGTTTATATTTTGACAGATTTTATTGAAAGCCCTAAAAACCGCGCTTTGATGGATATTCTGTTCCACAAGTGTGAATTGGTAGGAGATATGGCGGCCATTGTTGATTTAAAAAAAGAGAATTACGTTGCTAGTCATCATCGTATCATTGAACTCCTACGCCATTGTGTTGAAGCAGGGCAACTCCCAGCTAATCTCGATTTAGAGTGTGGGGCAATTATGATCCGCGCCATGATGGCTGGGTTACTTGAAAACTGGTTATTGCAGCCTGATAGTTTTAAGATACATAAACGTACGGAAATATTGGTGGAAACGATGCTAGAAACATTGAAATACAGTCCATCATTACGCGTAAAAACGGATCAGACTGAATAACCGGAGAAAATACCATGTCATCAATTTTGATTATTGCTAATGGCGCCCCTTATGGTAATGAAACTTTATTTAACTCATTACGTTTGGCGATTACACTCAAAGAGCAGCACCCACAAACAGAACTGAAAGTGTTTTTAATGTCAGATGCGGTTACAGCGGGTCTTAAGGGGCAAAAGCCGAAAGAAGGTTATAATATTCAACAGATGTTGGAAATTCTAACGGCACAGCAAGTGGCGGTGAAATTATGCAAAACCTGCACAGATGCACGTGGTGTGAGTGAACTTCCCTTAGCCGATGGCGTGGAAATTGGCACTTTAGTTGAACTTGCAGCTTGGACATTAGAAGCAGATAAGGTTCTGACATTTTAAAAATATAATGTGCTGTTAGCAAAAGTTAGCAGTACATTATTGACTCAACAAGATACAAAAAACCTTTTATGGGTTCATCCATGCAGACGACTAAATATCAATGGGTTCGGCAATTCATCATGATTTGCGCACTCTTTATGTTGCTTTTTTCTGGCTATAGCCATGCGGTGGTAAATAGCTCTCTTCCAAATAAAAATGATATTCAAAATAAACTGAATACATTAAATAAAAAAAGCCATCCGAGTGCTGAAGATAAACTGGCTATTGCAGATATTGAAAAGTCGCTGGGTTTTTATGATGAGTTAAGCAAACTTGATAGTAAGTCGGATGAACTGCAAAAAAGTCTAGATAGAGCGGGTGAAGATGCAAAGCATGCTGTTCGTGCTTTGCAGCAGCTTAAAAAGAGTAGCGAAGAAGATGCACTGAATTTTGCTAATAGCATCAAAAACATTCCCCAAAGTCAGCTGGAAACTATGCTCAGTAATACCTTAGAGCAGCTACAAGCAGAGCAAAATGATTTGGCTAGCTATAATAGCTATTTAATTAGTTTGCAAACTCAGCCTGAAAGGGCGCAAACCATCATGTTGGAGAATGCTCGTCGGTTACAAGAAATTCGCAATGAATTAAATAATGTATTTAATGACTCGGCAAAGTTACGCGATACGCAAATTGAGCTACTGCAAATAGAGCAGAATTATTTGCAACAACAAAACGAATATCAAAAGCGGGTATTACAAGGCAATACTCAGTTGCAAGAAGTATTACAAAAGCAACGTGACTATACGATTTTTTATATCGAACAACTTGAAAAACGGATTGAATTGCTTCAATCCTATATCAGTGATAAACGGCTTAATGACTCTGAAGCAACGGCAAGAGAAGCACAAACCTCCACTGAAAGCGATTTACAACTAAAACAAAACCCATTAATTCAAAAAGAATTAGCGATGAATAATGCCCTGAGTGAGCGCTTGATTGAAGTCACTCAAGGAAATAACCGCATGGTACAAAATAGCATTCGCGTGAAAGCGTGGCTAGAACGAGCAACGCAATCAGAACGCAACTTGAAAGAGCAAATTAATGTCCTACGTGGAAGCCTATTGTTATCGCGTATTTTATTCCAGCAACAAATTGACCTTCCTGATGATATTTTAACCAAAAATCTGCCTAATACGATTGCTGATTTACGTCTGGAGCAGTTTGACGTTAATCAACAACGTGACGCTTTATACCAAGTGAATAATTATATTGCGAATATAGAAAAGCAATTAGCAGAAAAATCAGGCGCTGAGCAAGGTCATAGCCAATTACTTTCCACAGAAGATAAAGAGGCATTAACGAAGCTGCTGGATGTAAGGCGTGAATTACTAGATGAATTAAACCTGCAATTAGGTAACCAAATTTCTCAGGCCATTAATTTGCAGCTCGACCAAAAACAGTTATTGAGTGTAGTGAGTTCACTGGAACATACGTTGGCGCAACAAATTTTCTGGGTAAACAGTAATAAGCCGATCGACCTTACTTGGGTCAGTGCATTTCCAGAAGCGGCAACACAACAAATCAATAATTTTGATTTTAGCCTGTCAAAAGGCAGCATCAAAAAAGGAATAACAAACTCATTATTTGTCGTTGTTCCACTGCTATTATTGGCGTTAGTGTTTGTTTGGTTATACCACAAAATTTCGGCTCGCCTACAACAGATAAATCAAAGCTTATCTAGCTTAAGGCAAGATAGTTTATTAAATACGCCATTCGCGCTGTTCTTGACTCTTTTGCAAACCTTACCGACGGCGTTAGTGCTGGTGGCTTTAGGTTACTGGTTTTTAAAAACAGGTAATGTTCAAGGTGAATTTGTTTGGGCGCTCTGTTTGCAATTAGCCACTTTTTGGGTGTTATTTGAATTAACTTGGCGTGTGTTAAAACCCAAAGGAATTGCAGAAAAACATTTTGGTATTGACCCCAAATTTGCCGCACAAACACGGCGTCGAGTAACGCGTCTGTCACTGCCTTTATTGCCATTAATTTATTTTTCTACGTATGGGGTGATTAATCCTCTAAAAGTTTCTGAAGACGTGATTGGGCAATTAATTGTTTTATTGTCATTGTTGATGCTGTTTATTTTTACATTGCCATTTTGCAAACATATTTGGAAAGAGAAGGGCAGCCATTTAACGCGTTCAGTAGTGATAACAATATTAACGTTCTCGCCTTTGGTATTGATTGGTTTAATGATGGCTGGGTACTACTATACAACGTTGCGTCTTGCTAATCGTTGGTTAGATAGCCTGTATTTATTGCTGCTTTGGTATATCACTTACAATGCGTGTTTACGTGGTCTAACGTTAGTGGCTCGGAAACTCGCTTATCAACGCGCAATTGAGCGTCGTAAAGCACAAAACCAAGAGGAGAGTGAGAACGAGCCAATTAAAGAGCCACCAATGACGATTGAGCTTATTAGCCAACAATCATTGCGCTTAACCACAATGGTCTTGTTTATTATCTTTGCATTAGGTTTTTATGCCATTTGGTCTGATTTCATTACTATTTTCTCATTTTTAGATAGTGTTGATTTATGGCATTACACGGCAACGACCGCCGAAGGTAGCAACACCTTACAGTCGGTGACCTTAGCAAACTTATTATTGGCTATGGTGATTATTGTGGTGGCATGGATCATGACTCGTAACTTGCCGGGATTATTAGAGGTTTTAGTATTATCACGGTTAAAATTACGTCAAGGCTCAACCTACGCGATCACGACAATTTTAACTTACATTATTGTCGGGATCGGGGCGATAACTTCTCTAGGTATGCTAGGTATCACATGGAGCAAATTGCAATGGTTAGCGGCCGCATTAACGGTTGGTTTAGGTTTTGGTTTGCAGGAAATCTTTGCTAACTTTGTTTCCGGGATCATTTTGTTATTTGAGCGCCCGATCCGTATTGGCGATACCGTGACTATCGGCACCTACTCAGGTACGGTGAGTAAGATCCGTATTCGAGCAACAACCATAATTGATTTTGATCGCAAAGAAGTGATCATCCCAAATAAAGCATTTGTAACGGAACGCCTAATTAACTGGTCGCTTTCAGATACTGTCACGCGGATCACGGTTGCACTTGGTGTGGCATACGGCTCTGATCTCGATAAAGTGAAACAAGTGCTACTTAATGCGGCGACATCGAATAGTAAGGTGATGACAGATCCTGCACCAGCGGTATATTTCACAGGATTTGGGGCGAGCACCTTAGATCATGAATTGCGTTTTTATGTACGCCAAATTGGTGATAGAGGAACGACCAGCGATGAAGTACATCGTGCAATCGACAGGTTATGCCGTGAAAACGATATCAATATCGCCTTTAACCAACTAGAAGTTCACCTTCATAATGACCAAGGTGAAGTGATCCAAGAAATTAAGCGTGACCCAAATTTAAAGAAAGGGGATAACGATTAACACGGTTTAGTCATCGGTTAAACAGGTTGCTTCGGCAGCCTGTTTGACTAAATAGTCATGTTTTACAATTTCAAGGGCTTTGAGAACAATATCAGTTTCAATATCTGATGTTTCAAGTAAGTAGATTAAATCAACAGCAAGCTGTGTTTCTTTTGGGGCATCTTTTAAAGAATCCATTCTGACTCCTTATTATTGACAGCGGGCTATTATGATACGAATTTTTTGCTATTTATATATTGATAGATATTAAATTTTTATCGAAATGTGAGCAAGTTGATATTATTTAATGATAACGGTGATGATTTTCACTGTAAAACATGAACAGATATTGAGCATATTTATCATGAGGATATGAATTGCTAAATCGAATAATGATACTACTAATGTTAAATATATCGGAAAATTATTAATTCAACTCATCTTTTATTGATGACTGAAAATAGATTGCATTGATTTGATAATCTAAAAATTGTTATTTCTTTATTTATTAACATTATGACAGTATATTTATTGTTATTGAATTATATGCGTGCTAATGTTGCTAGTTATTATTAGTGGTATAACTAGGTGATTTTGTGGTGAAATTATCAGAAAGTTTTTATTTAACAATTTGTATAGTGATAAGTTTTATTGTTACTTATTATATTGCAGGTATTGATGCGACGTTATGGAGCTCGCTATCAACACTTCATGGTTATACTATTTTTAATAAAGCCACACGTTATAAAAATATAATTTATTCATTATTATGCTCGCTGTTTGTTTTTGTAGGAACTGCACTTGGCTACTATTTAGGTTTTAGCTATCTATTTTTTATTGTTTTATTCTTATCACCTTTTTTCTACTATCAACTTTATAATGTTGACTCCTCTTTAGAGATGTCATTTAAGTACTTTATGATTTTCTTCATCATAGGGGCGACATTGAATAAATCCAGTTTTGATGGTCTGGTGATAGGGTTACTGATCGGGACGTTCATAACACTAACCTTTTGTTATAGCATCAGTAAACGGAAGAAAATTACTTTTTTTCAAATTAAAAGGTATATTTCATTAAAAAGGGATAGGGTCACTTACCATTTGATCTGCCAGTCACTGATCTACGCAGTTGGTTTATTATGTTGTGTCTTATCATCAAGAGCAATCAACGTTGATCACTTCTTTTGGGCGCCTTTGACCTTTATTTTTGTATTAAATCTTAAGTTAACAAATATTGTTAAATTAACTCGTGATAGAGTGATTGGCACATTGATTGTTGTTTTTGTTCTTTACTTGGCATTTAACGCATCAGTATTAATGCCATACATTGGTTTTGCATTAATTCTTCTCTTTTCGTTTTTAATTCCAATTAGTAATACAAAGAAAAATAACGTATTTGGAACAATTTGTCTCACAGGGCTTGTATTATCGCTTATTGAAATGTCGATTTATTTTAATAATGTTGACTATCACTTATTGTCCGAAAGGATCATGGAAACATTGATAGGGGGTCTATTTGCGATAGTAAGTAGCTACTGTATTAAATTGGTTATGAAAGGTAAGTAATCAAGATTATTAATATAAAGCAATTGTGTAGCCTTCGTTTTCTGTTATGGAATGAGGCTACATCCAAAAATGGTTCGCTTTATTTAATCTAAATATTGATTTTCTTGATGTTCTATTGCTTTTTCGATTCGTATCAACGCTTGTCGGCAACGGTATAAACGGCCGGCTAATGCGGCGATATCTTTTTGGCATTGGTGGCGTTGTGCCTGATTGGTTAGACTGTTTAGCTGTAATTCGCGTTCACTCACCATTGCTAATAAACGGCGCTCATAGTCTTGATGTTGGGATAAACGCTCATATAGGTCGACTTGCTCTTTCTTTTCTTGATAATGACTCTCCTTTTTACGTAAGCCCTGTGTCGATAGTTCACGAGACAGCGCTTGAATTTGGTGAGCAATTTTTTCTGTCAGAAAGTTAACTTGTTCTTTATGGTTGAGTGACACACTGTGACAAAGTTGCTGATACAACTTATCTAACTCTTTCTGGCAATCTCCTAGATGCGTTGATTTTGTACTAAAAAGCTGAGTATCAAAGCGAGCGTGTGAAAATTCCTGATCTGCAATAGGCGCAATACGAGCTTGCAATGCGTCAATTTGCGTTTTTAGCGCATCTAAAAGAGGCTGTACTTTCATTTTTGTTCTCGCTAAAAGTGAAAAATCATGGAAAATTGATGTGTAACAATAAAACTTGCCGCAAATAAGCAGCCCCTTATTGCATTTTTATGGTACTTTAAATAGATTCTACCTTTTCGTGTTTACTATACTGATTGGCACTTATTATGACTGCTAAAGAGCAACAACTGCAATTAATTAAAGAAAGTATTGCAACCATCCCTAATTACCCAAAAGAAGGGGTGCTATTTCGCGATATTACCACACTATTAAATAACCCTGCTGCTTATCAGGCCACCATCGATTTGTTGGTTGACCATTACAAAGATAAAGGGGTAACTAAAATTGTAGGTACTGAAGCCCGCGGTTTTCTGTTTGGTGCACCAGTCGCATTACGTTTAGGGGTTGGTTTTGTTCCTGTACGTAAAAAAGGGAAATTGCCCCGTGAAGTATTAAGTATGACCTATGACTTGGAATATGGTACAGATACTCTTGAAATCCATCGAGACAGTATCCAGCCTGAAGATAACGTCTTAGTCATTGATGACCTGCTGGCAACAGGGGGAACGATTGAAGCGACAGTAAGAATGATCAAGCAACTCGGTGCTAAAATTGTTGATGCTGCCTTCATTATTAGCCTACCTGATTTAGGTGGCGAGGAGCGCCTTGCCGCAGAAGGGATCCACTCATTTAGCTTAGTCGAGTTCCCAGGTCACTAATTCTCGTTTCCTCACTATTTTCCTTACTATTTTTATCACGGTCTCGCCGTAAGGGCAGAGGCTGTGGTAGCATGGTGCTATATACCATGTTTAGAAACTGCATAATTCATGAGCTATCAGGTACTTGCCCGTAAGTGGCGCCCCCAAAAATTTTCAGATGTCGTAGGTCAACAACATGTATTGACCGCGCTTGCAAATGGTCTGGAACACCAGAGGCTTCACCACGCCTATCTTTTTTCAGGCACTCGTGGTGTCGGCAAGACGACAATTGCTCGTCTGTTTGCTAAAGGTCTTAACTGTGAAACGGGGATCACTGCGACACCTTGTGGTAAATGCACAAATTGCCAAGAGATAGAACAAGGGCGGTTTGTGGATTTGATTGAAATTGATGCGGCATCCAGAACAAAAGTGGAAGATACGCGAGAGCTACTGGATAACGTTCAGTATGCCCCTGCACGTGGACGCTTCAAAGTTTATCTGATTGACGAAGTTCATATGCTATCGCGCCATAGCTTCAATGCGTTGTTAAAAACCCTTGAAGAGCCGCCTGAACATGTCAAATTTCTTTTGGCGACGACAGATCCGCAAAAATTGCCAGTGACTATTTTGTCACGTTGCTTGCAATTCCACTTAAAAGCGTTGGATGTCAGCCAAATCAGCGAGCAACTTGAGCATATTCTCACTGCAGAAAATATTGAACACGATACTCGAGCGCGCCAACTGATCTCTCGCGCCGCTGATGGCAGTTTGCGAGATGCCCTCAGCCTAACGGACCAAGCGATTGCGATGGGGCAAGGAAAAGTGACGGCAGATATTGTCAGTCAAATGCTCGGCACGCTCGATGATGAGCAGCCACTCGCTATCATTGAAGCCTTGGTTCGAGCTGACGGTATTGCGGTCATGTCAGAGGTAGAGCATGCGGCGAGCCGAGGAGCGGATTGGGAGAATTTGCTGGTTGAAATCCTCTCCTTGTTGCATCGTATTGCCATGATCCAGCTGTTACCAGCCGTTAAAGAGACGGATCCATCATCAACAGAGGGGCGGCTCAGGCAAATTGCCCGAATGATCTCGCCTGCTGATTTGCAACTCTTTTATCAAACCTTGCTTGTTGGTCGTCGAGATCTTCCCTATGCCCCTGAGCGTCGCATGGGGGTTGAAATGGCGCTGTTACGTGCACTGGCATTCCATCCCAAAAGCATTATTGAGGAGCCAGTGACACCCACGGTAGTGGCTGCACCAGCACCGACAGCGATAGAGCCTGCTCGTTCTGTACCGCCTAAGCCAACAGCGGCAACAGCAAATGCTGCAATATCGGAAAATAGCCCGACATTGCAGCTACTAAAAGCAAAGGAAGCGTTACACTCCTCTCAAAATGAGGGACCTGACGCAAAAAAGAATAAACCGGCCGCGCCTGAAAAGGCTAAGCCGGCGATGTCAGCACTTGAGAGGCTGGCCGCCGTCACTAGCCAGCACCAACAAAATATGGCTAGCCGCGCATCTGACGTAAAAAAAGCGGCGAAACCAAAACCTTATCAGTGGCGTCCACAGTCTGAAGAGGCTAATACCAAAGAGGCGGTTACAACACCAACAGAAATAAAAGAAGCGTTGGAATATGAGAAAACCCCGGAATTAGCCGCGAAAATTACTGAAGAAGGTCGGGCGCGTGATAGCTGGTCTGCCGAGATCGCACAATTAAATATTCCTAAGCTGGTTGAACAATTAGCTTTGAATTCATATATAGAGAAAATAGACAGCTCGCACATTGTACTTCATTTACGCTCAGCACAGCGTCATTTGAATAAGCCTTCAGCGCATGAAGCGTTACAAAGTGCATTGAGCCAACATTATGGTCAACCTGTTGAACTGAAAATCGTTCAAGATGATAATACGGCAGTAAAAACGCCACTTGAATGGCGACAGGCGATTTATGAAGAGAAACTGGCGCAAGCCCGTCAGTCAATTATTGCGGATAAAACGATTCAAAAGCTACGCTCAATGTTTGATGCGCAGCTAGATGAAGAGAGTATTCGCCCCGTTTAACGCTACAGTCTCTGTTAGTAAGCTGTAGCCTCAGTAGTGAGAGATAACTATGTTTGGTAAAGGTGGTTTGGGCAATTTGATGAAACAAGCCCAACAAATGCAAGAAAAAATGCAGAAAGTTCAGGAAGAAATCGCCAATCTAGAAGCAACAGGCGAATCTGGTGCCGGCCTAGTCAAAGTTACCATCAATGGTTCACATAACTGCCGCCGTGTTGAAATCGATCCGAGTCTTCTTGAAGATGACAAAGAGATGCTAGAAGACTTAATTGCGGCAGCATTTAATGATGCGGCTCGCCGTATCGAAGAAACGCAAAAAGAAAAAATGGCAAGTGTTTCCAGTGGAATGCAATTGCCACCAGGCTTTAAGATGCCGTTCTAATGCAAACAAGTCCGCTTCTTGAGTCATTGATGGAAGCCTTGCGCTGTCTCCCTGGGGTAGGACCAAAGTCAGCGCAGCGTATGGCATTTCATCTGCTTCAGCGTGACCGTAGTGGCGGCATGCGCCTTGCGCAGTCGCTCACTCGAGCCATGTCTGAAATTGGTCATTGTCGCGATTGCCGCACCTTTACAGAACAAGAGGTGTGCAATATTTGTGAAAATCCACGTCGCCAACAAAACGGGTTGATCTGTGTGGTCGAAAGTCCAGCAGATATCTATGCTGTTGAGCAGACAGGGCAATTTTCTGGGCGCTACTTTGTACTGATGGGGCATTTATCACCCCTTGATGGTATTGGGCCGATGGATATTGGGCTTGATAGGCTAGAAGAAAGGTTGTCTTCTGAAACCATTATCGAAGTGATACTTGCGACAAACCCAACTGTAGAAGGTGAAGCGACGGCAAACTATATTGCACAAATGTGTGCCCAATATGGGGTGGCTGCAAGCCGCATTGCGCATGGCGTACCTGTCGGTGGTGAATTAGAAATGGTTGACGGCACAACGCTATCGCATTCACTTGCGGGTCGTCAGCGCCTCTAATTTTTACTCCAAGCTACAGCTTTACAGGCTTCCTAACTATCTGAGTCACATACTTAGGTATGCGACTTGGAGTGCGTACGCTTACGGCCCGCTGTAGCTCGCAACTTCCCGCGTTTCGCCATTCTTTTTTCGCTTTTCGTTAGCTGTTATCTTTATTGCCGTAATGCATTTTTTACCTTAATGAGTTGAATTCCTATTTTTTGCCCCCAATTAAACTCCATCGATAAGTCAAAATTATCCCATTAGATTGATGATATAAGAGGCATTAATGAGTATGAAAGGACAAGAAACTCGTGGGTTCCAATCCGAAGTTAAGCAACTTCTCCAGTTAATGATCCACTCTCTTTACTCAAACAAAGAAATCTTTTTGCGTGAACTTATTTCAAACGCATCTGATGCGGCAGATAAATTACGTTTTCGTGCACTTTCAAAGCCTGAGTTGTATGAAAATGATGGTGAGTTACGTGTTCGTATCAGCGCGAACAAAGAAGATGGCACCCTAACAATTAGCGATAACGGTATCGGTATGAGCCGTGATGAAGTGATTGAGAACTTAGGGACTATCGCTAAATCAGGAACAAAAGCCTTTTTAGAATCTCTGGGAAGCGACCAAGCGAAAGATAGCCAAATGATTGGTCAATTCGGTGTTGGTTTCTATTCTGCATTTATTGTGGCTGATAAAGTGACCGTCCGCAGCCGTGCGGCTGGTGCAGCAGCAGATCAAGGGGTATTTTGGGAATCAGCAGGTGAAGGCGAATACACTATCGCTGATATCGAAAAAGCCGATCGTGGTACGGAAATAACCCTTCATTTACGCGAAGATGAGAAAGAATTTTTAGATAGCTGGCGCTTGCGCTCGGTAATCAGCAAATACTCTGACCATATTGCATTGCCTGTTGAGATTGAAGTTAAGAACGAAGAAGATGGCACTATCACTTGGGAAAAAATTAACCAAGCAAAAGCACTGTGGACGCGTAATAAGTCTGAAATTTCCGATGAGGAATATACCGAGTTTTATAAGCATATCTCTCATGACTATGCAGACCCACTGACTTGGTCTCATAACCGTGTTGAAGGTAAACAAGAGTACACAAGTTTACTGTATATCCCTTCACAAGCCCCGTTTGATTTGTGGAATCGTGAGCAACGCCATGGTTTGAAATTGTATGTTCAGCGCGTCTTTATTATGGATGATGCAGAACAATTTATGCCAAACTATTTACGTTTTGTCCGCGGTGTATTGGATTCAAACGACCTACCACTCAACGTGTCGCGTGAAATTTTACAAGACAGCGCATTGACTCGTAGCCTACGTAGTGCACTCACTAAACGTGTTCTGCAAATGTTAGAAAAATTGGCGAAAAACGACGCAGAAAAATACCAATCTTTCTGGCAACAGTTCGGTTTAGTGATGAAAGAAGGGCCTGCTGAGGATATGAGTAACAGTGAAGCTATCGCTAAACTGTTACGTTTTGCATCAACCCATAACGATAGCAGCGTGCAAAATGTGTCTTTGGAAGAGTATGTTGCTCGCATGGTTGAAGGTCAGGAAAAAATTTATTACATCACTGCTGATAGCTATGCTGCCGCGAAGAGCAGCCCACATTTAGAGCTATTCCGTAAGAAAGGCATTGAAGTATTGCTACTTTCTGATCGTATCGACGAATGGATGATGAACTATCTGTCAGAGTTTGATGGCAAACAGTTCCAATCTGTTAGTAAGGCTGATGAGTCACTAGATAAGCTGGCGGATGAAAACAAAGCTGAGCAAGAAGAAGCTGATAAACAGTTAGAGCCATTTGTTGAGCGAGTAAAAACGTTGCTGGGTGATCGCGTCAAAGAGGTTAAGTTAACGCATCGTTTAACGGATACCCCAGCGATTGTCACGACCAATGCGGATGAAATGAGTACTCAAATGGCGAAACTCTTTGCTGCAGCGGGTCAAACAGCGCCAGAAGTTAAATACAACTTTGAACTGAACCCTTCACACCCATTGGTTAAAAAAGCATCTGAAATAACGGATGAAGCGCTGTTTGCAGATTGGGTTAATGTGTTACTTGATCAAGCGCTATTCGCTGAACGCGGTACCTTAGAAGATCCAAACTTATTTATCCGCAAAATCAATGAATTATTAATGAAATAATGAGATAATTGATTTTCGTTTTTGAGCAAAAACCACGTTTTAGCGGGCGCTTTAGCGTGGTTTTTTTCTTTTGCGAAAGAAGTTAAATGCGAAAACGTTTACGTGTCTTCTTGAGTAAAGCGGCATGCTAATGGTATGGTATCTTGTTTTCTTTTCAAATTATAAAAAACTAAATAGCAAGGGGTTTACGCAATGCGTATTATTTTGCTCGGTGCTCCAGGCGCCGGTAAGGGCACTCAAGCTCAATTTATTATGGAGAAATTTGGTATCCCACAAATTTCAACTGGCGATATGTTACGTGCAGCAGTTAAAGCAGGTAGTGAGCTAGGTTTAAAAGCAAAAGAGCTAATGGACAATGGTAAATTAGTGACTGATGAGTTAGTGATTGCATTGGTTAAAGAGCGTATCAAACAAGATGACTGCCGCAATGGTTTCTTGTTGGATGGGTTCCCACGTACCATTCCTCAAGCAGACGCGATGAAAGAAGCAGGCATTAATGTCGATTTCGTATTAGAATTCGATGTGCCTGATGAAATCATTGTTGAACGTATTATTGGTCGCCGTGTGCATGCGCCATCGGGTCGTGTTTATCATGTGACATTTAACCCACCTAAAGTTGAAAACAAAGATGATGTCACTGGTGAAGAGCTGACTATCCGTAAAGATGACCAAGAAGACACCGTGCGTAAGCGTCTGGTTGAATACCATGACTTAACAGCACCTTTGGTTGCTTACTATCAAAAAGAAGCTGATGCGGGTAACACCAAATACTTCAAAATCGATGGTACACGCAAGGTCACTGAAGTGAGTGAAGAATTAGCGAAGATCCTTGGCTAATATTCAACAATAGTTATCAACAAAGGCAGCGATTATCGCTGCCTTTGCTTTTCAAGCATTAGAAAACAATAAAAGACAATATTTTGTGATATAAAGTTGGGAATAATTATCATTAAGGAGTAATTACCATGTCAAAAAGTCAATACGGCATTTTATTGGTTAACTTAGGAACCCCTGATTCCCCAACAACCCCAGCAGTGAAACGTTACCTTGCAGAGTTTTTAAGCGATGTACGAGTGATTGATGTTTCACGTGCGATTTGGAAGCCTATTTTATACGGTATTGTCTTGCCATTTCGCTCACCAAAAGTGGCTAAACTCTATCAATCGATTTGGACAGAAGAGGGGTCACCCTTACTTGCTTACACGCTACGTCAGAAAGCAAAGCTATCAGCTTGTTTTCCTGATATCCCAATGGAAGTTGGGATGAGCTATGGTTCACCATCATTGAAAAGTGCAATTGATTCATTAATGAGCCAAGGTGTGACAGAGTTGATTGTGCTACCGTTATATCCACAATACTCTTGTTCAACCACCGCCGCAGTTTATGATGGGATCTCGGCAATTTTCCGCCAAATGCGCACGATACCGTCCTTACATTTTATTCGTAGCTATGCGACGCATCCTGCCTACATTCAAGGGTTGGTCAATTCCATAGAGCAAAGTTTTGAGCAGCACGGGGAGCCTGATCGATTAATACTGTCATTTCACGGTATTCCTAAACGCTATGCAGACACTGGGGATATTTACCCTCAAGAGTGTGAAGCAACGACACGTTTAGTCAAAGAAGCCTTGAATTTCCCAGCAGAGAGAGTATTGATGACCTATCAATCTCGGTTTGGGAGAGAGCCGTGGTTAACCCCTTATACTGATGAAACGATGAAGCAATTACCCTCACAAGGTGTAAAGTCAGTACAAGTTATTTGCCCCGGATTTTCAGCGGATTGCTTAGAGACACTAGAAGAAATTAGTGAGCAAAATCAACACTTTTTCAAAAGTCAGGGCGGAGAATCGTATCATTATATCCCTGCGTTGAATGATAATGATGATAGTATTAACTTATTTAAATTACTTATTACTAGTACAATAAATACAATCTAAAGTTGTAATTGATATTAAATATGGCGTTAATCGATATATCATAAGTATCAAAATTCACTATACTAGTTAATATAAAAAGTTAATTTATTGTTAATATTTGTATTTTATTGGAACTGATATGAGCACTGATAGAGAGTCACCGGATGGCAAAACCGCAAAAGGAAAGCAAGTCTCACCATTTAACTCACAGCAAAGCGATGAAATCGATTTGATGGCTTTATTCGCTGTTTTATTAAGGAATAAGCTTCTTATTATCGTTATTACTGTTGTTATCACGCTTATCAGTATATTTGTGGTATTTCAGTTGCCTCAAAAGTGGAGCAGTACGGCTGTTGTCATCCCACCTTCTTCTGAGGAAATTAAAGATATCAATACATTGAGCGCACAGTTGAGTGTGCTCGATGTTAAGATTGATTTATCGGCACAGCAGATCTTTAATGCCTTTATTGACCAGTATCGTTCGAAAGTTAACCAAGAAGCTTATGTTCGGAGTACCAATTACTTCAAAAAGTTGTCAGAGCAAGTGAATTCTACAGATAAAGAAAATGAGCAGCAGCGGCTAGTCAATACTATTATTTCGAATAATATCGGCCTTAAGGACCAGTCAAAAGAGAAAAACAGTACCTCTAGCGACATCATACTGACTTTTGTGGCGCCAACACCTTCTGAGGCCCAAGACTTACTGTCTGGTTATGTTCGCTATACGGCAACTAAGGTCAGAGAGCAGTTTAAGAAAGATATTCAAAATGCGATTGCACAGCAATTGGTCTATGCTAATGAAACTTTTAAGCAAGAAGTGACAAAGATCCGTTCTGAATATGATGTAAAAGTTGAAAGGTTAAAACGTGCTATTGATATTGCAAAAGCAGCGGGTGTGCGCAAGCCCATTGTTAGTGATTCGGCAATCATTAGTGATGACCCCGATTACCCTATTGCATTAGGTACGGAAGCTCTTGAGAAGAAGTTAGCGATTGAATTACAAAACCGTGATATCGCTCTGTTGAATGAAGACCTACAAATTCGCCAACATTACATTAAAAATCTATCAGAGCTTGATATTGATACCCTTGACTTTATCCCTGCTAAATTTATGTTAGCGCCGGATCTACCCACTCAAAAAGATTCACCTAAATCAGTATTGATTATCATGCTGAGCGCTATTTTAGGCTTTATTCTGAGTTGTGCTTATGTACTGTCGCGCGAGCTATATCGCGACTATCACAAGAATAATAGCTAACTAAAAGGTGTTATTGATGTAAGCCAGCGCCTTTGTCTAAGGTGCTGGTTTGCATTTATCGTGCTAGAATAGTGCCATGTATACTCTCTAATTTATCCATTATGAAATTCCCCGGTCAACGTAAATCAAAGCACTACTTTCCTGTTAGCCTCAGAGATCCGCTGTTACAGCCTATTAAAGAGCGTTTAGATGATGGCGAAAACTGCCAATCTTATATTGTTGGTATCGATCAAACACTGGTCGATATTGAAGCTAAAGTCGACGATGCATTCATTGAACGCTATCAACTCAGTAAAGGTCACTCTTTAGTGATTGAAGATGATGTTGCAGAGGCTTTATATAAAGAGCTAACCAGTAACGCATTAATCACACATGAGTATGCCGGGGGAACCATCGGGAATACGCTGCATAACTACTCCGTGCTGGCGGATGATCGCTCGGTGTTATTGGGAACGATGTGCAATAACATTCAAATTGGAAGCTACTCTTATCGCTATTTATGCCATACATCGAGCCGCATGGATCTCAACTATTTACAAGGGGTCGATGGGCCAATTGGTCGCTGCTTTACCCTTATTGCTGAAAACGGTGAGAGAACCTTCGCGATTAGCCCAGGGCATATGAATCGTCTACGCCCTGAAAGTATCCCAGAAGAGATTATTGCTGGCGCTTCGGCGTTAGTTTTGACCGCTTATTTGGTTCGTTGCAAGCCCGGTGAAACCATGCCAGAAGCCACGATGCAGGCGATTAGCTATGCTAAAAAGCATAATGTTCCCGTTGTACTAACACTCGGTACTAAGTTCGTGATAGCGCAAGACCCTCAGTTTTGGCGTGATTTTCTGGCTGAGCATGTCTCTGTTGTCGCGATGAATGAAGATGAGGCGCTAGAGCTAACAGGGTGTAATGACCCGTTGTTAGCTTCGGATATGGCTCTAAATTGGGTCGATCTTGTGCTGTGTACGGCGGGGCCATCAGGGCTATATATGGCAGGTTATACGGAAGAAGCATTTAAACGCACCACCCAACACCCATTATTACCGGGCGCTATTCCTGAATTTAACCTCTATGAATTTAGCCGCGCAATGCGCCAGCAAGATTGTGAAGTTCCTATGCGCATATACTCTCATATTGAGCCTTATATGGGGGGACCTGAAAAGATCATGAATACTAATGGTGCAGGAGATGGCGCGTTATCCGCATTGCTACACGATATCACCGCAAACTCCTATCATCGCTTCAATGTGCCTAATTCCAGTAAGCATACTCGCCAATATCTAACTTACTCTTCGCTTGCTCAAGTGTGCAAATATGCAAACCGCGTGAGCTATCAAGTCTTGACTCAACATTCGCCGCGTTTAACGCGTGGCCTACCTGAAAAAGAAGACAGCTTAGAAGAGTCCTATTGGGAGCGTTAATACGCAAGCCTTTGCATAATGCCTCATTGTTTGAGCAAAACAGTGGGGTATTTTTTTACCTCAATGCCAGAAAAAAATTCCCCCACATCGTGGGGGAAGAGGACACAAAAAATATCATCAATAATGGTTTAGGCGGGGATGAGTATAACGACTTATCTATGCTAAAAAGTGGAGAAAATGTGAATCTATTTATTATTAATTATTCTATTTTAGAATTTTTAATAGTGAAAAATCGCATATTAGGCGGGGGCGAACAGTTCACGCTCTCTCAGTAAACCAGTCATGATTGAAAAGAGTAAGCTGCATCCCTGATACAGGGATTAACACAATAGAATTACCAGATAAACAAAGGGAAGCCGAAGCTTCCCTTAAACGTGTTTTAATGAGAGGGTTTTAGATATTCATCTAGACTTTTACCTTCACCGGCTGTGGGAGAAGGGTCATCATCCATTGAGCAACCATATTCAGTGACATCATTACACATAAAAGTTGCCATCGCTTTAGCAATTTCATGTTCACCAATAATAATATGCTCAGCACCACGCTCTTTAATAAAGCTGACTTCATCATCGTAGTGCGCGCGAACAATTACTGTGATATCTGGGTTTAGCTCTTTAGCATGCGCGACGATTTCACCTGCTTCATAACCATTTGGAATGGTAAGAAGCAGCGTTTTTGCACACTCAATACGAGCAAGGCTGATGATATCTCTATTAGCACCGTTACCTAAAATAGCACTGAACCCGTTTTCTGCTAGCTCCTCAAATTTAGCGCGAGTATCTTCAACCACGACTAATGGGATATCACGTCTACGCAGTTTATCTGCCAGCATAGTTCCTACACGACCGTAACCAACGATAATTGCATGGCCACAAATATCGACAGGAATTTGAGTTTCTTCTTCCAAAGTCTCTTCGAGTAACTGCTCTTCGGCGGTTTCGGTCTTCTCTAAGTACTTATCCAATAAGCTGAACAGCACTGGGTTAAGCATAATAGAGACAATGGCACCGGCTAACACAAGGTTTTGCGCCTCTTTATCCATCACGCCAAGCGCCATTCCCATCCCCGCTAAAATAAAGGCAAACTCACCGATTTGGGCAAGGCTGACAGAGATGGTTAATGCGGTTCGCCGCGAGTGACCAAATAAACGCACAAGCACCAACGCTGCGGCGGATTTACCCACAATGATAATAGCGAGAACAGCAATCACACCTAATGGGTGATCAATAATGACCACAGGGTCAAATAGCATACCAACAGACACAAAGAATAGAACAGCAAACGCATCTCTGAGCGGTAATGTGTCTTGTGCTGCACGGTGGCTTAGTTCTGACTCATTTAATACCATACCAGCAAAGAACGCGCCAAGAGCGAAGGAGGCATCAAATAAGGCGACAGCCGCATAGGCGATACCTAATGCAAGTGCCAATACAGCCAATGTAAACAGTTCACGAGAGCCGGTGGATGCGGTGCGCGATAAAATCCAAGGTATGACTCTGCGGCCAATCACTATCATGAGGATAATGAAGGCGACAACTTTACCTATTGTCCATGCAAGACCGATGAGTAACTCACTTAAGCTGGCTTGCTCTGAATTCATAATCGCGGCGGCGGCTGGCAGTAGTACCAGTGTTAATACCATTGCCAGATCTTCAACAATCAACCAGCCGATAGCAATTTTACCGCGTTGGCTGTCAATCAGTTGCCGCTCTTCTAAGGCGCGAAGTAACACTACGGTACTGGCTGTGGATAAACAGAGGCCGAAAACAATCCCTGAAAAGGTTCCCCAACCAAAAAGGGTGGAAAGGCCTAAACCTAACAGTGTAGCAACCGCAATTTGTGCAATAGCACCGGGAATGGCGATGGTTTTAACCGCCATAAGATCTTTAAGCGAAAAGTGTAACCCAACGCCAAACATCAGTAGGATAACACCTATCTCAGCGAGTTCAGGTGCAAGTGTTGTATCGGCAACAAAACCAGGTGTAAAAGGACCGGCCAAGACTCCAGCCGCAAGATACCCCACTAGAGGGGAAATTTTTAATCGCTGAGCGATCATACCTAACAAATATGCAAGGGCGAGACCACCAACAATGGTTGTGATTAAGGGCGTAGAATGCTCCATTTAGTCTCCTTTTATTAATTTGAATTTTTAGGAATAAAATTCCCGTATTTTGGAATGCGCTTTGCATATAATTCTATTTTATCGTTATTTGAGAAAAATTTCCTTAAAAAATTTCAATGTTTTTCAAATAAAAGTACTGTATTAGTGCTAAATCGTTACAAAGATGTCATTTTTATGATTTTTTATTGAATTTTAAGTGGGATATAGAAGGAAATGCCCATACTTATTTTTCAATAAGTATGGGTGAAATAAAGAGAAATGGTTATTTTTGTTCTAAATTTGGTAGTAGTACAGTGAAAATTCCTAATAATGGTAGAAAAGCACAATATTGATAAACTTGTTCAATACTGGTCTTATCGGCAATCTGCCCTAGCACTGCCGCTCCAACGCCTCCCATACCAAATGCTAATCCAAAAAATAGCCCTGAAATCATGCCTGTTTTACCGGGGATGAGATCTTGTGCGTAGACTAAAATGGCTGAAAATGCAGAAGCTAATATTAATCCGATAATAACGGTCAAAATACTGGTCCAGTACAGGGAAGCATGCGGTAGCATTAGCGTGAAAGGCGCAACGCCTAAAATAGAAAACCAAATAACATATTTGCGCCCGATCTTATCGCCAACAGGCCCACCAATCATGGTTCCTGCTGCGACGGCAAAGAGAAAAATAAACAGATGGAACTGGGCGTTTTGTACACTAACACCAAATTTATCAATGAGATAAAAGGTATAATAGCTACTAATGCTGGCTAGATAAAAGTACTTGGAAAAAATTAAAATCAGCAATATCGTCAATGAGCCAATCACCGCTTTACGTGGTAGTACTTTGACTTCCACGTGACGAACTGGTTTTTTGCTGGTGGTGCGATGCTGTTGCTTATACCAACGGCTCACTTGCAATAAAACCACAATAGCTAATAAGGCCGCTAGAGAGAACCAGCCAACGTTCCCTTTACCATATGGCTCAATGATGAGTGCCGCAAGTAGCGGGCCTAATGAGGAACCTAAATTTCCACCGACTTGGAAGAACGATTGTGCAAGGCCATGTCGCCCCCCTGACGCCATACGCGCAACGCGAGATGATTCAGGATGGAATACGGAAGAGCCTGTTCCTACCAGCGCAGCAGCAAGCAAAATAACCGGGAAGGTTTCCGCCATAGCGAGTAGCAACAAACCTGTTAGCGTAAAGCCCATTCCTATTGGGAGTGAATAAGGTTGTGGATGTTTGTCAGTATAATAGCCAATGATCGGTTGTAGTAGTGATGCCGTAATTTGGTAAGTCAACGTGATCAAACCAACCTGTGCAAAACT
This sequence comes from Providencia sp. PROV261, assembly GCF_028477945.1. Classification (NCBI taxonomy): domain Bacteria; kingdom Pseudomonadati; phylum Pseudomonadota; class Gammaproteobacteria; order Enterobacterales; family Morganellaceae; genus Providencia; species Providencia sp. PROV261. The sequence continues at coordinate 229,371 of NZ_JAMPMC010000006.1, read as the reverse complement.
TAATGAAAAGTCGGATTGCAATAACGGATAAATAGCTAATATCAAAGACTGGATCATATCATTCAGTAAATGAGAGAAGCTAATTGCGGTTAGAATACTGAAAACGGTTTTGCCTGTTTTGCTGATAGGCTTTGATGGTGCGGTATTGCTAGAACTTGTTGTTTGGTCGCTCATAGTTAGTAACTTCTAGTTGTGTTGCACAATTGTTATCAATATAGCGTATTTGTAATTTATTTGAACTAATAAATATCACGATAAAAAAAGTCACTCGTGTCATTATTTTGATTGATGTCTCACTTTAATGAAACAAGCATCATTTTATGCACTGGTTATCTAATTATGATCGCGGTTTTGTGCTATATACTCATCATACTTCAACGTGTGGTGCTACTGACGGCGCTCATTCGTATGAGACACAGCCTGCCTTATATTTCTATGGTAATACGTCCGTGACGTATCTTAAATGATATAGAGTATAAGATAGGCGGTGATATTAAACTTATTATCTACTTATACCGCACAAAATTCCTATATCGGCAGGGAGAAAGAGATGAAATTAACCTTTAAAGCATCGGTATGCGCATTAACGGTATCTTTAGCACTGTTGCCTATCGCACAGGCAAATGCTTGGGAAAAAGATAAAACCTATAACATCACCATTTTGCATACTAATGACCATCATGGTCACTTCTGGCATAACGATCACGGTGAGTATGGCTTAGCGGCTCAAAAAACGGTGGTTGATGAAATCCGTGATGAAGTTGCGAAACAAGGTGGAAGCCTATTGCTGCTTTCTGGTGGTGATATCAATACAGGTGTACCTGAATCTGACTTGCAAGATGCAGAGCCTGATTTTAAAGGGATGAACTTAGTCGGTTATGATGCGATGGCATTAGGTAACCATGAGTTTGATAATCCGCTTGAAGTGTTACGTACCCAAGAAAAATGGGCTAATTTCCCATTCTTATCTGCCAACATTTACCAAACTAGCACCGGTAAACGCTTGTTCAAGCCTTATCAAATTTTTGATAAGCAAGGCGTCAAAATCGCCGTATTAGGATTGACCACGGACGATACAGCGAAACTCGGCAATCCAGCTAATTTCCCAGACGTGGAATTTAGAACGCCATCGGTAGAAGCGAAAAAAGTGATTGAAGAGCTGCGTGAGACTGAAAAGCCAGACATTATTATTGCAGCCACCCATATGGGGCACTACGATGACGGTCAACATGGTTCGAATGCACCGGGTGATGTTGAAATGGCTCGTAGTTTACCTGCTGGATATTTAGATATGATAGTAGGTGGTCACTCACAAGATCCCGTTTGTATGTCTGCGGAGAATAAAAACTATAAACAAGTCGACTATGTGCCGGGAACACCTTGTGCACCTGATAATCAAAATGGCACTTGGATCGTTCAAGCCCATGAATGGGGGAAATATGTCGGTCGCGCAGATTTCGAATTTAAAAATGGTAAGTTCACACTGAAACATTACCAATTGATCCCTATCAACTTGAAAAAGAAAGTGACTAAAGAAGATGGCACCACTGAGCGTGTCTATTACACTCAAGAAATTGCGCACAACCCAGAAATGATGAAGTTACTGACACCTTATCAAGAGAAAGGGGGTGAGCAGCTGAATGTTAAAGTTGGCTCTGTTGAAGGCAAACTCGAAGGCGACCGTAGTAAAGTTCGTTTTGTGCAAACTAACATGGGGCGTCTCTTGTTAGCGGCACAAAAAGAGCGTGCAGGTGCTGATTTTGCAATTATGAGTGGCGGCGGTGTCCGTGATTCGATTGAGAGCGGTGATATTACATATAAAGATGTTTTAAAGGTACAGCCATTTACGAATGAATTAGTGTATGTTGACTTCAAAGGCAGCGAAGTGCTTCCATATTTGCAGGCTGCTGCGAACATGAAACCTGATTCAGGCGCTTACGCACAGTTTTATAATGTCAGCCTGACTGTTAATCCGGATGGTAGCATCAGTGACGTGAAAATTGATGGTAAGCCAGTTGATCCTGAAAAAACTTACCGTATGGCAACACTGAATTTTAATGCTATAGGTGGTGATGGCTATCCGAAAATCGATAATCATCCTAACTACGTCAATACAGGGTTTGTCGATGCGGAAGTGTTGAAAGGCTATATTGAAAAACATTCACCACTAAAAGCGGCAGACTATGAACCAAAAGGCGAAATTGTTTATAAAAAATAATGCCTAAGTCGCCTATTAATAACATTTCAATAGGCGAGTGAACTGCTTACAAGGCCTGATCCCAGATAGTAACTGGGGTCAGGCCTTTTCGTTTGCTTTCATACTTTCATCTGCTTGCAATAGGCGAGTTATTGCCGTGTGCAAATGGGGGATAAAATCTTTTTTAGAGTAAGTCGCGAACTGGATTTGCGCCATAAAAAAGGGTAATTGATGCGCTAAGGCAGGATATTTATTGTGTAGCCGAGTGATATGTTCATCTAATGTATCTGGCCAGTCTGTGTCGTTAGGCGTCCGTAAAATATTTGTAGAGCGGATAAGTTTCTTAGAAGCTTCTTTGGATAATTTTAAGAACGTTGCCTGATCATCCGTACTTGCCATTTTCTGAATGTAATCTAAGAGAGTGGTGTGATAATCACCATTGACGGCTAAGGCGATGGCCCTTGATGGGCGGAATAGGGGAAAATATCGGGAAAGGTCGTCACCATAAATGATACGGCAATGGTGCTTTAGCCAGTATCCCCAACTGTTGGTGTTATTCGGTGACAGGACCTCCTGTTGACTGGCTATATCGAAATCCACCTTTGGAACAATAGGGTAAAGTCGAAGGCTATTTTCGCCTATCTTGCTGAGCGCTAAAGCCTCTGTGTTATCAATATTGCCGTGAAAAATAACACAGAGATCCAGATCGGATTTAGGAGGAGTAGCTTTGCCACGTGCAACGCTACCATAAATAAAAATACTGCAAATTCTATCGCCATACTGAGCGAGTAGTTGTGATTGAACAGATGTGAGTAGTTCTTGATATCTCGCGGGTATAGGTTGCTTTTTTAATGTGCAGATATAGCCATTTTCATCAACTGCCATTTTTGAGTACCTTTTTCATGATGAAGATTGCAGTAACAAGGAGCGTTTTATTCCCCCTTTATCTCGAGAAATCTATTTTGTGATCTGACCAAAAATAACGTAAATCCAGCAAGTTAACAAATGCCGTTGGTTAAGCTTACTAATTTTGCACCTTGAAAGAGGTCATCTACGGTATGTCTTTATGATCGATCACGGAAGCAGGCTCCGGTGGTGCACCAAGGATAACATTAGGCCAGCGCAATACAGCGGCTGACGCTTCTGTTTGTCCTCCGTAGGCGTATAACAGCATAATGCCGCCGGGCTTAATCGATTTTTGTATCGCTGCGGTATACAGATGGATCGGCATCATGGCGGGGCCATTGTAAGCAAATTGAGGAAATGTATTGATGACCCGTTTGGGTTCGATCCCCAATACATTAGCGGAAAACTCGGCATGCCAAGCTGTCGGGGCATTGAGTGCGACACAATCGATATCGTTAATAGAGAGTTTTGCTTTGGCTAATGCGCCTTTTACGGTCTGTTTAAGGTAATATTCCGCTGTTGAACGTAGCACGTGGGTTACTGGCTTATTGAAACTGAGGCGGATATGTTGCGCTGTTGGCGAATATTGGTCTTCGACGACCTTAAAGCACCAAGTGCCACATGTTTCACCAAGGTGTAACGATTTAGAGCCCAGCAGGCCATATCCTTCTTTAACAGGGCCTACGATGAAGGCGGTGGATGCGTCACCATGAAAACGCATGGCGGCATTGTCGTCGTCAAGTGCCCGAGAGAATAGTGCTGTGGCAATGACTAATACCTTGTTATTTAAGCCGCTGCTTACCAAGCCACAAGCTGTTAGTAATGCTGACATCGAGCTATTACAGGTTGCCCCAATATTAAAGGCGCCACCACCGATACCGAGTGCCTGTGCGATATAGCCTGCATCACCACAACCAATATGGTCATCAAACATGGAAGTGACAATGAGGCAATCTATATCACTAGCGGCGACTTTTGCGGCTGATAACACCTTGATTGCTGCTTTGATCCCGAGTGAGGAAGCGCTTTCATGATTGACCACGACTCTGCGCTCGACACTGCCTAAAAAGGGATCGGATAGATAAGGTTGCATGGCTTTATCATAAAGAGACTGGTGTTGGTGAGTTGAAAATTTAGGTGAATGAGAAGAGGTGATGGCCTCTTTATCCCACCATGCATTAGTGCGTAAACCTTCTGGTAAATGAATGGCAACAGCTTGAATTCCAACTGATAACATAGGTTCTCCTTACATGGTTTCTATGATGATGCCAAATGCATTGAGCGTTCATAACATTCATCGCAAATAAAACAGAAACGGTTTTTAACCTTTAGGAGTCTGTTTGAGTTGTTATTATAAAGACGGATATAAATTATTATTTTATTTGTACGGTAAATAATAATTTTTGGATTTTTAAATGTAATATAAAAATAAATATTAATTTATAATTTTCATAATTCAAGCTGGTAGCATATAAAAATATGCTTATATATCAATCGATTTAATAAAGGTGCTCATTTATTTTAGATGATGACTATTTTATAAAGTTATGATAAATCGACTGGCTTATGACTTATAAATAATAAAGCATAAACCAGTATGATGAATTGATAGTGTAAGGGAAATGAGAGTATTATCGATAACAACGCTCAGGGGATTTACACTTTCTTTATTTCAGCAAATGTTGCATTGAGAACGCGAGCTAAATCCTGTGGCGCTATTTCAATGTCTAACCCTCTTTTACCGCCAGAAATAAAGATGGTGGAAAATTGTTGCGCTTGGCTATCGATAACGGTAGGCAGACGTTTTTTCTGCCCTAGTGGGCTTATCCCTCCAACTAAATAACCTGTTGTTTTTTGTGCTATCTGTGGGTCGGCCATTTCAACTTTTTTGGTTTTGAAAACCTTAGCAACCAGTTTTAAATCTAACTGCCCTGATACAGGGGTTACTGCGACCGCTAACGTTTTTTGATCACCATTAAGTGCAATAAGTAGCGTTTTGAAAACTTGTTTAGCATCTAAACCGAGTTTGCTCACTGCTTCATTACCAAAATCATGCACATTAGGATCATGATCATAAGGGTGGAGCGTGAAGTTTATTTTTTGTTTTTCAAGTAACTTTACAGCGGGAGTCATGTTTTTACCTGTTTTGTATTCAATTTCGTAGATAACTAACTAAACTATCATCACCAAATAAATGTAAAGCACCAACGGTAACCACATAATTACCATCAGGTAATGCCTTTAGCTTGCTACTCCAATCTTGGTTACGTTGTTCCATGAGAACACGATAAACATCATCACTGAATGTTTTAGGTAATGTGACACGGTTATGGGGGTGGTAATCAAGCCACCAGCTTATCATGGTCTGTAATGAACGGGCATTAGCGCGCCAGTGCTCTAACGTATCTTGTAATAAAGGTAAGCCTTCTTGGGGCAAGTTTAATAATAGCTCGACTTGCGCATCAGTACCTTCCAACTCGATGATTTTCATCCGCTGAGATTGTGCATTACGGAGTAATTGGTAATCAATCCCATAGTGCCCGTGTAGTCCTAACCCTTGAGCTTGGGTGGATTGTAAAATTAGGGCGACTTGCCATGAGGGTAACGCATCAAATTGGCTTGGATTTTGATGTATTTCTTGGCAGCAACTTTGCAGTCGCTGATATTCGTCAGCGCTTAGGCGATCTTGTAGGGGGGCACGAAGAGCATTATCGGTTATAAAGGGGGTGCGGGTATCCGTGATGTCGGCTTCAACAATCAGGGCATCGGCTCGGTTGAGTTTATCGAGAAGAATGTCAGAAAGTGGAAACATGTTTTCAGTTCCCATATGAATACTACCAACAATATGCAGCTTAAGATTTTTTGATAATCGAACATCAATAGCTGGATAAGGGTAGACGGGAGCTGCTTCTGTATGTAACCAGTTTTTTAAGTTTTCGAGCAGCTTGGCCATTTCACTTTCCTACGTTTTAGTATCAGTCCTTTAGATTAAACAATCTTGTAGCGATTTGCGACTCACTTTGCGCTATTTTATCTGTAAAATTGGATTGGGGTTAGGCATGATATCACGAGCAATTTACCTAAGCGTGAAAAGCCCGACATTCAGTTAAACTCAATGTCGGGCTGTAGCCTATTGTTGTTTCGGTTTAAAGCGTAGCAGTCGGTTGGCGTTAGTCACGACGGTGATTGAGGAGAGGGCCATTGCTGCACCTGCAACCACAGGGTTCAACAATGTTCCTGTTAGAGGGTAAAGAATACCCGCTGCAATTGGGATCCCCAATGTGTTGTAGACAAAGGCACCGAATAGGTTTTGTTTCATATTGCGCAATGTGCCTTTTGAAATGGCAACCGCATCTGCAACACCATGTAGGCTTTGGCGCATTAAGGTAATCGATGCTGTTTCTATCGCAATATCACTGCCGCCTCCCATTGCGATACCAACATCGGCACGGGCCAGTGCGGGGGCATCGTTGATCCCATCGCCAACCATTGCCACTTTATGGCCTTTGGCTTGTAAAGCTTCGATTGCAGCCGATTTACCATCTGGCATGACGCCTGCGATCACTTCATCAATTCCCGCTTCTTTTGCGATGGCTTTTGCGGTAACTGGGTTATCCCCTGTTAACATAACTAAACGAAAGCCTTGTTTATGTAAGCGAGCTAAGGCACTGACGCTGTCTTCACGTAATGGATCACGGATAGAAAGCAATGCAGCGATTTTATCTTCTACGGCTAACAAAACGGGGGTGACCCCCATTGAAGCTTGTTGATGCAATGTTTCTTCAATCGCACTGGTATCGATATGACTTTGCATCAATAATTTTTGGTTACCAAGTAATACCGTTTTGCCTTCGATGACGGCACTGACACCGAGACCCGCTAATGTCTTAAATTGTTCGCTTGTAGGGAAGGAGAGCCCTTTGGCTCGATTGACAATTGCACGAGCAAGCGGGTGGTTAGAGCCACTTTCCAATGAAGCCGCAAGTTGTAGTACTTCTGTCTCAGAAAAGCCATTAAAGGTATGGATATCGGTAACCTGTGGCATGCCTTCTGTTAATGTGCCCGTTTTATCGAAGACGATAGTGTCTAACTCACTTGCTTGTTGCAGAGCATCGGCATCACGGACAAGCACACCAAATTCTGCCGCCCGCCCAACGCCAGAGATGATTGACATGGGGGTCGCCAGACCAAGAGCACACGGACAAGCAATAATCAAAACAGTCGTGGTGATGACTAATGCGTAGGTAATTTGCGGGGCTGGGCCGACAAAATACCAAATAAGCCCTGAAATAACAGCAATGGCAACCACGACAGGTACGAATATCGATGAAATACGATCGGCTAATTGGCCAATTTGAGGCTTACTGCTTTGAGCTTGGCGCACAAGATGGATAATACGCGCTAGTGTGGTTTGGCTACCCACAGCCGCCGCGCGAAATAACACAGTACCATCTTGAACGACAGTGCCTGCATGTACCTGATCGCCTTTGCTTTTTTGTTGAGGAATGGGTTCACCGGTTAGCATCGCTTCATCTAGCCAGACTTCACCTTCAATAATTTCGCCATCAACAGGTACACGATCCCCCGTTGTTAGGCGTAAAGTCATCCCTTTTTTGACTTGCTCAAGTGGCATATCCACTTCACCTTGCTCGGTAACCACGCGGGCAGTCGGAGGCGTCAAGTCCAGCAATCGCTCTAAGGCTTTTGAGGAGCGCTGGCGGGCACGTTGCTCTAGTGCATGGCCTAAATTAATCAGACCAATAATCATTGCACTGGCCTCATAGTAGAGATGGCGTGCTTGCTCAGGGAAAATCTCAGGCCACAAGTTGACGACAATTGAGTATAACCAAGCAGCACCTGTACCGAGTGCGACCAAAGTATCCATTGTCGCACTGCCATTTTTTAGGCTTTGCCAAGCGTTTTTATAGAAATGACCACCAGCAAAGACCATCACAGCGAAAGTTAAAACCCCAATGGTTAGCCAAACTGAGTGGTTTTGTGGCGTGAGCATCATATTGTCGCCGATCATCCCCCAGATCATCACAGGGATACCAAGGGCTAATGCAAGTGCAGATTGCCAACGAAAACGGCGCATATTTGCATCAGCGACTTGTTGCTGCCGTGCTCGGCGTTCAGCTTCGTCTTGTATGATTTCGGCGCCGTAGCCAGCGTTTTCCACCGCAGCTATCAGTGCGGCTGGCTGCGCGGTTCCCGTCACTAGCGCGCTACGCTCAGCAAGGTTAACACGGGCATTTTCAACGCCCGGAACACTGTTGAGGGCTTTTTGCACTTTATTAACGCAACTTGCACAAGTCATACCATCTAATAATAGCTGGATACTGTCATCTGAAGGGGAGATGTCAGGTTGCTCGCCTAAATCGGACTCTTGAGCCGGTATTTCACAGATTGCCGCTGAGTCAGTTTCCGGCTGTTCAGGCGATTTTGCTAGCGGCTGCGTTTTTGGGAAGTTAGCCCCCGCTTGATTTAATGTGGCTTGGTAACCCGCATCAGCCACAGCGGCAATTAACGCCTCTACAGGTGCGTTACCATATATCACGGCAGAGTTAGTATCGACATCCGCATGATCAACACCGTCAACGGCCTCAAGGGCAAGGCGGGTTTTTTCAGCACATTTCATGCAACTAAGCCCCGATAATGCTAATGTCACCTGACTGGGTTGTGCCACTTTTGCATGATAGCCTGCTTGCTCAACCGCATTAATTAAGGTATCTGCTGCTGCACTACCGTAAACTTTTGCTTGTTGAGTATCGACAATAGCAGCCGCTACACCGTCAACCGCTTCAAGTGCTTGCTGTGTTTTACCGGCACAGTTCATGCAGCTAAGGCCGGATAGCTGTAGCGTGATATCCGGTTGTTCGGCCATTTTTGCGTCATAACCCGCCTGTTGAATAGTTTCAATCAATGATTGAGCGCTAGCATTACTTTCAATCACTGCATACTCAATGGTGACGTTGAAATGATCAATGTCCGAGCGGGCTTCAAGTGCTTTGGTGACTGTACCAACACAGTGCATACAACTTAGCCCTTGCAGGGAGAGAATGATTTTGCTACTCATAAGTAAAATCTCCTTAACTCATGACGGATCCTGTCGTTTTTATTATCATGGCAGAATACACTGAAATTTTTAAACAAATATAAATTTTTTGATATGTAGGGAAGGTTAAACCTTCCCTCAAGGGTAAGGTCAAGGGGTATGATGAATATTAGTGAAATTGCCAAGAAAACCGGTCTTACCGCAAAGGCCATTCGTTTTTACGAAGAAAAAGGTTTAATTACTCCACCTGAACGGGGGGAAAATAGTTATCGCTATTATCAAGATAGACACCTTAATGAATTAGGTCTGTTAAAACAGGCAAAAGATGTCGGTTTTACGTTAGAAGAGTGCGGCGAGTTATTGAGTTTGTTCCGTAACCCAGCAAGACACAGCGCGGATGTGAAAAATACCACAATGGCGAAAATTGCAGAGTTAGAGCAGACAATCGCGAAATTGTCTGCTATTAAAGATACGCTGCAAAACTTAGTGGACGCTTGTCCCGGTGATGAGAATGCAGACTGCCCGATTATTGATCACTTGTCTCGGGGTTGTTGCCATCATGATAAGGCTTAACATGCAGAGTGATCCCATCCACTGAGGTGATGATCACCTCAGTGCCTGCTTTTAAAGGTTGCTCACTGTATGTTCGCCAACTGCCATCGGCTAGGCGTGCGCGGCTAAAACCTTCATCCGTATCGGAAATCAGACGGACTTTAGTGCCAATGAGTTGGTGGCTCTTTTGGTTGACCTCATCTGCTTGTGAGTTTTTACGTAAACTTAACCACTTCCGCCATAATACGGCTGAAAGGATAGTTAAGATAGCAAATAAAATCCCTTGCCATTCCCAACCCAGAAAAGGCAGCACGAAAGTAATGATAGCCACCGCAACAGCAGCGATCCCCGACCATAATAGATAACCACCGGTACCGAGCAGTTCACCAATCAGCAATAAACCACCAAGGCATAGCCAAAACCATGCGGGTTGAGCGCTGATAAGTTCTATCATGAGTTTTCCTGTTTCTTATTCGAGTGCGTTTTTTTGCTTTCACCGACAAGTTCAGCAATCCCTCCGATAGCGCCCATTAAATTGCTCGCCTCAAGTGGCATCATGATCACTTTACTGTTGTCAGCAGAGCCAATACTTGTCAGTGCCTCGGTATATTTCTGAGCAACGAAATAGTTGATTGCTTGCATATCACCCGCCGCGATAGCCTCAGAAACCATCTTAGTCGCTTTTGCTTCCGCCTCAGCAGCCCTTTCACGGGCTTCTGCTTGTAAGAATGCAGATTGACGATCCCCTTCTGCTTTGAGAATTTGTGACTGTTTTTCACCTTCCGCTTTCAAGATAGCCGCTTGACGAATACCTTCAGCTTCCAGAATGTCGGCACGCTTAGTACGCTCTGCTTTCATCTGCGCATTCATCGCGTTGACTAGCTCTTTCGGCGGCTTAACATCACGAATTTCGATACGGGTGATTTTCACCCCCCAAGGGTTGGTTGCGTCATCCACAATGTGCAGAAGGCGTGAGTTGATGGAATCTCGTTGTGACAACATCTCGTCCAGCTCCATGGAGCCTAATACGGTACGAATATTGGTCATTGTCAGGTTCAAAACAGACAGCTCGAGATTGCTAACTTCATAAGCTGCACGCACTGGGTCAACGACTTGAATAAAACAGACGGCATCGATGGTGACGTTAGCATTATCACGCGAGATAACTTCTTGCGATGGGATATCAAGGACTTGCTCCATCATATTGATGCGACGACCTATTTTATCCATAAATGGCACAATAATATGTAACCCCGGCTGCAATGTTCTGGTATAACGACCAAAACGTTCAACCGTCCATTGATAGCCTTGCGGTACTGTTTTGACACAGGTAAAAACAATAACAATCGCAATAAAAATAATAATCGGTATAGCACCAAACGCGAACAAATCCATGATCATTCCTTATTTAGTAAAGTAATGAATATACTTGTCGGCGATACTTACTGGCCATCGCATCTCCTGTTCCCATTGCCGACATAATATCCATCATTGTTTTTTTCACGGCGCCATCTCCAGCGCTGAGGTCTTTTTTCAAGAAGCTAAATAGCATTTCTAAAGCTTCTTCATTGCGATTCACTTCATGTAATTTTAATGCCAATTGCACAGCTAGCTCGGCATTGTCTGAGTCAGCATCAAATTCTTGGTGTAATTGCTGGATCTCTGGCGTATCCGCCGCTTGTCTGAGCAACTCAATTTGTGCCACTAACCCTTGATAGCGGCTATCTTGGTCCTGCATCGGAACCGATGTCAGTGTTTTTTCTGCCTCATCCACAAGATTCAGACCGATCTGTGTTTCTGCTAATAACAGGGTGATATCACTGTTTTTCTCATTAAGCTGATGCGCTTCTTTAAGTAACGGTAGCGCTTCCTGAGGTTTCCCCTCAGCAATCAACTCTGCTGCTTGTGCGGCTTTCAACTCTTCTGGACTAGGCAATACGCGCGAAAGCATCTCTAATACGACTTCTTCGGGTTGAGGGCCTTGGAAACCATCAACAGGACGACCTTCTTGCAGAATATAAACGGTTGGTATTGCTCTAAGACCAAATTGAGCTGCAACATTTTGCTCTACGTCACAATTGACGCGCGCCAACATAAACAGACCCGCATAGTCATTGGCAATTTTATCGAGAGTCGCACCAAACTCTTGACAGTGCGGGCTTTGTGCAGACCAGAAGTAGAACATAACTGGCATCTGCATGGATTGTTCTACAACTTGGTGTAAATTTTGTTCATTAACATCCACGATTTGGGCAAAAGATTGCATAAAATATCTCTTTTAAATAAGTTTTTAATACTCTAAAGGTGGGGCTATTTTATTTTTTTTCAAGCCTTTTTTCCCTGACCTGCCAGTATTTTATCCATCAAGCAATCCGGTAGCAGCCGTTTCAGTATGCGAACTATGACGGTGAGCAAAGTGACTGAATAACGGATACGTGGACGAGGGCTTTCAAGGGCATGTACCAATTTTGCGACCACATGTTCTGGCGTTAAGGTAAAACGTTGTGCAATTCCTGGGTTTTTAACCGGATTATCTTGCTGTGTTTGTGCCACATTACTGGTGAAATTGGTATGGATGGGGCCTGGTTCAATTAAACTGACATGGACACCCGTGCCTTTTAGCTCCAAACGGAGTGCATCGGACCATGCCTCTAACGCATATTTACTCGCTGCATAGGCACCACGACCCGGCGTTGAGATAATTCCCATTACCGAGCTAGTTTGTACGATACGCCCCTCATGATGAGCTAGCATGGCTGGAAGCAAGCGCAAGGTCAATTGGTGTATTCCGAAAAAGTTAGTCGAAAATTGAGACTCTAATTGCTGGCGGTTAATACTCGTTAGCGCGCCGTACACACCAAAGCCGGCATTATTGAATAAGCCAAAAAGGCGCCCTTGGCATAGCGTCAATACCTCATCGGCAGCGCTATCTATGCTATGGCTATCATCGAGGTCGAGTACAACAGTATCGAAGCCTAGTCCTTTTAGGTGCAAGACATCAGCTTCTTTACGGCAGGCAACTATCACATGATAACCTCGTTTGCGAAGTGTTTGGGCGGCACAAAAGCCAATACCGCTAGAAGCACCGGTGATAAATACCGACTTTTGCATAACTTTACCTACCTATAGGCTCAAATTGATATAAAAACTGCTTTACAATTACCCACTTATTTATTCTTTTAATTTGCTGAAGAAGTTAAATAAGGGAGTAATTGTTTTTCCATAAAATCAGCGATAGAAGGTTGAGCTTCTACAGTTGGGTGAATACCATCTTGTTGGATCCACTCAGGTTTAGTAATGATGGTTTCCATATAAAAAGGCAGTAGTGGAACCGCGTTTTGTTGTGCAAGTGCAGGATAAACATTTTCGAAACTAGAAGTATAACGCTTACCGTAGTTCGGCGGTATACGAATTTGCATTAAAAGCGGTTTCGCACCGGACTGCGTTATTTGTTCAATAATTTGTTGTAGTGTGTTCTCCATCTGTTTAACAGATAGCCCTTGCAAACCATCGTTTGCACCTAACTCGATCAATACCCAATCGGGTTTGTGTTGTTCAAGTAAGGCAGGAAGGCGCTCGAGCCCTTGGGCTGAGGTGTTTCCACTAATGCTACCGTTAATGACAATAACGGGTGGCGACGATTTCTGCCAACGTTCGGCAAGGAGTGAAGCCCATGCTTGCTCTGCCGGTAAGCGATAGCCTGCACTGAGGCTGTCACCAAGGATTAACAGTTTTGTGGCTGCGAGTGCTTGCCCACTTGCGACAAATAATAGGAGAAATACCAGTAAATGTCGGCGGAAAATATTCTTGAAGTTCATCATCTCATTAAACGTGTTGGTCAAGGGGAACATGAACTCACTATATTGCAAGGTGTTGAACTAATTGTCGAGTCCGGTCAAACAATTGCATTAATTGGCGAGTCTGGTTCTGGTAAGTCAACTTTATTAGGCATTATTGCCGGTTTAGATGATGGTAGCAGTGGCAGCGTTAGCCTATTAGGGCACGAATTGACCCAAATGGATGAAGAACAACGCGCTTATTTGCGTGCCCAGAGTGTGGGCTTTGTTTTTCAATCTTTTATGTTGATACCAACACTTAATGCCCTCGAAAATGTGCAATTGCCTGCTCTATTGCGAGGTGAGCCAGAGTCACAGAGCTATCAACAAGCAGCCGCCTTGCTTTCTGAACTTGGGTTAGGCCATCGCTTAAAACATATGCCGGCGCAGTTATCTGGAGGTGAACAGCAGCGCGTTGCATTAGCAAGAGCATTTAATGGGCGACCTAAAATTCTGTTTGCCGATGAGCCAACGGGAAACCTTGACCGACATACTGGCGATAAAATCGCCGATCTTTTATTTTCCATGAACAAAGAGCATGGCACAACATTGATCCTTGTGACACATGATAACGAATTAGCTGCCCGTTGCCAGCGTCGCTTACGACTGGTAGATGGTGTATTGAGGGAAGAAGCATGATTTGGCGTTGGTTTTGGCGTGAGTGGAAAACGCCATCACTTCTGATCGTCTGGCTGGCGCTGACTTTAGCCGTCGCTTGTGTGCTTGCTTTAGGGCGTATTAGTGACCGTATTGAAAATAGCATGAGCTACCAAAGCCGAGAGCTATTAGCGGGTGACTTGGTGTTGCGCTCCTCTTATCCCAGTGATCCTGAGTGGTTGCAACAAGCAGAAGCGATGGGGCTAAAACTAAGCCAACAAATGTCGTTTTCTACTATGGCTTATTCGACGGCTGATGAAGATTTACGTCCACAATTAGTGCTGGTTAAAGCCGCAGATCAGGCTTATCCACTTTATGGCGAGCTTATCACTGAGCCAGCCGGACTTCGACCAACCAAAGGGGAAATTTTAGTTGCCCCTCGCTTGTTGGAGTTACTTAACTTAAAAATTGGCGATAACATCGATATTGGCGACGCGACCCTAAAAGTTGCTGGAACATTAGTCCAAGAGCCGGATAGCGGCTTTAACCCATTCCAAATCGCTCCGAGAGTACTTATCTCATTAGAAGATGCTGAATTGACAGGTGCCGTACAGGTGGGGAGTCGATTAACCTATCGAGATATGTTTGCTGGAGAAACCGCCACAGTTGATGCTTTTGAATCTCAGTTTGATGGGCAATTAAGAACGGATCAACGTTGGTTTACGTTAAAAGAAAATAGTGGGGCGGTAGGAAAAACTTTCCAGCGGGCGCAGCAATTTTTATTACTGTCGGTATTGCTGACATTGTTGCTAGCAATAGCGGCGGTGGTGGTATCGATGACTCACTATTGCCGTAGCCGCCACCAATTAGTTGCTGTACTTAAAACCTTGGGTGCAGGGCGCTCGGCGTTACAAAAATGGATAATAGGCCAGTGGTTGGCTATTTTGATAGCCGCAGCCTTGCTAGGGTCGCTACTAGGGCTAGCTTTTGAAGGTATTTTAATGCAAATACTCGGTGCAATGCTGCCGAAAGCGTTACCTTCTGCCAGTTTATGGCCATGGGTTTGGGCGATTGGAACTTTGTTTGTGATTGCTATTCTCGTGGGGATTCGTCCTTATCGTCAGTTAATTGCAACGCAGCCATCACGGGTATTACGTGAAGATGCTAACTCACCTGTTTGGCCATTACGTTACTATTTACCTATTGTCACCTTAATTGTTGTTGGTGGGTTATTTCTGTTTACAGGTGTGAACCCACTATTATGGTCGATTTTAGTGGGCATCGTGATCGTCGCTATTTTATTAGCTTTGATTGGTTGGTTAGGGTTATGGGTACTACGCCAATTTAAGTTTAAGCAATTAAGCTTACGGCTTTCGGTGAGCCGTTTATTGCGTCAACCTTTACAAACGGTCTCGCAAATGAGTGCCTTTTCACTCTCATTTATGCTGTTAGCCCTGTTGATCCTAGTCAGAGGGGATTTATTGGATAGGTGGCAGCAACAACTGCCAGCGGATAGCCCTAATTACTTTTTGATCAATATGAATGAATCGCAGATTAAACCTGTAACGGAGCTACTTGTGCAACACCAAGTGAAGCCGACGGAGTTTTATCCTGTGATCTTAGCGCGTTTATCAGAGATAAATGATAGCTCAGCGATAGAGTGGGCGGACGAGCGTGATCCAAATAATAATACCGTGCGACGCGAGCTGAGCCTAACATGGCGAGCTAAACTACCGGAAGCCAATGTGGTTGATGAAGGCACTTGGCCGCCTAAAGACGGTGAGGTCTCTATCGAGCAAACCGTCGTGAAACAATTAGGACTTAAAATCGGAGATAAACTCACTTTTAATGCCGGCGCTCAGGTATTTAGTGCAACAGTCACTAGTATTCGTACTGTTGATTGGGAAAGTTTGCGACCAAACTTCTTCTTTATCTTTGCTGAAGGAACATTAAAAGATGTGCCTGCAACATGGATGAGCAGTTTCCATTATGATGGCGACGGTAAGCTACTGACAGACTTAAGTCGTCATTATCCAACCATCAATGTATTGGATACAGGGGCATTAATTACTCAAATACAACAAATCCTTCAACAGGTCAGCCAAGCACTGGAAGTGATGGTCGTGTTGGTGATCTTTTGTGGACTACTGTTGTTATTAGCGCAAATTCAGGTTGGTATGAGTCAGCGGGAGCGTGAGTTAGTGGTCTATCGTACCTTGGGGGCAAGCCGGAAACTGATGCGTAAAACCTTATGGAGTGAGTTTGCGCTATTAGGGCTAATGGCTGGATTAGCTGCTGCCTTTGGTGCTGAGGTCGCTTTATGGTTACTGCAAACTCGCGTGTTTGATTTCCCTTGGCAGCCTGAATGGTCAATGTGGTTACTATTACCATTATGTGCAGCCCTATTACTGTCTATTTGTGGTAGTTGGTTAGGATTAAGATTGCTAGGAACAGGCAATCAGCATCGTCGCATGCCGAATAATTAATCGCATTGATATACCACACAACAACCTTTCAACGCCCAGATCGCAGATAACATGTGATCTGGGCTATTCCCTATTTAGCCGCGAATTTTATTTCTTTGAAAAATAGCTTGTTACTTGCCATAGTTGAATAAAATAACTGTCTTATATCTATCACTAAACTGTCATCAATGCTGTTTATGATCCTATGGTCAACAAATGATTAACTATTTGATAGGAATATAATAATGCAGCATCGCCGCACCATAAAATTGCGCTCTTTATCATTACTCGCGACATTGATTACTTTTTCTACCACGGGATACGCACAACAAGAAGTTTCAGCAACATTAGCAGGGCACGCGGTGTTACCTGTGAATTCGACGATATCTGCCCCAACGGATGCAGCGAAAGATTTACAAAACAGTGGTAAATACACGACGGGAAGTCGTATTGAGACATTGGGAAGCGTTGAAGGGAAGTCAGCCGATCGCCCGACAGGCATGCATGTTCCCATTAAAGGGCAGCCATTACAAGGGCACTCAGGCATCAAACGTATGTCAGATGGCACTTATTGGGTACTGACTGACAATGGCTACGGCAATAAAGTTAACTCACCTGATTCAATGCTGTATTTAACTCAATACGACATCGACTTTAAAACTGGAAAAGCAACGCCATTAAAAACGGTTTTCTTTCATGATCCCGATAAAATCATTCCGTTCCATATTATTAATGAAAGCACGGATAAGCGTTATTTAACCGGAAGTGATTTCGACCCTGAAAGCTTCCAGTTTGCCGATGGCGCATTATGGGTTGGAGAGGAGTTTGGCCCGTATTTGATTAAGATGGATCTGAATGGCAAGGTGCTTGCTCTCTTTGAAACGTACGTTGATGGGAAAAAGGTCGTGTCACCAGATCATTATCAAGTGACAACACCGGCTAAGCCAAGCGATAGCGTCAGCTTTCAAGTGAACCGTTCAAAAGGTTTTGAGGGGATGGCCTCATCGCCAGATGGTAGCAAACTCTATCCAATGCTCGAAGGCGCATTGTGGGATAGCGAAAAACAAGATTATGAGAGCGTAGAAGGGAAACGGGCTGCACGCATTCTTGAATTTGATGTGAAAAAACAACAATGGACGGGGCGTAGCTGGTTATATGTTTTTGAAGATAATCAAAATGCCATCGGTGATTTTAATATGATTGACGATACTCATGGCTTGATTATTGAACGTGATAATGGCGAGGGAACCGCCGATAAAGCTTGTGCAGAGGGGGCTACGGATACCCAACATTGCTTTAGTCATTTAGCTAAATTTAAGCGAGTTTATCGGGTTGAATTTTCCGATAAAAACCAAGGTAAGCCAGTTAATAAGCAAGCCTATGTAGACTTAATGAATATTAAAGATCCTGAAGGCGTCGCGAAGAAACCATTGAATAATGGCGTATTTACCTTCCCATTCTTTACAATTGAAAATGTGGATGTTGTCGACGGTGAACACATCATTGTTGGCAACGATAATAATTATCCATTCTCATCCAGTCGCGAACCGAACCAAGCGGATGATAACGAATTTATTTTATTGAAAGTGCCTGCGTTGTTAAATCCTTAATTTCCTTGTCTATATTGATTTTGCTCGGGGAGTAGCCCGAGCTTTTTTATTTATCGCCAATTGTAAACATCGTGATTTTTACCGCCACCATTATTTTTTAGCGGATAACTCAGGCGGCTTCATCATTAATGTAAACATTAGCACCACAATAACGGGAGCCACAATAATAAGAAATGCCGGCGTGAAACTGTGCGTATAATCTTTAATAGCACCAGCAATAAAGGGGGCTAAGCAAGCGAGTGTCGATAGCAAATTAACGACAGAAAATAACTCTAAATAGGGGCCTCTGCCAAAATAATTCGATAATAATACGCTAGATGCTAAGAAAGTCATGCCATAGCCGATACCAACACAGAGCACAAACAGTATTAACCATAACCAAGAGGTGGCGATACTGAGAGAAATAACCCCAATGATCATAATAATCAAACTACCAATTAACAGTTTTTTCGGTTCCAACCATTCGCCCGCCGCACCGCCAATAAAGCGTGAAAATGCGTTCACAAATGCCATGGTACTGAGTAATGAAACAGCTACGGTGATCCCAAAACCACGCTCTTCAATATGAGCGACGGCAAAACTGTTTACTGTAATACCGCACCATAAAAATGAGGTATAGGTTGCTGCGATTAAATAGAATTGCCAAGTACGTAGCGCACGGCGTACTGTCCAAACTTCTTTGGTGCGATAAATAGGTTTGCTAACATCACTGACCTGTTTTTGTACCACGCTTTTAGCGTGTTCACGTTCGCGTTGACCTTCGCGTAAGACCAAAATAGTCAGCAGTGTGACAATACCGAGATAAAGCGCACAGAGTACCCAGTGCATACGCCATGACCCTAACTGGTTTGACGCATAGAAATAGATCCAAGGCCCCGCGACGCCCCCTAATCCCCCGATGGTAAAATAGAGGCCAAAAGCGAGAGACTGTTTTTCAAATAGGCGAGAAAGAACATAGGTTCCCGGAACGGTCGCGAGTAGAGTAAAGCCTATACCTATCAGGGCAGTACCGAGAAAATAGCGACTAATGGTTTCGGTCGAATAGAGGCTATAAAACCCCGCGATAAAGATGAGAGCACCGAGTAAAAGGGTGAGGCGAACGCCGATTTTACGGATCAGGACAGACGGAAGAAAACTGGCTAAACCACAAGTCAACCCCAATAACGTGAAACCAAACCCTGCCTCTGTCCAACTCCATTGCAGTTCCTCAATCATACTGGGGAGAACAACACCTAACGAGGTAAAGGTTGTCGCGGTGGCTAAAAAATAGACCATCCCTAACAAAATGAGGATACTCCACTGATAAAGTGGGCTAAACAACGGGGAATTTGAGGCTACCATGTCAACTCCGGTCACTCTGCCTGTTTTTTGCACAAAAAAGACAGCGATATAAACGCAAAATGCCCGAAAATATCGGGCATCGTATCGCGCTATTTTCCCTGTTTATTGGGCATAGTACCAGTTTAATTTTGCTTTTGCCCATTCAATGCCACTTTTGTACTCATTTGGTAACATATCGACGAGTGCGTCTAATGTATCAGCAAGCATTGACGGAGCATTATGCGTGAGATTTAAATGACCAACCTTGCGGGCTGGGCGTACTTCTTTTTCATACCAGTGTAAGTGTACGAGTGGTAGTCTGAGCCAGTGTGAGTTGACATCAGTACCAATCAAATTAACCATAACGGATGGACTAAACACTTCAGGTGATGGCATTGGTAAATCTAAAATAGCCCTCAAATGTAGCTCAAATTGGCTAATGGAGGCGCCATTTTGAGTCCAATGGCCGCTATTATGCACGCGAGGAGCAAGCTCATTGATGAGTAACTTATCACCAACCACAAAGCATTCCATTGCCATCACGCCAACATAATCTAACTCATTCATTACTGCACTCAACATGGATTGTGCTTGTTTTTGCTGTGAGTTATCTGCCTTCGGAAACGCTACGCTGGTACGTAAAATCCCTTCTTGATGTAGGTTATGGGTAATCGGATAAAACACACTCTCACCAGCGCGGTTACGCGCGCCAATGACTGAAACTTCGGCATCAAAAGGGATACCTTGTTCGACAATGCACTCCCCGTAGATTTCATCGGGCAGGCTGGCTTCATCACCAGGGCGAACACGCCATTGACCGCGCCCATCATAGCCACCAGTCCTACGTTTAACTATCAAAAAATCGCCAAGCGTTGAGAATAACTCAGGCCATTGATCTTTGGATTCAAGACAGGCCCAAGGAGCGGTTGCTAGGCCCAATGAATCAAATAGACTTTTTTGGGGGAACCTGTCAGCTAGGCGAGGGAAAATATCGCGATTAATAAACGCATTATGGCGGGCCAATTCTTTGGTCAGTGGTGTCTCAGGCCAGCGCTCAATTTCTGCAGTAATGACACTTTGTTGATAGGGAACGGCTTCTGGCTCGGCATCTAAACCAACAGGAAACACCGCGATACCAAGTGGTTCACCTGCTTGGCGTAACATTCTTCCTAATTGACCATTACCAAGGACACAAACAGGTTTCATTACGCCTCCCGAGGGTCTGGGTTGTTCAACACGTCATTAGTTTGACTTTCGCGCCAAGCCGATAGGCGTGTTAATAAGGCTGTGTCAGTGTTTGCTAAAATTTGCGCTGCCAATAATGCCGCATTTGCTGCTCCAGCTTTGCCAATTGCTAATGTGCCAACAGGAATGCCTTTTGGCATTTGCACAATAGAATAGAGACTATCGACACCGCTTAAAGCCGCACTTTGTACAGGAACACCTAATACAGGAACCAATGTTTTCGCAGCTAGCATCCCCGGCAAATGTGCCGCGCCACCTGCACCAGCAATGATCACATCAAAGCCATTTGCTTTTGCTTTTTCAGCAAAGGAGAATAATTTATCAGGCGTACGGTGTGCTGAGACGATTTCAACGTGAAAGGGCACTTGCAGCTCAGTTAAAACATCCGCCGCATGTTGCATAGTTGACCAGTCACTTTTAGAACCCATAACAATGGCGATTTTAGCCGCAGATTGTGCAGATACTTGGGCAGTCATTTGATGTGATCCTGTGGTTAATAAACTTTCACCGTGAGGTGGGAAAAATAAATTATCTCGATCATATCATGGTAAAAGGGTAAGGAAAACGTTTGCGTGGTTAAAATGTCAGCAAACAGACTGGGGGTTTAAGAGCGAGTCGAGTGTGTCTCAGGCTCGAAAGGGAAAAAAATAAGTTCGATACCTTGTTCGTTAATCACAAATGCGGAGCCTTCATGGTGCCATGCTCCTAATACACCACGATAGCAGCACTTATCGCCAACCTTCACTTCATGAATAGCAGGACGATGTGTATGCCCATGGATCATCCAATCAGCTTGGTAATTTGTTAAGGCGTTAATCACCGCTTGTGGGTTGACATCCATGATTGATTCGGCCTTCATACTGCTGGCGTATTGGCTGTTTTGGCGCATTTTTTCTGCTATCCGCCGGCGAATAAACAGCGGTAGGGCTAAAAATAGGCGTTGGATCCAAGGCGTATGCACTTTTTTACGGTAATTTTGATAAGCCTGATCATCAATACACAGTGTATCACCGTGTAAAATGAGTACGCGTTTACCATAAAGCTCCAGTAATGTTTCTTGGTTGAGTATAGTCATACCACATTGTTTGGCATAACGTTTCCCAAGTAAAAAGTCTCGATTACCATGGATAAAGTAGCAGGGAATGCCTCGCTCAGTGAGCATTGTTAGGGCATTGGCGACTTGCTGGTGGAGTGGGGTTTTATCGTCATCACCAATCCAGTAATTGAAAAAATCACCGAGTATATAGAGGCTATCGGCATGAATTGCTTGCTGATGAATAAAATTCATAAAACCGGCGGTGATCGCCGGTTCATCTTCACTCAAATGCAAATCTGCAATGATATAAGTGGACATATTGTTGAGTCGAATTATTCGCTAACAGTCACTTTTTCGATCACAACATCTTCGCGAGGAACGTCTTGGTGGAAACCGCTGTTTCCTGTTGCAACGCCTTTGATTTTGTCAACAACGTCCATGCCTTCTACAACTTCAGCAAAGACACAATAGCCCCAGCCTTCAGGACGTTCTGAACGGAAGTTAAGGAAGTCGTTGTCAACAACGTTAATGAAGAACTGTGCTGTCGCTGAGTGAGGATCGTTGGTACGTGCCATAGCAAGAGTACCACGCGTATTTTTTAAGCCATTGTTAGCTTCGTTTTTGATTTGTGCTTTTGTTGCTTTTTGTTTCATGCCTGGCTCAAAGCCGCCGCCTTGGATCATGAAACCGTCAATGACTCGATGGAAAATGGTATTATTGTAAAAACCTTCACGGCAATAGCTTAAAAAGTTTTCGACAGTAACAGGGGCTTTATCGTCAAAAGTCTTAATAACAATATCACCGTGATTGGTATGAAAAGTAACCATAATAGCTATCCTGAATAATTGTTTTATTGCGCCTTCTTATGAAGGCGTTGTTGTCAGAAAGTTTATATCACAGATGAAACCTGACTTGAAGTCACAGTCTGGTTTGTAAAAGCAGCGAGTGATAAAAATAGACAGGTAAACACTATGGTTAAACCTTGCATTATTGCAATGTTCAGGTTTCAATATCACTCTATTTAACAGGTTGATACCTTATTATTGAGATACCCCTTATAGCTTGAGCGAGTAATACGCTAAATAATTCAAGGTGTAACAGGGCGGCAACAGACTAGTCGGCTAGGCATAGGCAATATGTATGGCTAGCGTTAAAGGCAGTCGCCGTTTGTGTTGCGGCTTGAATCAAGGTAAGCCAGTAAGGAAAAACACGTACACATTAAACGGAATAGTTCAGATGCTACAGATTTTTAATACACTGAGTCGTCAAAAAGAAGAGTTTAAACCCATTCATCCAGGGAAAATAGGGATGTACGTGTGTGGTATCACCATTTATGACTTGTGTCATATTGGTCATGGTCGAACCTTCGTCGCTTTCGATGCGATTAGCCGCTACTTGCGCTATTTGGGATATGACCTGAATTATGTGCGTAATGTAACAGATATTGACGATAAAATTATCAAACGTGCGGCTGAAAATAATGAAACCGTCGATTCGCTGACAACACGGATGTTAGCTGAGATGCATAAAGATTTTGATGCATTAAATATTTTACGCCCAGACAGTGAGCCGCGAGCCACCCAGCATATTGATGAAATTATCGAAATCACCGATCTGCTTATTAAACGAGGTCACGCTTATGTGGCAGATAACGGTGACGTGATGTTTGAAGTCAAAACGGATAAAAATTATGGTCAATTGTCTCGTCAAGACCTAGAGCAGCTGCAAGCTGGGGCACGCGTTGAAGTTGCTGATTCAAAACGTAATCCGATGGACTTCGTTCTTTGGAAAATGTCAAAAGAAGGCGAGCCTAGCTGGGAATCACCATGGGGGTTAGGTCGCCCTGGTTGGCACATTGAATGTTCCGCGATGAATAGCAAAGCATTGGGTAACCATTTTGATATTCACGGCGGTGGTTCGGATTTGATGTTCCCACATCATGAAAACGAAATTGCGCAATCATCTTGTGCTCACGATGGTCCTTATGTGAATTATTGGATGCACTCAGGAATGGTGATGGTTGATCGTGAAAAAATGTCTAAGTCACTGAATAATTTCTTTACTATCCGTGATGTGCTTGAGTATTACGACCCTGAAACGGTGCGCTATTTCTTGCTATCTGGTCATTATCGTAGCCAACTTAATTACACTGAAGAGAATTTGAAACAAGCACGTACAGCCTTAGAACGTTTATATACTGCCTTACGTGGTACTGATAAATCAGTCGCCCCAGCGGGTGGTGAAGTCTTTAAAAAACGTTTTGAAGATGCCATGAATGATGACTTCAATACACCTGAAGCTTATTCCGTACTGTTTGATATGGCGCGTGAAATCAACCGACTGAAGTCAGAAAATAAGGTTGCAGCCAATGAATTGGCCTCTGAGTTACGTAAATTAGCGGGTGTGCTTGGTTTACTTGAGCAAGACCCGGAAGCCTTTTTACAAGGTAATGCTCAAGGTGAAGGCGACGAAGAAGTGGCTAAAATTGAAGCGTTAATTAAACAGCGTAATGATGCTCGTAAAAATAAAGAGTGGGCATTGGCTGATGCAGCCCGTGATGAACTGACGGCAATGGGAATCGTATTAGAAGATGGTGCTCAAGGAACAACTTGGCGCCGTAAATAGTCTTATCTTTATTTAAAATCAACCCGTTAAAATTTGAGTAGATAGCACTCAATCATTTTAACGGGTTTTATTATATCTATCGATATTCAACAGCTAGCCCTATTATTAGCGCAATAAGTCAAATTTTTATCGATTCAGCTTAATAGATTAGCTGAATTAAACTTTATGCGGTATCACATATTAATTATCTTTATATTTATAAAATAGAGATAGAAAAAAACAGCGTTATTTTGGGAGTAAACGCAATACTGGTCTTTTTACGACTATCATAATAAGTGTATTTTGAATAAGTTGTATTTTATAATAATTAATTATTTTTAACTTTTTTAATAAATAACAGTTATTGTCATCTAATGGTAATAAGTATTAACACCTAATTGAAATAAAAAACTACCAATGGAATCTAATATAAATTTATATTCTAATTTTGAGTTTAATATTTAATCGTTATGGATTTTGTTGCTTGTTTTTTCGCTTTAAGTGTTTTTACTATATTATTTTAAATAAAAACTTAGATTTATATAAAGGTAAAAATAATATAATGACGTGATATTTTTCAATTATTAAAATTGTAGGTATTTACATACTTTTATTTTTATCTATTATTCTGATGAGTAGGAATAAACTCCTATTCTTGTTTTAAATTGATTTTTTATTTCTTTATTTTGTATTTGTTGTGGGGTCTATTTAGGCTCTATTAATCACTACTTGTTCATGAGGTATATCATGGCTTTTAAAACTAAGTTAATTACAGCGATGTTATTTACCGGTGTCAGCCTAGGTGCTGTTGCTGGTAGTAATAGTGACAATATTACACTTAATGGTGTAATTACGGCGGTAACTTGTAATGTGACTGCTAATGGTGGTAATTCAGTATTTTATGTAGGTAAATTTGCTCAAGATACCTTTAGTCCAAATGTACAAAACGGTGATACTCCACTTGTCGTACAATTAGATGCGTGTGACAAGGCATCCGATAAAGGTGCACTGTATGTACAAGGCACAACGGCTACTTCAAATACTGCAAAAAATATCTTCATTGGTGAAAGTTCAACCGTTGGCTTTATGCTGCAAGAAGAGGGTAAACCCGATCAAGTTGTTGCAAACAAAGCAATTCCTGTGACTGTTTCTGATACTGCACCAACAACGTATACCTTCAAAGTTGGTATGGGTACAACGGATGCCTCGCCTGCTGTTGGTGCCTATTCAGCGCCAATTATTATTTCTTACGCATCTGAGTAATTAATAATATTTGAAGCGCAGAGCCCTGCGCTTCATTTTATCGTTTAAGGTGAATTATTAGGATAGGGAAATGATAGTAAAAGTATTTAGAGTTATCGGAACCATATTATTATTACTGAGTACAACTTCAGCAATGGCGGGGATCGTGCTGCATGGAACTCGTATAATTTATAATGAAAGTCAGGATAATGTAGGGGCTAATATTACTATCAAAAGTGAAGATAATTCGAATACTCCTTATTTAGTTCGTACGCAAATTTACCGTGATGTACAGGGGCAAATAGCGCAAAATAATTTTATCACCACACCTTCAATGTTCCGTTTAGAACCGAGTGACTTGAATCAAGTTAAAATTCTAAAAGTTAAAAATGACTTACCTAAAGATCGTGAGTCTATTTTTTATTTTAGAGCAATAGCGTTACCTGCAACGGATGGGTTAGATAATAATTCTACCCCCAAATTAGCAGGCTCATTGCAAATCGCAACGGGAAACACAATAAAATTATTCTATAGACCTGTTCAGTTTTCTGTCAGCCAAAAAGAGGCAATGGGCTTATTGAAGTTCTCTTTGCAAAATAATGGCTTAAAGGTGACCAATCCGACACCTTATTATATTACGCTCAGTGAAATCAAAGTGGGCAATAAGCTCGCTAAGCTGGAGCCTAAATTAGGTAATACCATGATTTCGCCTTTTAGTGACATGCTGTATCAAGATATTCACCAAAAAGGCAAAGTACAGTGGAGCGCAATCAATGACTTTGGCGGAAAGGATCAATTCGATGGTTGGGTTCAATAAGTCTTCCTCGATCTTTTTTGTGCTGATGCTAACTAACATTGGCCAATTATATGCGGTAGGTACTGCAGAAGTTGATTTGTCGGCTTCCTTAGTCGATGGTAGTTGTTCCATTGAATTATCAGATAAGGCGTTACATTTTAAGCCTTATTCGGTTGCTAGTTTCCCAACAGCAAAAACAACAGTTGAAATTCAACCTATTTCAGCAAAAGTGACCTGTGAAGGGGGAAATACCACACCGTTATTAACATTAAAAGGCATAACGCCTTATAGCGGTAATAATCAAGTTTTTTTAGACAGTACGCCTAATGGCACAGGGTTTATGATCCAGCATGGTAAAAAAGAGCTTGGATTAAATGATTTCTATAATGGTGACGCGCTAGAAAATCAAGGAAAACAGGTGGCTTTAACACCGCTAAATTCATCGAACCAATTTTCAAGTACCGAGTATTTTGGGATTGGGCTTGTAAGCGTGGATAACACAGTTACCCCTGATTTTTTAAAAGCCAATATTACATTTACCGTTCTTTTTCAGTGAAAAGTAAGGGGCCACTGTGCAGAATTTTTTTACATTGTATAAGAAATTAAAGCGGGTGACGCAAATTAGCTTGATGATACTGACATTGAGTTATTTACCCTTAGCAAAGGCTGCACCAGTTCAAATAAATTTTTCAGCTGAATACTTTCAAGGCACATGTGAAATTAGCGTTAGTCATCCAGTTATTGCGTTTAATAATGGCGCTAATATTTCGACCTCTCAGGTTAAAAATGGTACAGCTAAACAAGAAAAATTTACCTTAGACTTTATTGATTGTGATAGTAAAGGGTTAACACACTATACGCCGAAAATTAAAGTTACGGGGGAAAGCAAAACCCTTGGTGGGCGTCATCTATATGTGAACTCAGCAAGCTCAACTACTAAAGGGTATGGTTTTTTACTTAGTACTGAAGGAAATACTTATTTCAAGAAAAATACTAATGTAGCCGAAACAGGATTAATTAATGCTAATTGGGTGGCAGAAAGTCCATTATCAATATTGAATAAAACCAAAATACCATTTACGGCAACAATTTCATGCGGGAATTGTAGTGGCGAATTACAAGCTGGGAAATTACACAGCACCGTAACTTTTCAATTTCTTTATGACTGAAAACGATGATGAAATATTTCTTAGCTTTATTAACATTATTGCTTAGTTCTCTATTTAATAGCGCTATTGCGGATGGCGGTGTGTTATTGAATCAAACGCGTGTGATCTTTTTAGAGACCGATAAAAACACAAAAGCAACGATTCAAAATCGTAGCAATAATACCTATTTAATTAAAGTTAATGCACTTATTTCACCTGATAGCTTAGAAAAGGCTCCCTTTTTAGTAAATCCACCATTATTTAGAATGGAGCCACAAAGTCAAAATACGGTAGTGATTGTTCCTAATCAGATAAAGCATCTACCTAAAGATAGGGAATCGGTTTTCTATTTAAGCTTTTTAACAATACCGAGTATACCTAAGGAAGGATTAAGTGAGGAGAGTGATAATTACTCACAAGTCTCTTTTGGTTTGCAAATGGTGATTAAACTATTTTATCGCCCTGAAAGTATTATCAAGGGTGTAAATTCGTCAGCATCACAACTCACTTTTCAACAAAAAGGAAATGTTTTAGTTGTAAATAACCCAACAGCCTATTTTCAGACCTTTTCTTCGTTAAAGGTGAATGGACAACAAATTGATAATCAAAATAATGGAATGATGGTTGCACCGTTTTCGGAAATAAAATATCACATCAACCAAAATGCTAAAGAGGTAACTTGGCGAGTTGTTAATGATTTTGGTGGAGAAAGTCGAGAGTATCATTATTTAATGGGTCATACGGAGAAAAAATAATGAGACGCTCATCATGGTTTACTTTGTTTATTTTTCATTGCTTCTGGTTATTTTCTCTTTCATCTTATGGGCAAAATATGGTGAAGCATGATGGCATTGCCATGCAATCGACAAGGGTCATTTATCCAGAGTCTGCGAAAAAAGGTGTACCCTTTAAAGTGACTAATTACAGTAATATGGCTTATTTATTGCAATCTCAAGTTGTAAACCCAAATGATGATGGACTTAATAAGCCTGATTTTATTGTTTTGCCGCCATTAGAAAAAATAAATGAAAAAGACGCGGTCGTATTAATGATTAAATCAATTAATCATAAAATGCCGCAAGATCGTGAGTCACTATTTATTCTTAACATTAAGGCGATACCTAATCAGAAAAAAGAAACAGGCCATACAGGAAAGTCACAAATGATTATTGCGACACAGAATCATTTAAAACTTTTTTATCGTCCAAGTGGTTTACCCAAATATGGTACTGATGAAATATCAAAAAAATTAGTTTTTTCTCGTGATAAGGACTCTTTAGTTGTTAAAAATCCAACACCTTATTATGTCACTTTTTATTCAATAAAAGTGGGCAATCAAGATGTTGACTCTTTATCTCTATTTGAAATGGTTCCACCTATGGGGCAACAGCGGTATCCATTACCTGAGAATATTAAAGGTGAGCTTGAATGGAGTTTAATTGACCAAGATGGTGGAGTAACACAGCAATATACGCGTTTATTGTAATTATTTCAGAACTCGTTATTGAAATGAATATAAGTAAAAAAGAGCACTTACTGCTTTAGGCTTAATTTTGCTATTGATAAGTCAATGGATATAAATATGAATAGAAATAAGCACACACTACCTGCTTGCGTAAGTCCAGCTAAGTTTACATGGCATCCTATTGCGTTGTGCTTGATGTTAAGCATTCACTCCGCTACCGCAGAAGATTATTTTGATCCTGCTTTTTTACAAGCAATGGGAGAAACCGATCAAGTTGATTTATCCGTGTATTCTAAAAAAGGGAGTATTGCTCCGGGTGAATATCTCGTTTCTGTTTATATTAATAAGGTCGGTATTGGGCAACTTCCAATTACATTTAAGGAAAATAAACAAGGCGTTGTTTCTCCAGTATTAACACCTGAGCTACTAGAAAAACATGGCGTTAATATTAAGCAACTTCCTACAACAAAGGATTTGCCGTTAGATTACCCGATTGATAATTTGCCGGCTTTGATCCCAGATGCATCAACACATTTTGATATTTCTATTCTAGAAC
The DNA here is from genome assembly GCF_028477945.1 of Providencia sp. PROV261. Classification (NCBI taxonomy): domain Bacteria; kingdom Pseudomonadati; phylum Pseudomonadota; class Gammaproteobacteria; order Enterobacterales; family Morganellaceae; genus Providencia; species Providencia sp. PROV261. The sequence goes on along the minus strand of NZ_JAMPMC010000006.1, from coordinate 199,741 downwards.
TTGAAATCAGTATTCCGCAGATAGCAATGAAATCGAGCCATACTGAGGTACTCGATCCTGACTTATTGGATTATGGGATCCCGGCACTTATTGCGAATTATAATTTAAGTTATGGGCATACTGAAAATAGTTCACGGTATAGCTCAGATAGAAAAACCGATAACTTCTTTGCAACAGTAAGAGCTGGTTTGAACGCGGGGGCATGGCGTTTACGGAGCACGATCACCCATAGCCAAATAAAAACGGATGGTGGTGATAACCAAGATAATAACCAGCACTATACCCGTTTTACGAATACATATTTATACCGCGAATTATTCCCACTGCGCTCTGTGCTGTTAGTTGGTGAAAATAATACGGGGAGTGATGTTTTTGATAGTGTCCCTTTTCGCGGTATAAAATTGAGTTCTAGCGAAGAGATGCTACCAAGCCAGCTACGGGGCTATGCTCCACCCATAGAAGGGGTTGCGAATAGTAATGCAAGGGTAACCGTTCGCCAAAATGGGAATATTATCTATGAAACCTATGTCGCTCCAGGTGCTTTTTACATCAATGATATTCAAGAAGCAGGGCTTTCAGGTGACTATGATGTCACTATCACTGAGGCAAATGGTACTGAACGGAAGTTCATTGTGCCTTACTCATCATTACCTGTCATGCTAAGGCCCGGTGGCTGGAAATATGAAGTTACAGTTGGACGTTATGACGGTAATGTGACGAATCAATCCCGCGAGGCCGATTTTTTATTAGGAACGGCTGTTTATGGGTTACCTTATGACACCACAGTTTATGGTGGTGTATTAGCTGCTGAAGATTACCAAGCTGCAAACGTAGGAACGGGTATTTCACTAGGCAACGTAGGTGCCATTTCTCTTGATATCACGGCTTCTGCTGCAAAATTAAATCACAACTCACGGAAAACGGGGCAGTCTTATCGCCTTCGTTACTCGAAAAGTATGATGAATACGGGAACCTCCGTAGATCTCACCGCATTACGTTATTCAACACGTAACTATTATAATTTTAGTGAATTTAACTCTGAAGGTTATCAGCTTGAAGACGGGGTTTACCCGTGGTCAATGCAAAGACGGCGTAGTAGTTTCCAAACTCAAGTCAGCCAGCGTATGGGAGAATGGGGAACAATTTACCTTCGAGCTACGCGTGATGATTATTGGGGAAGCTCTAGAACCCAAACTGGAGGTTCGATTGGCTACAGTAATAGCTATAAAGGGATAACTTATGGCAGTAACTTTACTATTGATAGGGTTAAAGATGATAACGGAAATTGGCCTGAGAATAGACAAATTTCCTTTAACATAAGTATTCCATTTAGTGTATTTGGTTATTCAGATTCCTTACAGTCTATTTATTCTACTAGCTACTATACACGCGATAACAATGGTAAATCGCAAATTCAAACTGGGATAAATGGTAGTTTGATGGATGGTGATTTTACCTATAGCGCTTCTCAAAGTTGGGAAAATAAAGATGGCGCTAATAGCAGTAATATTAATGCTGGTTATCAAGGAAGTAAGGGAAGTATTACCGCGGGGTATAGTTATAGTAGCCAGATGAAGACATTTAATATGAACGCAAATGGCGGCATGCTGCTCCATTCCGGCGGACTTACACTGACAAAAAATATGGGGGAATCAGTCGCATTAGTTTATTTACCGGATGCACCGAATGTCAGTATTAATAATGGTTCCTCTTACTCTGATTGGCGAGGTTATGGTATAGCTCCTTATCTTTCTGACTATAAGAGAAATAGTATCAGTATCGACCCAACAACATTACCTGATGATGTCGATGTTGCTCAAACAAATATCAATATTTATCCGAGTAAGGGCGCAGTTGTTCCGGTTAAATTTGCGACAAAACGAGGGTATCAAGTGTTAATGACGTTGATTAAGAATAATGTCAATGTGCCGTTTGGTGCGATAGCTAGCTTACAAAATACGTCAGATAGTTATAGCAGCATCGTTGGTGATTCAGGGCTGGTTTATTTAACAGGATTACCTGAAAAAGGAAAATTATTGGTTAAATGGGGGGAGTCTACAGAAAAACAATGTGAAGTTCGCTTCGATTTAGCCAATATCGAGTTAGAGGCAGACCAACCAATACGCCAAGTAACTTATACATGTACCCCTGTGAAATTATAAAATAGATTAAGGTATTTGCCTGACCATGAAATATTATTATTTTAAATATAAAACCATGATGAGTTCAGTGTTTAATAAATATATGACTAGCACAGTCATTGCCTTTGGTTTTATCCATCCAGTCGCGTTGGCTGCAAATTTTAATGCGATGCCTGGCCAAGAGATTATTTCACTTGGTAATGTGAACGCCGAAATAACCCTAACAAAAATTAGTGCCGTAAACTCATCTAGCGCGATTAGGGCCGATGGTTTTGGTATTAATACATCTTCTTCTAAGGTTGATTGCTTAGCAAGCTCGTATGAAATGACAGTGGGTAAAATGAAAGGTTATAGGGTAGATCAGGACATAATTATTGGTTTTCGTAGTACAAATGCAACAGGGGTTGCGTCGGTTGGAGCAGGTGCGAGCACATCAGGACCTTTTCATGATGTTACTGTAAAAGGGGCGTGGGATAACTACGGTAATTATACACCGTCACCAGTACAAAATGCGTCGACCATGTGGTGTGGCTCTGCTTGGCCTGAAGCAACTCAGCATCAATGGAATACGAATAGGAAAAATAATAAGGCATCAATACGAGGGGAGTTATTTTTATATGTTGGTAATAATGCAAAGCCTGGCTCTTATACGTTACCGAGTCTTTATCTTATAAAATCAGCTTCGTCGGGTGATTTGGTCTCCCATCTAATTTTTCCGAGCGGAACAGTGACGGTCAGTTATCCACCTTGTTCCATTTCAACGCCGACAGAAGTCTCATTTGATACGAGAAAAGGGCTTCCCGTTATCAATCCAACATCTTCAATTAGTGTGAATTGTGGTGCTAATGATGGGCGAGCTTTCCAAATTGCTATTTCAGGGCAGCCTGTTGCCCCATCAACTGCCGTCGGAAATCATGCAATTAGCTTACACTATAGTGATGGCACAATCGGGGGATTAGTGCGCGGCTATATTGGCAGTAATGCGGCAGCAGATGCAGTAGGCTGCGTGGATAGGACTTCAAGTATCCCTTTTTCCGTCAATAACCAAGGGTTAAATTTCATGCAAATAGGCGCACAAACCGCAAGCTCTTCACAATCTCAGCCGCTGGTGTGGTCGCTATGTCCTAATAAGACGGAAAAACCAGGGAAAGCAACCGGCGCAGCGCAGCTTGATATAATTTTCAAATAAAAATAAGTAAGATAAAAAAGTCCCCCATTGAAGGGGGAAAACAGAAGTATATTAATTGTTATCATAATCAAGTAGGAGTTGCTATTAGGTGTGGTTGTTGCACCTCTTACAAACTTGCTTTTCGATAATGGCACACAGTGCAGCAGAAAGGCAATATAGGTATAGGCGGTTATTATCACATTTCGAGACTAAATAATTCTTGGGCTATTAATTTCTTAAATTAATCATCTAGTTTAGGAAGAATAGTTTATTGGAATAGAGTGCAAATATTTCTCCTAATTCGGATGTCGGTCACAGATAAGTTATTCAGTTATAGCTCGTTGGTGGGGTATAGCTTACTCGCCTTCATTTTAAGATGAGATTGAGATGAGCCGACTCGGTGGTAAGTGAGAGAGAAAAGTATGTTAATAGAGAAAATGGCGGTAAAAGTAAGCTGATCTGCACATCAGCTTACTTGTTGGTATTTAGTCTTGAACTTTGATTTTTTGGTCGCCCATAGAAACTACTTTTCCTGCCGCGATTTTGCAACGCTTGCGAGTTTCTATTACGCCATCAACTTGCACTAAGCCTTCAGCGATCATGGCCTTAGCCATTGCCCCGCTTTCTGCCCATCCTTCTATTTTGAGCAAATCACACAGTTCTATGTGTGGGTGGCCTTCAAGCCTGAAAATATCCATGACAGCTCCTGATTTCATTAAATATCGTGATACTCTTCGCACGCTTGCAATGTATTTTGGATCAGTGTGGCTACCGTCATCGGGCCAACACCACCTGGTACAGGGGTGATCCAAGAGGCATATTTGGAGGCCTCATCAAAGTCTACATCACCGGTGACTTTACCATTTTCAAGGCGGTTGATGCCAACATCAATCACGATAGCACCCGGTTTAACCCATTCACCCGGAATAAAATTCGGTTTTCCTACAGCAACAACTAAAAGATCGGCATTGCGAACGTGTTGCTCAAGATCTTTTGTAAAACGGTGAGTCACGGTGGTTGTACAGCCAGCAAGTAGCAGCTCCAAGCTCATAGGGCGACCAACAATATTAGATGCACCAATGATAACGGCATTTAGCCCATAGGTGTTAATACCGTAGCGGTCGAGCAGGGTAACAATCCCTCTTGGTGTGCATGGGCGTAGACGTGGTGCGCGTTGGCATAAACGGCCGACATTATACGGGTGAAACCCATCAACGTCTTTATCTGGGTGAATGCGCTCAATAACTTTAACGTTATCGATGCCCGCCGGCAGAGGTAACTGAACTAAGATACCATCGATTTCAGTATCTTGGTTTAAATCATCGATCAGTTTTAGAAGCTCTGCTTCAGTTGTTGTATCAGGCAAATCATAAGAGCGAGATAGGAAACCCACTTCTTCACATGCACGGCGTTTGCTGCCGACATAAATTTGTGAAGCCGGGTTTGCACCGACTAAGATAACAGCAAGGCCTGGTGCGCGTTTGCCCTGTTCTATACGTTGTTGGACTTTTTGGGCAACTTCCTGCCGAATTGTCTGCGCAATCGTTTTCCCATCAATAATTTTTGCTAACATCTGTGACTTAATCCATATATGAGACTTGGGGATGTGCCTATTTTGTCAGAAGTTAGCGCCAATGTCAGTTCAATCTGTAACATAAAATGAGCAGATAGTTATTTTAGTAGAGAAAAGCCATTGACTCAGCGCGTAGCAACCGTATAATTCAACGCCATCAACCGTATAGGTTGCCGCATTTCTCTTATGCGCCCTTAGCTCAGCTGGATAGAGCAACGGCCTTCTAAGCCGTAGGTCACAGGTTCGAACCCTGTAGGGCGTACCATTTCGAAGTCAGTGGACATCAACCGATGTCTTTTTTTATGCCTAAAATTCAGTGAATTAATTGAATTACTGTGAAAATAATCAGATAGCGTTATGCCATATTCAACCCGATAAGCTACAGCAAAATGGCTTTATCGAGCGTTTTAATGGTTCGTTTTGTCGTAATTTTTTGATTTGCTTATTTATTTGAATCGTTGAGCCAAGCTAGAGAGTGAGCGTGGTATTATCATCATTGATTCTTACCTTTTCTATCAACTAGTACAAAAAGGAACAAATGGTTTATAAATAAAACACATTCGATTTGACGTATGTGTTTTTTAGGTATAATTTAAAGAAAAGGCTAAAGAGGTACATATGGAACCATTACAACTGTTTAAAATTTTAGGCGACCAAACAAGGCTCGATATCGTGCTGCTTTTGAAAGCATCCGGTGAGCTATGTGTCTGTGATATCTATACGGCCTTAAATTTATCGCAACCGAAGACCTCTCGACATCTAGCAATGCTTAGAGAGGCGGGTCTTCTACTCGATTCAAAACATGGGAAATGGGTTCATTATCGGCTATCTCCGGCATTACTACCGTGGGTAAAAAGTATCATTGATGTCACCTATGCCACAGAGAAAAATAGAGTCGCAGATTTACTCAAAAGCTTAGAGAAAAAAGAATCTGCTAATCGCTGTTCTATATAAAATTTTTTAAATTAACATATTCGAAAAATCATATATAAGGTTGAGACATGAAAAAACTCGAAGTATTTGATCCCGCGTTATGCTGTAGCACTGGCGTTTGTGGAACAGAAGTTGATCAAGCATTAGTGGACTTTGCAACAGATGCAGATTGGTTAAAAAAACAAGGAGCGAATGTAAAGCGTTTTAATTTAGCGCAAGAGCCTATGGCATTTGTTAACAACATAAAAGTAAAAACATTTCTGGAAACCGCTGGCGCCGAATCACTCCCGCTCTTTATTCTTGATGGTGAGATTGTGCTGACAGGTCGATACCCTAAACGTCATGAGCTAGCAAGATGGTTTGGTATTCGCCTGAATATTGAGAAGGTGGAGACAGTTAAGTCGTGTTGCGGTAATGACAAAACATGTTGTTAACAGGGGCGATAAAATGAATTTTTTAGACAGCACACCTAATTATTTATTTTTCACTGGAAAAGGGGGGGTGGGTAAAACTTCTATTTCCTGTGCGACAGCAATCAAGTTGGCAGAGGAAGGGAAAAAAGTCTTACTGGTGAGTACGGATCCGGCTTCTAATGTTGGGCAGGTATTTTCTCAATCGATTGGCAACAATATTCAGCCAATAACATTGGTTCCAAACCTATTTGCCATTGAAATAGACCCTCAAGCTGCTGCCGAAGAATATCGAAATAAAATTATTAATCCAATCAAAGAAAATTTACCTGAAGCGGTAATTCAAAGCATTACGGAGCAGCTATCAGGCGCCTGTACCACAGAGATTGCGGCTTTCGATGAATTTACTGGATTGTTAACCAATACCGAAATTACCCGCCAATTTGACCATATCATTTTTGATACCGCACCTACGGGGCATACCATCCGTTTATTACAACTCCCGAGCGCGTGGAGTGATTTTATTAGTGACAATCCTGACGGTGCGACATGTTTAGGTCCAATGTCTGGCCTTGAAAAACAACGTGAGCAGTACAGCATGGCAGTGCAAGCGTTGAGTGATAACTCACTAACAAGGTTAGTATTGGTTGCACGTCCTCAGTCAGCCGCTTTGAGGGAGGTTGCGAGGACCTATAGTGAATTGTCTTCTCTGGGTATCAAAAATCAACAATTGATTATAAATGGTGTTTTCCCGGAAACGGCGATGACTGAAAATGATAAGTTATCCCATGCACTCTACTCTCGAGAGCAAGCCGCATTAAAGTCTCTGCCTGAGGCATTGCGTTCGTTACCCATTGATATTCTTTATTTACAAAATATCAATATGGTTGGTGTCGATGCATTGAAGCAGTTGTTATCGAATGACATGCCACAATTTTCAACCATTACTCCGACAAAACAACCTATTTCTTTACCCTCCTTGTCAGAACTGGTTGGGGAAATATCTCAGCAACAACATGGGCTGATTATGTTAATGGGCAAAGGCGGTGTTGGGAAAACAACGATTGCAGCATCAATAGCGGTTAAATTGGCAGAAAAAGGGCTTGATGTGCATCTGACTACATCAGATCCTGCTGCTCATGTTGAATCAACACTTGATGGTGTTTTACCCAATCTTCAAGTTAGCCGAATTGATCCCATCGCCGAAACTGAACGCTATCGTAATTATGTCTTAGAAACAAAAGGGAAAGATTTAGATGCAGAGGGGCGTGCATTACTTGAGGAAGATTTGCGCTCTCCATGTACTGAAGAAATTGCTGTGTTTCAGGCCTTTTCTCGCATCATTAGAGACGCAGGGAAACGTTTTGTCGTCATGGATACTGCACCGACTGGACATACATTATTACTTCTTGATGCAACAGGGGCATATCATAAAGAAATTGCTAAGAAAATGGGCAAAAAAGGCCACTTTTTGACCCCTATGATGCAATTACAAGATCCTGAGCGCACCAAAGTCATTATTACGACACTCGCTGAAACAACGCCTGTGCTTGAGGCGGAAAACTTACAGAATGACTTAATACGAGCAGATATACATCCGTGGGCGTGGGTAATTAATAATAGCCTATCTATCACGGAAACTACCTCACCATTGTTACTTTCAAGGGCAGAGCAGGAAGTCGTTCAGATTGAAAAGGTGGCATCAACGTTAGCAAAACGTGTTGCTATCGTTCCTTTACTTGAGACTGAGCCTGTGGGGATATCCGCATTAAGTCAGCTCGCAGAATAAGTTTTATTTTTAGAAAATAAAAGGTGCACGAAAGCACCTTTTAAACGAGGTTGTTATGTTTATTGCCGCATTAATTTTTGTTCTAACGATTACGTTTGTTATATGGCAGCCCAAAGGGTTGGGGATTGGCTGGAGTGCTACAGTAGGGGCTGTATTAGCACTGATCTTTGGTGTGATCAGTTTTCAAGACATTCCGATTGTTTGGAACATTGTTTGGAATGCCACCGCGACATTTGTTGCAGTGATTATTATTAGCCTACTTTTAGATGAAAGTGGTTTCTTTGAATGGGCGGCATTACATGTTGCCAAGTGGGGCGGTGGTAAAGGAAGGCTGTTATTCAGTTATATCGTATTGCTTGGTGCAACTGTTGCAGCCTTATTTGCCAATGATGGTGCGGCATTGATATTAACGCCCATTGTGATTGCGATGTTACTTGCACTTGGTTTCAACAAAGGCACGACGTTAGCGTTTGTCATGGCGGCGGGTTTTATTGCAGATACAGCGAGCTTACCGCTTATCGTTTCAAACCTCGTGAATATTGTTTCTGCGGACTTCTTTAATATTGGATTTACTGAATATGCCTCAATTATGGTGCCAGTGGATATCGCGGCGATTATTGCAACGTTAGTGATGCTGCATTGGTTTTTCCGTAAAGATATTCCTAAGCAATATGATATGACTAAATTGAGTGAGCCTGCTTTAGCCATTAAGGACATGACAACGTTTAAAGCAGGTTGGCTTGTATTGGTGCTGTTGCTCATCGGTTTCTTTGTCTTAGAACCATTAGGTATTCCTGTTAGCGCTATTGCTGCAATTGGCGCCTTAATTCTTTGGGTGATTGCAGCCAGAGGCCATACGATTAATACCAAAAAAGTCTTACGTGGTGCACCGTGGCAAATCGTCATTTTCTCTTTAGGTATGTACTTGGTGGTTTATGGCTTAAGAAATGCAGGGTTAACCGATTATCTTTCTGAAACGCTCAATTACCTTGCCGATAAAGGGTTATGGGTAGCAACTCTGGGAACTGGATTTATTACCGCATTTTTATCATCCATAATGAATAACATGCCAACGGTATTAATTGGTGCTCTATCCATTGAAGGGAGTGAAGCGTCAGGGGTAATTCAGCAAGCAATGGTTTATGCCAATGTAATTGGCGCAGATTTGGGGCCAAAAATTACACCAATTGGTAGCTTAGCAACATTGTTGTGGTTACATGTGTTATCACAAAAGAACATGACCATTACATGGGGATATTATTTCAAAACAGGGATTATCATGACGATCCCTGTGCTCATTGTCACACTCGTTGCTTTAGTGCTTCGACTTTCATTGTTAAATTAAGGGTAACCCAATGAATGAGATCACCATCTACCACAACCCAAATTGTGGCACTTCACGCAATACCCTTGCAATGATCCGCAATAGTGGTATTGAGCCGGCGATTATTCATTATCTAGAAACACCACCCTCTAGAGATGTGTTAGTAAAACTTATTGCCGATATGAAAATCACGGTAAGGGCGTTATTACGAAAAAATGTCGAACCCTATGAACAATTAAATTTAGAACAAGATAGCTATACAGATGACCAACTCATTGATTTTATGTTGCAGTACCCGATACTGATTAATAGGCCGATTGTCGTCACTCCGCTAGGCGTAAAGTTGTGTCGGCCTTCAGAGGTAGTGCTGGATATATTACCTAATCGGCAACAAAATGAATTTGTCAAAGAAGATGGTGAAGTTGTCGTTGATAAACAAGGGTGCAGAATAAAGTAAATGATGCTTTGAAATCATTGTTGTTGGTTAATGTTTATCAGCGACATTCTTTGTTGGAATAGACCAAATGCCCTTATGGCAAGTAAGGCAGTATTTTTGATTATTTGTAAAGTCGTCATGGCACGGTACACAAAACCAATCCATAACCTTTAAAATCGGTAAAACGGAATGAAATTACTGATTAAGTTTATACGTTGAATGAGTTAACAATAAGGGCCATTTTAATAGATACATTAAAATGGCTCTTATTGTAATAAGTTGATTAATCAAGCTAAGGTTAAAATGTCACTATTACTTTTGAAGAGATTGTTTTATCGGCAGCTTCTAATAAGGCTCTTTCTATCTCTTTTGATGTAAGAAGGGGAAGATGCGTGATAGTTATCTTATTTTACCTTCTATTTTTATTGAAATTTTATTCTGTTTAAAAACAAAGTGTTATGATACCCTCTAAAAAATAAGGTATTTTGCACAAATTAACCATAATTTATTGTTGCACGAAGGTTTTTTCCTGATAGTTTATAGTGTACTGCCGTATAGGCAGCTTAGAAAATCGACGTGATACGAGGTTTCTGGGTTATATTGTGTACTGCCGTATAGGCAGCTTAGAAAAAGTCACTCCGTATCGGATTACTTACAAAAACGTGTACTGCCGTATAGGCAGCTTAGAAAATGACAGCCCCATTCGTGTTTTTTACTCGTGTGTGTACTGCCGTATAGGCAGCTTAGAAATATATCGAAACCGGCTATGTAGTTATTGGATAGTGTACTGCCGTATAGGCAGCTTAGAAAACCAATTAATAACATCCTGTTTATCAAAGTCAGTGTACTGCCGTATAGGCAGCTTAGAAAAGACCGTGAGCACTTAGCGAATCAGGATGATGGTGTACTGCCGTATAGGCAGCTTAGAAAAGTTAGTAAACTTAGCGATTTACTTCAATCATGTGTACTGCCGTATAGGCAGCTTAGAAAATCAATAACTAGCTTTTTAAATGTAGCTTCGTGTGTACTGCCGTATAGGCAGCTTAGAAACAGACAAGCGGCAATCTATTAATGCCATCTGGGTGTACTGCCGTATAGGCAGCCTAAAAATGATAAATGATTATCCTGTGTGCTTTCCAATAAGCTGCACAGGCTTCTTTTTTCGCTATTTTAAGATTAATAATTAGATTATATTTATTGAGATTTCTAGTTTATTAAAACAGTGCAATTCCTTTAAATAATAAAATTAATCGGTGAGGCAGGATGAAGCTGCTAAATAAAACAATCTATACGCTTATTGTGGCATTTATATCAACAGCGGCAATGGCAGAGGAGTGTATAGGTGATAGTACCTATCAAGCATGTACAAGATCGAGTACTAATGCACAAGGCGATAATATTATTGAATCGTATGATACTGACGGTAACTCATATTCAATAACATCTGGCTCAAGAGACTATGCGGATGGTTCATCTGAAGTCTTTTCAGTTGATAGTGAAGGCAATGAATACTCGATAAAAAGTTGGTGTGACAGCTCTGGATGCCATACATCTGATAGCGAAGGGAATACGTGCACAATAACAAATACTGGCGAGATGATAGGCTGTTAAATGATAAAGAAAATACTAATAATATTTATTGTTTTAATCAGTGCAATATCTGTATTTGCATATAATAAGCTGACAATTTTTACTGTTCAGCCAATAGGCACAATACCGGATGGTGTCACTGTTGTTATGTGGAAGAAAGGTGATATGCGTTTTTTTGAAAGTCCTGACGGATTATGTATGCAGAGAGTCGGCAAGGTTAATTTACTCTGTAGAATGACAATGTTAGGAAGCGCTATTGATAAAGATAATATTATTATCAGACTTCCCTATAGTGAATATGCCTATTTAAAATCAACAAATGGCAGAAAATTTGATAGATGATAAGACTCATAGCTATTATTAGGGGTATGATGAGTTAGTGTTTTTAACTATTTTTGATATGTCTTCGCTAAATGGTGATTTAAACTTTTATACCCATTAGGTGCGTGATATATAAAATCAATCATTACAAAGTGATTGATATCTTTTCTCTATCATTTATCTTATTGAAAATAAAGGATAAATAGACGATGGCGGATTGATGAAATTTTTGAATTAAAAATAAGAATAACTGTCTAACTTACATTGCATATCGCAAAGACGAAGTGTTGAGATACATATGTACGCTAAAAACCTGTTCTCCCTAAAGTTACTCCATCCCAAATACGCTACAACATGGTTAGGAATTGTTATTTTATTTTTATTGGTTCAACTCCCTTATAAATGGCTTGTTCGGCTTGGTGCATTTTTGGGGGTTAATTCGAAGTATTTTATTAAAAGACGAGTTTCCATTATAAAAAGAAACTTAGAATTGTGTTTTCCAAATAAAAACCGCAAAGAAATAGACGATTTAGTTATCGAAAACTTGAGATCGCTAGGTATTGCGTTATTTGAAACCGGAATAGCGTGGTTCTGGAGTGATAAAAGAATTAAAAAGCTCTTTCAAGTCAAAGGAATATCTAATTATCAAGAAGCCATTGCCAAAAATAAAGGGGTAATTATCGTTGGGGTTCATTTTATGTCGCTGGAGTTAGGTGGCAGAATTATGGGGCTATGCTTTCCTGTAAATGCGATGTATCGACCACATAACAACAAAGCAATGGAATATATTCAAACAAAGGGTCGATGTCGTTCTGGCAAAGGAATGATTGATCGTAAAAATTTAAGATTTATGGTTCAAGAATTAAAAAGTGGCAAGGCCATTTGGTTCGCACCTGACCAAGATTTTGGTCGAAAGGGAACTGTATTTGCTCCGTTTTTTTCAGTCAAAAATACTTCAACGTCAAAAGGTACATCAACGCTTGCTCAATTATCTCACTCACCAACATTAACTGTCACACTGCTACGTAACCGTAATGGTATTAGTTATGACTTGGTGCTAGGGAAAGAAATAGTCAATTACCCAACTAGCGATGCGCTACATGATGCCGCGACAATTAACTCTGTACTAGAGAAAGAAATAATGAAAGCACCAGAGCAGTACTTGTGGGCGCATAGAAGGTTTAAAACTCGCCCTGATGGGGAGCCTTCTCTCTATATTTAGAAAATGGTGACGCAAGATAAGGGGATTCCCCCTATAATATAAGACCCGCATTGGTTGGGTCTTTTTAATTATTCGGTACTTCAAACATAAAGGGTATTTATTGGTAAGAGAGGGAATAGGAATAATTAATTATAGCAAATAATCCTATTTCTAGGTTACCCGTAATATTACATTTCCCAATGATCATCAACCCATGTAGCTTCTGAGTCTTCGATGCTAACACTCCATTGTGCTGTCGAAAACGCTAGAGTTAATTGCGAAAGACAATCTAACCAATAATCGATAGACTCGAGCAAAATGGACTCATCATCAAGTGGTAATTTTGTTGAACCTTGTAGTAAGAATTGATCTGATGGCTCTTCATAAAAATAGAGAGTCTCCGCATCTTCTTTGTATGGAAAGGCTTGATTCAACTGATTTACCATGGTTTCAAACGTATTTTTTTCTTCAAAATTGAAAGGAGTCTTTTTTGTTGCGGAATAATAAATAGAAACGCCCATATTCGTACCTTGCTTGTAAGAATCCAATGTAAGAGATAAGTCAGATAATAAAAAAGAGGGGTAATATTTTAAATAAGAGTTAACTGAGATTGGCATGCTCAAGCAGAGCCTTTGCTTAAAATGTGACGTTAATTGATCGCTGTGACTGTGGTAGCTGGCTAACCTCTGGGCTAAGGCGAAACTAAATGCTGTTATTGAACTTATCGCTTAATCATTGGCTAGTCTGAATACCTCGATACTGAAAAATGACTTAAGAAGGTGAAAAGGCAAAGAATATTAAAAAACGTGTATCGCACAAAGAAGGAGACTATAAAAATAGCGAATTTTATTTTGCTAATTACCTTAATTTAAAAAAATATTGCCATACAGACGATAACATAAAAAATTATTGTAAGGCTGCTTAAGAAGGTCAGTAAGTTATTTTTATCTTCATTTATTATGACATAGACAAGCGGTGCGATAAAAAAGAGGATAGAAAAAATATAAAAATATAATGCGTAGCTGCGTAGAGAAAACATGAATGTCCAGCCTTTAATTTTACTGACTATCGTATGCTGCATACGAACAATAAAAATCAAAGTATAGTATTTAATTCTCTTGGTGAGTAGGATATTTCTTATTTTTAATGAAGTGAGAATTAAGATATATCTGACAAATTTAGTTATTAATACTTAATAATGATGTGTGTTTTTATTTTAAATTTCATTTTGTCGTGATGAACAAATCGAGAGTAGGAAAGAGATAGATCACAACCTCCGTCGACTTTTTATATAAACTCAGTGCCCATCATTAGGGCTATTGATAGAAATTTTATTTTTAAATATCGGATTAAATTGATGTGATAGTTTGTTTATTACCTTGTAGTTTCTATGCTTAATTTATCTGATAAATTTAATGGTAATTGATATTAAGGCACCTATTTGCAGATTATTTATTTCCTAGATACAATGAAAATACTTTAAAAATCATTGGTTACAAATCTATCGCGTACCATTAATCTTAACTTTTAGGGTAAAAATGAAAAAACATATTCTCTCAATTACAGTACTTAGCGCCGCCACATTGTTGGTTACAGGCTGTAGCTCAAATAATGATATGTGGGGTGAATTCGCGAATATTCTGAGCGACGCCAACCCAGTTGTTCAAGAGTCAGAGGAATGGGAAGCATATAGTATTAAAACAACACAGCAGGGTGTGACTTACGCTTCTGCTAGCTCTGCTGATCAACAGTTTGTCAGCAAAAAAATGGATGCTGAATATGCTGATGCTCTATATCGCGTATCAAGCCCTTTTGCGAGAAGCGATAAAACGAAAGAACAGTTAGCTAAAGACAACCAAGGTTATCGTTTTAAATATAATGAAATCATGGTGGTAAAAGATAAAAAAACGGCTAACACAATTGGGTATTGTGTGAATTATGACTCTGACCAAATAGAAAATGGTCAAGTAAAACCAGTGAAAGAAAAAGATAAGATTAGAAACCACTTTATCTATGTCGATAAAGTTAAGCCTTTATCTGTAATGACCGTTGGCAGCGACTTTACTAAAGTGATGTGCGGTGAAGAATTTTATAATAAATATAAAAAATAAGTTTCATCACAATCACTTCTTATAGGCGAAAAGAATTATTGTTGTGCCACCATTTTATATCCAATGAGTTAGGAGGAAGCTCCTAACTCGGACTGGGGGATTTTTATATCAGACTAAATTGAATATAGCACAGTTAGTTGATATCAGATCAGCACCTCTCTAGACCACCTTATTTTTAAGCATGATTTTTTTGATCAGCCTTGAAAGGGAAATACCGACAAAGCTAGGGCTAGCAATGAAAATGAATGAGTGGGAAAAGGTTGACAAAGGGCGCCTATTATTTGTTCTAGCTCCCAGTTTTATATCAATATGATTTATTCTTTGATTCGAAGAAAGTCGGGGTCTAGGTGCTGATAATACAATACGTAACCACTGTAGGTTAAATTGTGGTGAGATATGAGATAACCATTAAATAGCTTTCACTAACATGAATAGTCTCGTCATAACAGCTCAAAGAATAAGGTTAATTTTAGTGTGAAATTTAATCTTAAAATAATAGAGAGTAAAGTGCGATGGCATAAAAAGACCTTAATTAATAAGTGGTCAATAATATCCGTAAGAGTGATTCAAGAGTCCCCCTTTTTTAAATGGTCATTGATATATTAAGCTAAAAATGAATTGATAAAATACTTAAGTAAAATAACGTATCCTGTTAGCTTTAATATTGCCCAAATCGTAGGTCTACGATAGGTTAATTTTCCTACAGATGTTACAAATTCTCCCTAGCGACCAAGTGTTTTTCTTTTAAATAATGAAAATAACTATTCATTTATAGTGACTTGTCATTTTTCTGTTAGCGCTAAATATATTATATCTTGCAGAAGTTCCGATATTGATAGAATAGGGGTTTTGCATTGCTATTTGTCTAAAAAGTATTCAGTTTTATTTAGTTAATATTCTATTTTTATTTTATGAATAAACATTCATTAAAAATAATTTTTAACAAATAAATTTAATTTTAATCTAAATTAGAATACAATTACGTTACAAATAAAAATTAAATGATGATCTTATTATTTAGATACTGACGTTCATTTGATAAAAGGAAATGTTTTAAAATGGCAATAACTAGAAGAAAGTTTCTTATCGGCGGGGCTGTTGTAGCCGTGGCTGGTGGGGCGGGAATTTTAACCCCGATGTTAACTCGAGAAGGTAGATTTGTTCCTGGCACACCGAGACATGGGTTTGTTGAAGGAACCGCAGGTCCTCTACCTAAGCAAGCTGACGTTGTTGTGATTGGTGCTGGTATTTTAGGTATTATGACCGCTATCAATCTTGTTGAACGCGGCTTGTCTGTTGTAATCGTTGAGAAGGGGAATATTGCTGGCGAACAATCTTCTAGATTCTATGGCCAAGTCATTACTTACAAAATGCCTGATGAGACATTCCTGCTTCATCATATTGGTAAACAGCGTTGGAGAGAAATGAATGCGAAAGTGGGTGTCGATACTAGCTATCGTACTCAAGGGCGCGTAGAAGTTCCTCTTGATGAAGAAGATTTAGATCACGTCAGAAAATGGATTGATACAAGAAGTAAGAATGTCGGTTCAGATATTCCATTCAAAACTAGAATTATTGAAGGTGATGAATTAAATCAGCGCCTTCGTGGAGCTACATCAAATTGGACAATCGCCGGTTTTGAAGAAGACTCAGGTAGCCTAGATGCTGAGATTGCAACCTTTGTTATGGCGGAATACGCTAAAAAAATTGGGGTTAAGATCTACACAAACTGTGCTGCAAGAGGCTTAGAAACTCAAGCGGGTGCAATTTCTGATGTTGTGACAGAAAAAGGTGCGATTAAAACTTCTAGAGTGGTTGTTGCTGGCGGTGTATGGTCTAGACTGTTCATGCAAAATCTGAATGTTGACGTACCAACATTACCGGCTTACCAATCTCAGCAATTGATCAGTGGTTCACCTACTGCACCGGGTGGTAACGTCGCTTTACCAGGTAACATTTTCTTCCGTGAGCAAGCTGATGGCACCTATGCGACTTCGCCTCGTGTGATCGTTGCTCCAGTCGTAAAAGAATCATTTATCTATGGTTATAAATATCTGCCATTGCTATCAATGCCAGATTTCCCAGTACACATTTCATTAAATGAACAGTTAATTAATTCATTTACACAACCGACACACTGGGAGCTAGACGAAGTTTCTCCGTTTGAGAAAAATAGGAATATGACCGCACTGCCAGATATTCCTGAGCTAAATTCTTCATTAGAGAAATTGAAAGCAGAGTTCCCTGCATTTAAAGACTCTAAACTTATCGACCAGTGGAGTGGTGCGATGGCGATAGCACCAGATGAGAATCCTATCATTTCTCAAGTTAATGAATATCCAGGTCTGGTGATTAACACCGCGACAGGTTGGGGTATGACAGAAAGCCCTGTTTCTTCTGAAATCACGGCAGATCTACTGTTAGGTAAAGAACCTTCATTGGATGTGAAACCATTTAGCCTTTACAGATTTTAGATTAAATCGATTTTAAGTTATCCGACCCATATTTGATAACAGCCCTCCTTGTGAGGGCATTTTTTGCTTTCTGCAATCTATTCCCTCATGCTAATGCTAAATAAGGCCGCTATTAGCGCATTCGAGAATCCATGCAGGAGGGGAGTCATCTCATTCGTGTAAAGGAAAATACAAAATATATTAATCCTTTAATGGGGCCATTTAATTTCTTATCTCTTTCTATGCAGAAAGGAATGATTGTATTTACGCTAACGGATACAGTTACTTTTTGAAGCTGTAGTAATACGGTGATGTACCATGATGGTAGAAATTTATATTGGTTGATTGGTTGTCGTAAGATATAGAAAGTGAGGTGACAAAGCAGCCATGGTTAATAGGTATTTAAAGGAAGAAACAGCGATTGAGCATCATTACAAATGAAGCTAACTGTATTTAAGGCGGGTCGTAGGTATTTACTCTGACTTTAAGGATAACAATACGCAGGCTTTTATCTTTGCTGATGTGATTAGTGACTATTGGTAGTTATTTTTACTGATTACGTATTGCTCTTTTGATTTATGGTAAAAAGTGAATTAGGTGCTAATACGTAATTTTTAATCAACTAACGGCAAAAACAGGTGCATGTGTGTTGTTAAAAAGACAAAGTCAAATGTTATAGCTCAATGTATTCAACGTTACTTAGTTTACCCTGTTCATTATAAATTTATATATTTCAGGTAGATATAGTGAAAAACTAATAAATATAAATGCGGCTATAAAATAGATGTTGATAGACTCCATGGTTACTGTTGTTGAAATCGTTGCGACAGCTAAGATTGTCACAATGATACGTCGGCTATTTGCAGTCATTATATTGGACAGCTCATTAAAAAATGTTTCAAAAAATCTAAACATAACAATTCCTTTTTATCGTTTCATGCTGAGTGTATATGATTTAAATAAATTATTGAAGTTTTTATTAGCTATTTGTGCTATTTAATATTACACCAAATTATCAAACTGGCTGATTTTTATCTTTTTTTAACGCAGGGCCGTAAAAAGTAATTTATAAAATTTATTATTACGATGAAATATTTAAATTAAAATAATAAAGAGATATAAAAGGCAATGGATGTTGTTTTCATCTGATTGATTTGAATGGGTTATTTTTTATTCTTATCCTTTCTAATAAGAATATTTCATGCTGGAATTATTATTAAAACATCAATGATTAAGTTGGTGTGGAAATAAGGTTAAGTGTTAATACTTAACTTTTTTATAGTGGTTTTCAGATTGATCGACTTCACAATTTTATTCTTTTAATAAAATATCTCGCGTATTCTAAATAAGCATTCTATTAACCACTATATAGGTGATTTAATTATATTGTGATGCTATTATAATTAAAACGTCAGGTAATAATCACGATTTGATATCGATAAATTTAAGATAAGTTAGGGTTATTGGGCGATTTAGCATGTTTTCATTTAAAGGCAGTGAAAACATTTTTTAGCTTATCGATTGTATTTTAGTCATCACATAATATTGACAAAGGGGATAAATAGGTGGTGTATTTAATAGATGAGTTTTAACACGATTCTGATTGATAGTTTTAATTGGATTATTTATCCTGCTGAGAGCCATCAAAATGAGGAATGAGTATGCCAACAGTTGATATAACTGACCTACTAGGTTATTCCATTATCAATACCATAAATATGATTTTTAACCCATTGGAGTATTTCTGCCAGGAAAACATGATTGAGAGTATGGGCACCTTGTTGCTATCTTTTATGATTTAATCACCTTACTGCTTGAAACCACTATTTTAATGATCAAAAAACGATAGTGGTATTTAGTAAAGCAAGTAAAAAATGATTGTTAACTAATTGATAGTATTGGGTTTTTGTGGTTATAACGCTTTTTTTAATTTATCCTATCAATAAAAACATTATTCTCTAACAAAACTCCCCCCTTATAGATAAATATTGTAAATAAAATAATCAATCAAATGATTATTATTTTATCGATATGAATGATGTGGCATAGCGCTTTATTGCGTGTGTGGTTTTTTATTGTGTGTGGTGCATCACAAAAAATAATTACTATTCAAAATGGCATTGTTTTTATCTTTAATCGACGGATAGTTGTGGCTGTTACCGCAATGGTTTCTACTGATTTTGTGATTAATAAAGATGATTAATAGGGAGTTAATAGATATTACCGTCATTAATTATCAATAAATAATTAATAGGTAAGATTAAACAAAAACAGTATCGCCAAAGAAATATAAAAAATTTTTGTTAACCAGAAAGTAAATAATTTTTTCACTATTGAATGAGGGTAATTATGCCAGGATCTCTATTTCCTCAAGATTTTCTGTGGGGTGGTGCAATAGCGGCAAATCAAGCGGAGGGGGCTTGTTTTGAAGGGGGGAAAGGACTCAGTATTGCAGATGTTATTCCTTATGGAGCTAACAGGCATCCGGTAAAAATGGGGATCGAAAAACGTTTTAAATTACGAGATGATGAATATTACCCAAGCCATTTGGCAATTGATTTTTATCATCAATACAAGCGTGATATTGCGCTAATGGCAGAAATGGGATTTTCGGTGTTTCGCACATCGATTGCATGGAGCCGTTTATTTCCGCGTGGGGATGAAGTCACTCCAAACCCAGAAGGTATCGCCTATTATCTCGACTTATTTAATGAATGCAAAAAATATCATATTGAACCGCTAGTAACCTTGTGCCATTTTGATGTTCCGATGCATTTGGTCACTGAGTATGGCTCATGGCGTGACCGGAAGATGATTGATTTTTTTGTGACCTATGCCAAAGCCTGCTTTGAAGCATTTGATGGGATAGTGAAATATTGGCTGACATTTAATGAAATTAATTTGCTATTGCATACGCCGTTTTCATCATCAGGGTTAGTCTTTGAAGCGGGGGAAAATAGCGAACAAGTTAAATATCAAGCCGCTCATCATCAATTAGTTGCTAGCGCATTAGCGACAAAAATAGCCCACGAAGTCAATGCTCAAAACCAAGTTGGCTGTATGCTTGCAGGTGGTGGATATTACCCTTGGTCGCCTAAACCAGAAGATGTATGGGCGGCAATGGAAAAAGATCGTGAAAACTTGTTTTTTATTGATGTACAGGTGCGTGGATATTATCCCGCC
The DNA here is from genome assembly GCF_028477945.1 of Providencia sp. PROV261. NCBI lineage: Bacteria > Pseudomonadati > Pseudomonadota > Gammaproteobacteria > Enterobacterales > Morganellaceae > Providencia > Providencia sp. PROV261. The sequence goes on along the minus strand of NZ_JAMPMC010000006.1, from coordinate 179,108 downwards.
TATGCGCAACGTATTTTTCGTGAAAACAAGGTGACACTTCTGGTCACGGAAGAGGACGAACAAATCCTTAAAAATACCGTCGATTTTGTTTCGTTTAGTTATTATGCCTCTCGTTGTGCCTCGGCGGATATGGGGGATGGTACAAACCCGTCGATTAATGCTGCACAATCTTTAAGCTCTCCGTATATAAAACAGAGTGAGTGGGGGTGGGGAATTGACCCTCTCGGTTTAAGATTAACCGCAAACATGCTCTATGATCGCTATCAAAAACCATTATTTCTAGTAGAAAATGGTTTGGGGGCGCATGATAAGTTAAATGAGGATGGTGAAATTATTGATGATTATCGAATCGATTACCATCGTTCACACATTCAAGCTTTAGGTGATGCTATCGCTGATGGTATCCCCATTATGGGATATATTTCATGGGGATGTATTGATTTAGTCTCTGCTTCAACAGGCGAAATGAGTAAACGATATGGTTTTGTGTATGTTGATAAGGATGATCAGGGAGCTGGCTCACTAACAAGGATACGTAAAAAATCTTTTTGGTGGTATAAAAAAGTGATAGCAAGCCATGGTAATGATTTGTATTAATGGCTTTTTTCCATATTAAAACATAAAAAAAAGAGTCCCTTTAGGGACTCTAACTGAATGAAATCACTACTACATGATTTGTTCTTTACAGCGATATTATAATTATGCAATCGGTACTATAGCATATCTACGTACATGATGAAGACGTTAGTTTTTAATAAATATCTTAGCTTTTCGTTGATACATAGCTTAAATATATAATGTTTATATGATAATAACTTAAGTATTCAACTTAGCATGTTATTTTATATTACAAGCGTAATATTTTGTTACGCGCTATATCAGATAGGAAATGATATAACACTGGTACTAATAAATTCCCTGGTATTAGAATTCAGTATTCAACTGGTTAAATATTATACTTTTATTTTTGCGAATATTATTATTTACTATTTTATGGTGTAACGACATTGATACTGGTTAATGTGATTAAAGAACATCAACATTAATTTTTATTCCTCAATGATGAGATATCTCTCCCTTCGTTTGACTTGACACTAATGTACCGTATAAATCCGATGATAAAAATGTGAACTGTGTATCAAAACACACGTCAAGTGTTAATATTTTTAAAGATATTAATATTGCTTATGTAAAATTTTCTTGTGTATTCAATAGATTGGCTTTTTGGCTTATGTAATAAATAGACATGAATTGAAGGAGATTAACAATATTCATCAATGGGTTGAAGAAAAGAGGGCGTGCTGGTTTATTAAGAGTGATTTATTACTAAGCCAAAAAGGTGAGCTGATAAAGGTTAAGTTGCATACTACAGGCGTCAAAAGAGATTATTCTTTCTTATCAGATTGTTCACGGCAAAATTGATCCCAGATGATGTTGAAGTTGTCGTTAGGAAAAATATTTCCAGAACGTTCAATTAAAGGGATAGAAACGACATTTCTTCCATCTTGGTGCATATATGTTTTGACGAGGAATCGTTTATAGCCAAAGGAATTTTCGCTTTTAAAAACGAGTACCTCACCACATACATAACCAAGTATTCCGTGATCGAGTGTTTGCCGAATTTCATAGTAATGAACATTTTTATATTCGGCGGTTTCGGGAAATGTAAGGAAATCCTCCACTGCTTTTTGTGATTTTTTAACGATATCCAGATCAGGGGTATAATTTGCCATCATGCCAGCAACAAATGAGCCGCCTGCGATAAGAGCAATAATTAAATATGAAAATATATTCTTTTTCATGAAGTTACTCTTTTTATATTTGAATAATAGTAGTAATTTTAGAATTAGGCGATATTAAGGTAGCATAAGCATAGGCGTGTTTATATGGGGATGAAATAACAATAGTCAATTAAAGACAAAGGGTTACAATTAATAATAAATTGTTATGTTAAGTTTATTTGAATAGTTATTGTTATTTTAAGTTTTTTATTGATGACGTGTATGTACTTTAAATGAAAAATAATCAAAAAATGATTTAATGATTATTTTTCATTATTGTGGCCATATTTATCGCTTCTATTAATTGTGAACGATTAATTCTAGGGCTATTACTATCGAGTAGTTGTTGCCATAGGCTAATGGCTTTTTCATAGTTGGCGTGCATAAAGGCGTCTGAGGCTAATAGCATTAAAGCGGTCACTTCATGTTTATCAATGGATAATGCATGCTCTATTACTTGCATTGTATCTTCAGTCATCTGTTGCCCCGCTTGATAATAGAGCACAGTCGCGATAGCTGAATAAAGTTGCGCGTTTTCTCCTGTATATTTAAGTGCTTGGTTATAGGCAATCAAGGCATTGTCATAGCTATTTTGATATAAATAATATTCACCGAGGATTGCCCAAAGGTCACCATTTTGGGGGGATTGTCGAATATTATTTTGTAAGCGTATCAGATCGCTTTGTTGTTGCTGTAGTGGGGGCAATATATGTAATGGGTCTGAGATGCGCTGGTATTCATGATAAGTGGCGCTAAAGCGCGGTAGAAAAAAATACCCTGCTATTGTAAGGAGCAGTAATAGAGCTACGCATAAATGGATAGCATAATAAGAAAGGGTATCGTTGCGCTTCACTTCGGCGTGCTGTGATGGAATTTCATGAGTTAATTGTATGGACAGCTTAGACGTCGGAGTAATGGTAGCTTCCGTTGAATTATGTTGATTTGTTCGCGGTACTGAGGCTCTTTTTTTTATTAAATAATAGAGCAGGGCGATGACAAAGATGAATCCGATAAAAGGCAGGCTCCAGAGTACAATGGTTCCCATGTGTAATGGCGGATTGTAGAGTACAAAATCACCGTATCGCTCGGTCATATAAGAGCGTATTTCAGCTTCAGTTTTCCCTTCCGCTACCATTTTATACACTTGATGGCGCATACTGACAGCGGTAGGGGCATTGGATTCGAGCAGGTTTTGATTTTGGCACTGAGGGCAGCGTAATTGAGCCGCAATTTGTAATGAAGTTGTTTGCTGTTCTGCGGTAGCAAATTGCCAAGTATCCACAATGTCGGCTTTGGCTATATTCGTCGCCATAAGTAATAACGTTAGAACAACATAATGCAAGAGTTTATTCATGCTGACTTCGCCCTTTAAACCACCCAATAAAGAGACCGATGCACATGATAAAAGCCCCTCCCCAGATCCACTGGATACCATCTTGCACATAGAATCGTAGCGCATAGCGGTTATTTCCCGTCTTTTCACCTAATACGGCGTACCAATTTCGCATCCATCCCCAGTGCATACCAGGTTCAATCATTATCTGTTGGCGAGCGGTATAAAATCGACGTTCAGTCTCAAGGTGTGTAATAAATGTATCTTTTTGATAAACGGCAATGAGCGCTTTTTCAGTGGTGTAATTGGATTGAGTATCCAACTGTAATTGCTTGAAATTAAATTGATAACCGGCGAGTGAAACGGTGTGATTAACCGTCATATTGGCACTGATTTCTTGTTTGCTTACAGTAGAAAAAGCAATACCAGTGGCAAAAATAATCACGCCAGTGTGTGCAAGTAATGAGGCTAGTCGCTTCTGTATTTCATTGAGAGGGCGTAGCCATAATAGCAACAGTAAGCCAACCATTATAGCCGTTGCGCTCGCGATAAATTTAGCATCACTCCATCGCAAAAGTAGGGCGATTACAGCGGCAATGATGCTAACAGACAAACGCCAACGGAAAAAAGAGCGGGTAGATGATTTGAGGCTCCCCACGGCCCAAGCGCCGATAACCATCAGCATAATTAAGCCAAAAGGCAGTAATGTTTGGTTAAAATAAGGCGCTCCGACTGATATCTTTCCCCACCCAAGTAGGCTGTAGAGCATGGGATATAGCGTGCCGACTAACACAATAAACAGGACAACCACAAATAAAATCAATGTCATCTGTAAATAGATTTCGCGTAGGGTTAATGCCCGTTTAGAGGCTGATACTGCGGGTTTCGCCTTACAACCATAAATAAGTAAGGCGACGATGCTCATGCTAATAAATAATAAAAATAATGGTATTGCACGAACATTATCTAGGGCAAATGCATGGACTGACACGAGTATGCCCGAACGAACAATAAGCGTGCCAAGTAATGATAAAATAAATGTGACTATGGCTAAGATCATCGACCAATGGCGGTAACTTCCCTGTTTTCGCGAAGCCGCTAAACTGTGTAGTAGGGCGGTTGCCGCTAGCCAAGGCAACAGTGAGGCATTCTCGACAGGATCCCAAAACCACCAACCGCCCCATCCTAATTCGCTATAGGCCCACCATGAGCCTAGCGTGATCCCCATGGTAAGTATGCACCAACTTGGTACGGCCCAACGCCAACAAACCCATGCAATAGTTTGGCTGAAATTTCCAGCAATCAGCGAAGCCAAAACGCATGATGTGACGACCATCAAGCCGCTATAACCCAAGTAAAGTAGCGGAGGATGTAAAATAAGCCCCCAATGTTGCAACATTGGGTTGAGGTCGCGACCTTCAATCGCGGGCGGAAAGATCCGCATAAAAGGGTCTGAATAGAGCACGATAAACCAAAGTAGCGCTGCGCTCATTGCGGCAAGAATAGCTAAGGTTAAAGCAAAAAAGGGGTGATCTTGTTTGCGATAGCGCCAAGCGAATAACAGATGCCAAGTCGACAGTAAAAGCACCCAAAGAAGGAGTGAACCTTCATGCCCACCCCAAACCGCCGCTATTTTTATTAATAAAGGGGATAAACGGTGGCTATGTTGAGCAACATATACCACCGAAAAGTCACTTTGAATAAAGGAAATAGTTAGGCAAAGAAACGCAATAACGAGAAATATAAATTGCAGAGTAGACCAATAAACCCCAAGTAAGCGTGATTTTTGGGTGTGTTTGTAGGTACTAACCAACCCAAACAAGGCATGAAAATTGGTTATGCAGAGTGTTAACAGCAAGCTAATAAACCCGATTTCAGGGAGTATAAGTTCCAATGAGCACCTTGTTTGTGTTAATTAAGCGACCGTTAATTGCCCTGCATAAAGGACAAAGAAACGTAATAAAAAGACCCCAACCAAACTCGCACTACTGACAAAAACCACTCGGGCGGCACTTTGGCTATTATTGACCCATTTTTTCAAGGCCAGTGGGATCATAAAACCAATGCCAACCACACCAATCCAAAACCACCAAGTCCAAAAGCCTCCACCAAGTGCTGCGATAAGCGCGCGCATTTTGCCATCATCCCCTAATGCTAAACCGACAAAGAAAGCCGCTAATAAGAAAATTTCCAGCCAAACGACAAAGCCTTCAACGCGATGTAGAAAATGCGCTTCTGGGTTATGGACATTTTGGCGATAGCGCAATGCTAAAGCAATGAGCGCGACGGCAAGCCCCGATGAGATCCCTGAAAAGAGAAAGAGAGCAGGTAAGATAGGGTTATTTAAGAATGGATAGGATTTTAACGCGGAAAGTAAAAAACCGGTATAAGCCCCTAATAATACCGCCAGTACGAGCATGGTGATTTCAATGGCGCGTATAGCGGGTGTGAATAAATTTAATAGTGAGCGAATAAAGCCAAAACGCGGTAGCCATTTTTGCTGTATTGCGACCAGTTCAGTTTCGAAAACTTTAGCTAACCAGACAACGAGTACCACCATGTAGACTTGGAAGAGCATAACCCCCATCGACATGACGGAGGTCGGACTGTAGTGGAACATCAATTTCCAAAAGGTCCATGGGCGTGTTAAATGGAAAATTAAAATGAGTAATCCCAAAATAACGGTCGTCGGTGCCAGAAATAGAGTGGCTCTCATTAGTGTGCTCTTACTGGTTGCTTCAGACGGATAATATTGACGCAATAGCACGGCAAGCACCACTAACCCTGCTGAAATACCAATTAGAAAGAGGTAAACGGCAATGGGCCAATCCCAAACTAAAGATTCAAAATGGAAAGCAGAAGCAGTTGTCATTGGCTAACCTCCCCATATTTGAACGGAACTCGGTACATTTTGGGGCGAGTACCGAGGGCTATTTTATAGCGATACGTGGTTTTTTGACGCAACATAAGAGAAATATCACTGTTAGGATCATCCAGATTGCCAAAGACCAATGCCTTGGTTGGACAGGCTTCGACACAAGCCGGTTGTTTACCTTTTTTCAAGTTTGTTTTTCGGCAAAAATCGCATTTGTCGGCAGTTTTATTGACTGGGTGAATGAATCTTACTCTGTAAGGGCAAGCCGCAATACAATATTGGCAACCAACACATAGGTCTGGGTTAACATCGACAATCCCTGTCGTTTTATCAATAAATGATGCGCCCGTTGGGCAAACATCGACACAAGGTGCATGCTCACAGTGCTGACATGAATGCCGGAAAAAGCGATATTTGATATCTGGGAAGTGACCAATTGGCTCGCTGCGAATAATGGTTAGCCGAGAAACCCCTTCCGGGACTTGGTTGACTTCTCGACAGGCATCCATACAAGCAGTACAACCTATGCATAAGGTTTCATCGTGGATCATGCCGTAACGTACGCCATCCACTTTCATCGTATTTGCGAGGCTATGGAGTGTCGCACCTCCTGACGCCGCCAAGGCTCCTGCATAAATAATAAACTGACGACGCGAACAACTCATGGCTGCTCCTTAAGCAATTTTACCGCCGCTGGATTGAAGTCAGGGTTATTACGTTGGTCTGAGTGACAATCAACACAAATTTTTACGCGACCTTTGTCATTAAGTGTTTTCATCGTATCTTGTTTTGGATGCAGATCATGGCAACTGGCACAGGCAACTTTAGTCACATGAACATCGTGTGGCCAAAACGCTTTTTGTAGCTGTTCGGGTAAGTGACATGACATACAGACACTATTTTGTTGCTCCACGCTATACATAGGGTGGTTAAACCGCATCACATCTTTAGCCCCCTCACGGTGATGAGGGCCTGGGTTACCATGGCAGTTGGTACAGGTAACGGGAAGGTTATTATTAGGGTTAATGACCGATGCGTGAGTGCCATGCATACCTTCTTTGTCGGGTTTATGACAATCCAAACAGGCTGCATCTGGGTTACGTTGCTGAGTAACAACCCAACGTTCACCCGTCTCTGTCGCGGGAGGTGTCGCAGTAGAGGCTGCAATGCTCCATAACAAGCCTAATGCCAGCCCCCCAGCAGTGAATAACGAACGTAGTACGCTCATATTAACTCCATTGGTTATACCGCCTCTGTATGAGGCGGATCACGGTTATTGGCTTAACAGGTTGTTTTTACGAGCTTGCGCATCCCATTCGGGCACGACAGTTTTCAAAAACTCTTGTTTTTCAGCGTTGATTTTTTGCATATCCAGACCAATTGCTTGTTGCGCTTTTTCTTTGGTTGAAATGTCTGGAATAGCAATTTCATGTGTAATGCCTTTAGCACCTAATAGACGAACGAGTTTGGTGCGAGCATCAGCAGCTTTGTTCATTGCGCCACCGAGCATGCGCAAGCCTTCCTCTGGTGCGTGCATATGAATACCATGAGATGCAATAGCTAAATCCCAGCGCCATTGTGCATGGCGAATATCAGCTAAAATGGGCGCCATCTCTTTTTCGGTTGCCCCTGCATCCCAAGCTGCTTTAGCTTCAAAATGGGCATGAACAAGTTGATCTTCCACTTTGATTTTCATCTCTTGGATAGCTTGTTTGCGCTCGGCAACGACAGCTTGTAGCTCTTGCTTGCTTTGGGTATGGCAGTTACGACAGGTTTGTTCGAAATTATCGAATGGATTACCTATCTTATGGCTGGTGTAGAGCTCGCCTTTTTCATTTTGTAATTTAGGCATGTGGCAGTCGATACAGGTCACGTTGTTTTTACCGTGGATCCCCGCACTCCATGTTTCATACTCTGGGTGCTGTGCTTTTAACATAGGGGCTTTCGACAGTGAGTTTGTCCAGTCAGAGAAGGCGATATTGTCATAATAGACTTCCATATCCTCCACTTTCGTACCGTTATCCCAAGGGAATTTGACGGATTTATTTTCCCCTGCAAAGTAGTACTCAACGTGGCATTGCCCACACACCATAGATTGCTGATCAAAACGACTGGCTTTATCGAAGGGTTTACCAATCGCTTCCATGGCTCGAGCGGCATAAGGACGGGTGAGTGTTAAAGCGGGCTGGCCTTGCGCGAATTCTGGAGAGTCGGTTTTGTGGCAGTCAGCACACCCTAGTACGTTAACAATTTCAGGCCCACCTTTAGCCCATTTACCGTGGAAATATTCATCTTCCCCTTGCTCTTGGATAAGTCTGGCGACATCTGGGCTTTTACAGCTCCAACAAGCCATAGGGAGAGGGCCATCTTGTGCATCTTTCGGTGCACCAGTACGTAGTGTTTCTCGTACGTCAATTAAAGCATAAGCATGGCCTCGAGGCTTGTTGTAATCACGTGAAAAAGGGTAGCCAGCCCATAGGATCACCAACCGGGGGTCTTCTGCCAGCGCATCTTCACGTTGTGATTGTTCGGATGTTGCACGCCACGAGTGATATTGATCAGGGTGAGCCTGAGCAAAGGATTCATTTTTAGTATTTATTGTTGATGATGCTTCCTTTGATGCAGTTTGCGCATGAACAGCAGGGGTTAACAACCATATCCCAGCCACCAAACTGAGTAAGTACAAAGTCCTGTTGATTATCTTTGCCATAAGGGCCTCGAGTGATATAAGCCAGCCATCCCATTGGCTGTGATATTATTATTTATAGGTGATGGCATAGGTTTTGATGCCATCATGACATGCTCAAGGAATAGCTCTAACAAATAACCACACTTAAAATATTGTTTTCGATCAAAGCTAAATTTACTAAAAGAAATGTCATTAAAATAATGTGATTAATATCGAATCGTGAATGTAAATTAGGAAAGAAAACATTGAGTCAGTTAAAATAAATGAGAGCAAAGCATTTAAGCGTCACTTTCATGTGAGTGAGGGTTTTTATTTATTGAATTCATATTGAAAGGCTTTATTATCAGTAGGATATGACTAAGTAATCTGCTTATCTATTATTTAACTAATAACCAAAGTGTGCAGCACCTCTAATATTTTCAATGTGGATATTCATCGTTGATGACTATAACTACTACTTTAGTGGTAGTTTATAATGTTATATATATGAGGGTTTCATGAAACATTAGGATTAATTTGGTTTCTCATATTTAAAAAATGTTAATATTTTTTGTTTGAAGATAATTTATTTAAGTTCTAGTCAATAAGTTACATCGTTATTTCAAATAATACTTTCTGTATAAATTATTTCATTCTAAATAGTACATTCATTAATGTTACCTATTAGGTGGTATGTATTTTTTTACTCTCTATCGATAAGATTCTGAGTGAATACACATATAATAATTGCGGTTAATTTTTACTTTTTGCATTAATTTTGTTTGGGCAATGTTAAGGAAATCAACATGGCTGATATCACCCGTCGGGGAGTGTTGACTGGTGCATGGCGTCGCGCCGCACCCGTTATTCGACCGCCATGGAGTCGTAGTGAAGATCATTTCATTGAAAGTTGTACTCGTTGCAACCATTGCCTGACGCATTGTGAAACCTCAATTTTAATATCTGGCCCCGGTGGCTATCCCGTTGTTGATTTTTTGCAAGGGGGAGTGCACGTTTTGTTATGCCTGTGCTGCCGCTTGCCCTGAGCCAATATTTCTTCCACAACTCTCCCAACCTTGGGATATTTCCATTTCAATTGCTCAAACCTGTCTGGCATATCGCTCTATTGAATGTCGGCGATGCGAAGACAATTGTGAGCCACAAGTGATCGCGTTTCGCCCATCACTGAGTGGAATTTATCAGCCCAATATTGATAAGCAAGGTTGTACAGGTTGTGGTGCCTGTGTTGCCGGTTGCCCCGTATCAGCCATTACTTTGGAGCATGAAAATGCGCAATAGCTGGCAAGTATGTAGTTTGATTGTACAAGTAAAAAGTGAACAGGCTTGCGCTGTGACGGCAGCTTTAAATCAATTACCCGGTTGTGAGGTGGCTATCAGTTCACCGGAAACAGGCAAATTGATTGTTGTTGTCGAGTCAGAACACAGTCGCACCCTGATTGAGACTATTGATTCAGTACGCAATGTTAATGGTGTGCTGGCTGTTTCGCTGGTTTACCACCAGCAGGATGAGCAATGTGAGGAAAATGATGAAACTCAGTCGTCGTAGCTTCATGAAAGCCAATGCTGTTGCGGCCGCTGCTGCGGCGGCAGGTATTGGCGTTCCGAGTATCGCTAAAGCGGTCGTCGGGCAACAAGAGGCCATCAAATGGGATAAAGCACCTTGCCGCTTCTGTGGTACAGGTTGTGGTGTACTTGTGGGAACGCAAAATGGTCGCATTGTGGCGAGCCAAGGTGACCCAGAAGCGCCAGTTAACCGTGGCTTAAACTGTATTAAAGGCTATTTTTTACCGAAAATCATGTACGGTAAAGATCGCTTGACTCAGCCATTGCTGCGAATGAAAGACGGTGAATATGACAAAAATGGTGAATTTACCCCGGTGACTTGGGAAAAAGCCTTTGATGTCATGGAAGAAAAAGTAAAAACCACATTAAAAGAGCGCGGCCCTGAAGGGATTGGCATGTTCGGTTCAGGCCAATGGACTGTGTGGGAAGGGTATGCTGCATCAAAATTGTTTAAAGGCGGCTTCCGCTCTAACAACTTAGACCCTAACGCACGCCATTGTATGGCCTCAGCGGTTGTTGGTTTCATGCGTACTTTTGGTATGGATGAACCTATGGGCTGTTATGATGACATCGAGCAAGCCGATGCATTTGTGCTTTGGGGTTCGAACATGGCAGAAATGCATCCTATCCTATGGTCACGTATTACCAACCGGCGTTTATCTGACCCTAATGTGCGTGTTGCTGTACTCTCCACATTTAAGCATCGTAGCTTTGAGTTAGCTGATAACGGTATTGTCTTTACCCCACAGTCTGACTTAGTGATCCTCAATTATATTGCTAACTATATTATTCAAAATGATGCGGTGAATCAGGAATTCTTCGATAAACACGTTAACTTACGTCGAGGAACAACGGATATCGGTTATGGATTGCGTCCTACTCATCCATTAGAACAAAGTGCTAAAAACCCGGGTTCAGATGCCTCTGTGCCGATGACTTGGGAAGAATATAAGGCCTTTGTGGCTGAATACACATTAGATAAAACCGCTGAAATGACAGGGGTGCCGAAAGATCAGCTAGAAGAACTAGCAAAATTGTATGCAGATCCAAACACAAAAGTCGTCTCTTATTGGACAATGGGCTTCAATCAGCATACTCGTGGTGTTTGGGCGAATAACCTCTGTTATAACTTGCACTTACTGACAGGTAAAATTTCTCAGCCGGGTTGTGGTCCGTTCTCATTGACGGGGCAGCCGTCTGCGTGTGGTACTGCTCGTGAAGTCGGTACGTTTGCCCATCGCTTACCCGCCGATATGGTGGTAACGAATGAAAAACACCGCGAAAAAGTGGAGCAAGTTTGGCAACTCCCCGCCGGCACGATCCCAGAAAAAATTGGCTTACATGCCGTGGCGCAAGACCGTGCATTAAAAGACGGCACGCTTAACTTTTATTGGGTCATGTGTAACAACAACATGCAGGCAGGCCCTAATATTAATCAAGAGCGGATGCCGGGCTGGCGTGACCCACGCAATTTTATTGTTGTTTCTGATCCTTATCCAACCGTGAGTGCTATCGCCGCAGATTTGATTTTGCCAACCGCCATGTGGGTAGAAAAAGAGGGGGCTTACGGGAATGCGGAGCGCCGGACACAATTTTGGCGTCAGCAAGTGAAAGCGCCGGGAGAAGCGAAATCTGACTTATGGCAAATGGTGCAATTTGCCCGTCGCTTTAAAACGGAAGAGGTTTGGCCTGAAGAGTTACTGGCTCAAAAACCGGAGTATCGCGGTAAAACCCTGTATGACGTGCTGTTTGCTAACCAAGCGGTTACCAAGTTCCCGATCACTGAGTTAGCTGAAGATCAGCTCAATGATGAGTCACGCGAATTGGGCTTCTATCTACAAAAAGGGTTATTTGAAGAGTACGCCAGTTTTGGTCGCGGTCATGGTCATGACCTTGCGCCTTTCGATGATTATCACAAAGCACGCGGTATCCGTTGGCCTGTGGTCGATGGCAAAGAGACGCAATGGCGTTACAGCGAAGGCCATGACCCCTATGTCAAAGCCGGTGCGGGTTATCAATTCTACGGTAAGCCAGATGGTAAAGCGGTCATTTTTGCATTGCCGTTCGAACCCGCGGCGGAAGTACCTGATAAAGAATATGACTTATGGCTATCAACGGGGCGTGTGTTGGAGCATTGGCATACCGGCAGTATGACTCGTCGTGTACCAGAACTGCACCGAGCTTTTCCTGAATCACAGGTCTTTATCCATCCTCTAGATGCGAAAGAGAGAGGGTTACGTCGTGGTGATAAGGTAAAAGTGATTTCACGCCGTGGTGAAGTGACCACTATTGTGGAAACACGAGGGCGTAACCGACCACCAAAAGGATTGGTGTATATGGCTTTCTTTGACGCATCTCAGTTAGTTAATAACTTAACGCTGGATGCAACAGACCCACTCTCTAAAGAGACGGATTACAAAAAATGTGCCGTTAAATTGGAAAAGGTGTAATTGCATATGTCCCAGAAACCTAAACCTCAAAATAGTCGTCGCCGTTTCTTACGCGATGCCGTTCGTGCGGCAGGCGGATTGGCGGCGGTTGGTGTGGTACTGGGCTTACAGCAACAAACTTCCCGCGCGAGTGGAATTCGTCTCCGCCCGCCGGGAGCCATTAATGAAAATGCATTTGCGAGTGCGTGTGTTCGTTGTGGGCAGTGCGTACAAGCTTGCCCTTATGACATGTTGAAATTAGCAACATTAGCATCAGGACTGGCAGCGGGAACGCCTTATTTTATTGCGCGAGAAAACCCTTGTGAAATGTGTGAAGAGATCCCGTGCGCCAAAGTGTGCCCGAGTGGTGCACTGGATAAAGAGATTGAGTCTATCAATGACGCACGAATGGGGTTGGCAGTGTTACTTGATCAGGAAAACTGTCTCAATTTTCAAGGGTTGCGCTGTGATGTGTGTTATCGCGTTTGCCCGCTAATTGATGAGGCTATCACACTGGAGCTTGAGCAAAACCACCGTACGGGGAAGCATGCACGTTTTTTACCAACAGTGCATAGTCAAGCTTGTACGGGATGTGGTAAGTGCGAGCAGGCTTGTGTCCTCGAAGAAGCGGCCATTAAAGTCCTGCCGCTAACGCTTGCGAAAGGTGAATTGGGGCATCACTACCGTTTTGGTTGGCTGGAGGGAAATAATGGCAAATCGTAAACGTGATGCCGGACGCGAAGCTCTGGCGAAAAAGGGCTGGTGGCAGAGCCATAAATGGTTATGGATGCGTCGTATCAGTCAACTATTGGTAATCGCGATGTTTTTGAGTGGATCTTGGTTTGGGGTCTGGATCTTACATGGTAATTACAGTAGCAGTTTATTGTTAGATTCAATCCCGCTCACTGACCCTTTGATCACGTTAGAAAGTCTTGCTAGTGGCTATTTACCTGCTATTTCGACATTAATTGGTGCAGCAATAGTATTGCTAGTTTATGCATTACTTGGAAAACGTATTTTTTGCAGTTGGGTTTGCCCTGTAAACCCTGTTACGGATGCGGCAGCATGGTTACGCCGTAAGCTCGATTTTAATCAATCCGCAACGATCCCTCGTTATATCCGTTATGTGTTGCTTGTGGTGATTTTAATCGGCTCTGCGGTAACAGGGACTTTATTGTGGGAATGGATCAACCCCGTTTCATTAATGGGCCGAAGCCTCATCTTCGGTTTTGGTAGCGGTGCTTTATTGCTGCTCGCCTTATTTTTATTCGATTTACTCGTTGTGGAGCATGGCTGGTGTGGTCACCTTTGTCCTCTCGGTGCCTTATATGGGATCGCCGGTTGTAAAGGGGCACTGATGGTCACAGCGATAAACAAGCAAAATTGTACTCGCTGTATGGATTGCTTTCACATTTGTCCGGAGCCGCAAGTTTTGCGTACCCCGGTTTTAGATAAACAGGCCCCAGCATTCATTTCGGATAAGGACTGCATAACATGCGGTCGTTGTATCGATGTGTGTTCTGAGGATGTTTTTAAAATAACACTACGATGGAGTTCGGGAGCGAAATCATGAAAACCCATGCCCTGATTAAGACAATGAGCCGTTGGATGGCGGTAATAGGACTCGTTGCCTCGAGCCTTGCTTGGGCGACAAATGGCGTTGATCTGTCTAAGTCACCAGAAGTTTCTGGTACTCAAGAAGGTGGCATTCATATTCCTAAAGAGCAGGAAAGAATGGCTTTAAACTATGTGAATCAACCTCCAATGATCCCACATAGCGTTGATGGTTATCAAATTACCACCAATACAAATCGCTGCTTACAATGCCATGGTGTTGAAAGTTATCGAACAACAGGGGCGCCTCGCGTTAGCCCGACACACTTCGTGGATGCTACGGGGAAAGTATTAGGTGGTGTAGCACCAAACCGCTACTTCTGCCTACAGTGCCATGTGCCGCAGTCCGATACTTCACCGATTGTGGAGAACACATTTACCCCATCCAAAGGTTTTGGGAAATAAGAGGCCGACATGGGAAACAATAACGCTAAGCCTGGTGTGATCCGTAGAGTGTGGCAATGGTGGCGACGCCCGAGCCGTTTGGCTTTGGGAACCTTACTATTGATTGGTTTTGTTAGTGGCGTCATTTTTTGGGGCGGCTTTAATACGGGAATGGAAATGGCTAATACTGAAGAATTTTGTATTAGCTGCCATGAGATGCGTGAAAACGTGTATGAAGAGTATATGGAAACGATCCACTACACCAACCGTAGTGGTGTTCGAGCAACCTGTCCTGATTGCCATGTACCTCATGAGTTCGGACCTAAAATGGTCAGAAAGATTAAAGCCAGCAAAGAGCTTTATGGCAAAGTATTCGGCATCATTGATACACCACAAAAATTTGAAGAGCACCGTTTAGCCATGGCGCAAAATGAGTGGCGACGGATGAAAGATAATAACTCTCAGGAGTGCCGTAATTGCCACAATTTTGAATACATGGATTTTACGGCACAAAAAAGCGTGGCAGCCAAAATGCATGATCAGGCCATTGTTGATGGAAAAACCTGTATTGATTGCCATAAAGGGATAGCTCATAAGCTACCTGATATGCGCGAAGTTGAGCCGGGTTTTTAAATGGAAAAGCGTCACTCAGGAAGGTTGATTAAATGGGATCACGCCTGAGAAGCATAGAGGCTAGTCAACAGTTAATGGTTTGACTAGCCTCAGTTTATATTTGTGCTATATCAATAAACCCATTGTTATTACGTGTATTGTATATTGCAGCAGCGCAAAGTTTGCCTGAGATATGATCTGGAGCCTTTAAATATGTGGAAAAAGCTTCACCAACTTGCTATTCCTGCCAATCTCTACCAACTATGTGGGCGGTTGACCCCTTGGTTTATTACCCTGAGTGTGATTTTTTTAGTACTAGGTTGGGGGTGGGGATTCGGATTTGCGCCCGCCGATTATCAGCAAAGTGATAGCTATCGCATTATGTACCTCCATGTTCCAGCAGCAATGTGGTCAATGGGGATCTATGCCATTATGGCGTTCGTCGCTTTTGTTGGTCTTGTTTGGCAAATGAAAGTGGCTGAATTAACGATTGCCGCTATGGCACCTATTGGTGCGGTATTTACCTTTATTGCCTTAGTCACGGGGGCAACGTGGGGCAAACCCATGTGGGGCGCATGGTGGGTATGGGATGCACGTTTAACCTCAGAACTTATTCTCTTTTTTCTGTATGTTGGCATTATCGCGCTTTGGCATGCATTTGATGACCGCCGGACAGCAGGAAAAGCTGCGGCGATCTTAGTCTTAATTGGTGTGATTAATTTACCTATCATCCATTATTCCGTTGAATGGTGGAACACATTACATCAGCCTTCAACGCGAATGCAGCAAAGTATTAACCCTGCAATGCGCACACCTTTGCGTTTGGCTATCTTAGGCTATCTATTTTTATTTATTTCTCTGACGCTGGTGCGTTTGCGTAACCAATTATTACTACTGGAGCGTAACCGCCCATGGGTTATGGATATCGTGAATAAGAAGGGGCGTAAATAATGAGTAGTGCATTTGCATCTTGGGCGGATTTTTTTGCAATGGGCGGTTATGCCTTTTATGTCTGGCTGGCAGTTCTATTGACGGTAACACCGCTATTGCTGTTGTGTATTCACACCGTTTTACAACGCAAAATGATTATAAATTCCATCACTGCACAGCAAGCAAGAGAAGCAAGACAGAAAGCAGCACGAGCGCGTCGGGAGGCTGAGTGAATATTCGTCGTAAAAATAGATTATGGCTAGTTTGTTCCATTCTAATTGGTGTGGGGTTAATGGTCGCGCTGCTTTTATATGCACTTCGCTCCAGTATCGACCTATTTTATACCCCCGGTGAGATCATTTATGGGAAGCGAGAAACCCAGCAGATACCTGAAGTTGGCCAACGCTTACGTGTCGGGGGAATGGTGATGCCAGGTACCGTTCAGCGTGATCCGGACTCCCTGAAAGTCACCTTTACGGTGTATGACGCGGAAGCGGAAGTTGATGTGAGCTATGAGGGGATTTTGCCTGATCTGTTTCGAGAAGGGCAAGGGGTAGTTGTCCAAGGGGAGCTGGCTGAAAACCATCATGTCATTGCCAAAGAAGTGCTCGCTAAACACGATGAAAATTATACGCCACCCGAAGTTGAGCAAGCGATGCAGGAAAATCACCGTCGACCTGCCGCGGCTTATAAGGATAACGCACTATGATCCCTGAGGTTGGCAATATACTGCTATGCCTAGCGTTAGGTATTGCAGTATTACTCTCTATCTATCCATTATGGGGCGTATCTCGTCACGATGAGCGCTTAATGCGGGCTTCAAGGTCTCTTGCTTGGCTACTGTTTTTGTGTGTGGCTGGCGCATTTTTAGTGCTAGTCAACGCCTTTGTTATAAATGATTTTTCAATTACTTATGTTGCAAATAACTCCAACACGCAATTACCTGTTTGGTATCGGGTTGCGGCAACATGGGGTGCGCATGAAGGTTCACTGCTGTTGTGGGTGCTATTGATGAGCGGCTGGACGTTTGCGGTTGCATTATGTAGCTACCGCATGCCGCTGGATATTGTTGCTCGTGTTTTAGCAGTAATGGGGATGGTGAGCGTCGGGTTTCTGTTGTTCATCATTTTCACCTCTAACCCCTTTTCGCGCACCTTGCCCTCCTTCCCAATTGAAGGACGTGACTTAAATCCGCTCTTGCAAGATCCCGGCCTGATTTTCCATCCACCATTGCTGTATATGGGGTATGTTGGCTTTTCAGTCGCCTTCGCATTTGCTATCGCGGCGTTGCTTAGTGGCCGGCTGGATAGTTCATTTACCCGTTTCGCTCGCCCTTGGACGATGGCTGCGTGGTTTTTTTTAACGCTCGGCATCATGTTAGGTTCGGCTTGGGCCTATTATGAGCTAGGCTGGGGCGGCTGGTGGTTCTGGGATCCCGTTGAAAATGCGTCGTTTATGCCTTGGTTAGTAGGAACCGCGTTAATTCACTCGCTGGCGGTGACAGAGCAGCGAGCGACATTTAAGGCATGGTCTTTATTGCTATCGATATTTGCGTTTTCACTTTGTTTACTCGGTACTTTCCTCGTACGTTCAGGGGTGCTGGTTTCTGTGCATGCCTTTGCATCTGACCCCTCGAGAGGACTCTTCATTCTCGCCTTTATGGTCTTAGTTATCGGTGGCTCATTGCTGCTGTTTGCCATAAGAGGTCACAAGGTTCGTTCTCGTGTTAATAATGCGCTTTGGTCTCGGGAATCAATGCTACTGGCGAATAACGTCATCCTAACCGCTGCAATGCTGGTCGTGTTATTAGGCACCTTACTGCCTTTAGTTCACAAACAAATTGGTTTAGGCAGTATTTCGATTGGTGAGCCCTTCTTTAATACCATGTTTATCGCGCTAATGGTGCCATTCGCACTCTTACTGGGGATTGGGCCTCTAGTGCGTTGGGGGAGAGACCGCCCCGCAGCGATTAGAAAATTACTCTTAATGGCCTTGCTCGTGACCTTGATATTGTCATGCCTACTGCCATGGCTAATGCAAGATAGATTAGAAGCGTTGACCGTGCTTGGTTTAATGATGGCTTGCTGGATAGCATTACTGGCGTTCGCCGAAATGCGTGTACGTATTAGTAAAAAAATCAAGCTCACACCAAGTTATTGGGGAATGGTACTTGCACATTTAGGTTTAGCAGTAACCATTGTGGGGATTGCCTTTAGTCAAAATTACAGCATTGAACGTGATGCCAAAATGAAGCCCGGTGAAAGTGTGGTTATTCGTGATTATACCTTTGTCTTTAATGGGGTACATGAAGCGAATGGCCCGAATTATCAGGGTGTGATAGGGAATATTGACGTTAAGAAAAATGGTGAATTACTCACTAAATTACAGCCTGAAAAACGTTTTTATAGCACCAGCCGTGCCGTGATGACCGAAGCGGCTATCGATGGGGGAATAACCCGAGATTTGTATGCTGCATTAGGAGAAGAGGTCGGCAAAGAGGTATGGACTATGCGCCTTTACTACAAACCTTTTGTGCGCTGGATTTGGTCGGGAGGCATTTTAATGGCTGCTGGAGCGCTATGCTGCCTATTTGATCCGCGCTATCGTCGCCGTAAACCCGTGCAGGAGGCTGCATGAAACGCAAAGTTTTCTTGATCCCTTTTATTATTTTCGCTGCTATTGCCGCCGTTTTGTTATGGCAATTGATGCGTAATGCCGAAGGGGATGACCCTCGTTTACTTGAATCTGCATTAGTGGGTAAACCGGTGCCTGTGTTCCGTTTAGAGTCACTTGAAAACCCCGGTCAACATTATGAGTCAAATGTATTGATTCAAGGGAAACCTATCCTCTTAAATGTTTGGGCGACATGGTGCCCTACTTGTCGCGCTGAACATAAATACCTCAATCAGCTTGCTGCCGAAGGTGTACGCGTGGTGGGGTTAAACTATAAGGATGATCGCAATAAGGCGATTGTTTGGTTGCGCGAACTTGGTAACCCTTATGCTTTAAGTCTTTTTGATGGTGAGGGCATGTTAGGCCTTGATCTGGGCGTTTATGGGGCTCCTGAAACCTTCTTAATCGATGGCAATGGGATTATTCGTTATCGCCATGCAGGCGCAATGGATGAGCGTGTCTGGAATAAGGAAGTGAAACCATTATGGGAACGCTATAGCAAGGAGGCCAGCCAATGAAATATATTATTGGTTTGCTGATGCTAGCGGTTAGTGCAAGTAGTGCTTTTGCGGCGACTGAAGTTTTTACCTTTGATAATGAGCAGCAAGAGCAGCAATTTCGTAAGTTAACAGAAGAGTTACGTTGCCCGAAGTGCCAAAACAATAGCATTGCAGATTCAAACTCAATGATTGCTTTAGATTTACGGCAAAAAGTGTATGAGTTGATGAAAGAAGGCAAGAGCCGCGATGAAATCGTTGACTATATGGTGGCACGTTACGGCTATTTTGTGACGTACAATCCTCCATTGACGCCATTAACGGCCATCTTATGGGGATTACCTTTTGCAGCCATGATTGTCGGTGGGTGGATCATTTACGCACGTACTAAAAAACGTGTTCGCATAAAACAAGATGTTCCAAATGATCAGCAACATACCGCTTCAATAAAGCCAACGCGCTCAACTGGGTGGGTGTATGTCCCGGGGGTGATCATGGCTTTCGGAATTGGGGCCGCGGCTTATTATCAGGTAGGCAGTTATGGCAAAGTTGCAGATTGGCATTTAGCTTACCAACAGGCGCCAGCGTTGCTTGACAGAGCGTTAGATCCCTCAGAGCCACCACTTAATCTTGAAGAAATGGAGCGCCTTGCGTTAGGTTTACGTACTCGTTTGCAGGATGAGCCTCAAAATGCCGATGCATGGGTGATGCTAGGTCGGATTGGCATGGTATTAAATAATGCCACGATGGCGACAGATGCTTATGAGCGGGCTTATCGACTCAAGCCGAATGATGATAACGTGGCGCTAGGGTATGCCGAAGTGTTAACGCGTTCGTCTGATCCAGAAGATAATCGCATTGGAGGTGAGTTATTGCGTAAGCTGATTGCTGAAAATAGGACCAATGTTAAGGCATTAAGCATGTTTGCTTTTAATGCATTTGAGCGGGCTCGTTATGCAGAAGCTATCTCAGCTTGGCAGATGATGCTGCAATTATTACCTGAAAATGATCAGCGACGAACAGTCATTGAGCGCAGTATTGAACAAGCATTGATGATGGTGCATGAGAAAAAAACAGTTCAATAGTGGGTTGTTAACTGATTCAAAGCACTAAAACGGGAGCAATCGCTCCCGTTTTTATATTCTGCGTACCATTTTTTGATTTTATTTTTCTCGATACGTTTTATTTAAATGGTGGTCATTTTTAGTTTGAATCGATTCAATATTGAAATTAGGCGATTAAAATTGAAAAATAAGTAATTTATTTATTTGAAATCCTTTATAGTTAATTATTAATGATAAATTAACTTGGTTCCTTGTAAGCTATTGAAGTTAATATTTAATTTTATTTAATCTTATGATTGTTTTATAAGTAATATAATTATTATTTTATGATTAAATTAAATGATGATTAGATTACTTAATGCTTTCCTATTTTGTTTTGCATTAAAAACTAAATTTACCTTAACGTAATATGCTTTTGCTTTTTTTTGTTTTAGCTTTTGTGTTTTTTGCTTTTTTTTGCTTTGCATTGGGAACATATGATTATTATCACATTAAAATAACATTATCTAATTTAGAGTAAATGCCATGAGGTAAAATGGCATGAAAGCAGAACGACATAAAAAAATAATTAATTTTTTAAAAAACGCAGGCTCAGCAAAAGTTTCTGTTTTATCGAAAGAACTGAATGTCACAAAAGAAACCATTAGAGCAGATTTAAATTCTTTGGCAAAAAAAGGAATTATTAACCGTTGCCATGGTGGCGCATTCATTGAATTTGAATCCCTAGATAAGGTTGCTAAAAAAGAAATTATACAGTTTCTGGAATGTAACGATAGCCTTAATGAAATAACCAATAAGGATGATTCAGTGAACGGCAAAGTTTGTGTATTAGGTTCATTTAATGTTGATATGATTAGTTATTTGCCTCGATTACCAGAGGCAGGCGAATCATTATTATCAAACAAATTTATTTTTTCACCAGGTGGCAAAGGTTGCAATCAGGCTTTAGCTGCAAGTTATTCAGACTCACAAGTCCATTTTATTACTAAAATTGGCACTGACCAATTTAGTGATTATGCGGTGAATTTTATTTCATCATCAAAAATTAAGACATCAACAATTTACCAAACTGAAAAGTTCCAAACGGGTACAGCATCAATTTTCGTGTCAGAAAATAGTGGCGAAAACATTATCTCCATATATTCTGGCTCAAATATGGATATCAGTGCTGATGAGGTAAAAATTCAAAAAGATAAAATTATTAATTCGAATATTATCTTGCTACAACTTGAGACAAATATTGAAGCCTTAAGGGAAATTATATCGATAGGTAATGAGTATTATATACCGATTATTTTAAACCCTGCACCTTATAGTGATATTGCTATCGAACTACTTGAAAAAGTCGATATTTTAACGCCGAATGAAACGGAAGCCAGTTTGCTATCCGGAGTGAATGTTGTGGATATGGAGTCGGCTAAAAAAGCAGCCGACGTCATCTATCATAAAGGTGTTAAAAAGGTTGTGATCACATTAGGAAGTAAAGGCTCTATTGCTTACGATGGCAATAAATTTATTTACTCACCGGCCTACACAGCGGTGGTGAAAAATACGGCTGGCGCTGGGGATGCTTTCAATGGCGCATTGGCGGCCTCATTAGCAAAAGGTAAGCAATTTTCGTATGCGTTGCGTTATGCTTCGGCATTTTCATCGCTTGCGGTAGAAACGAGCAAAGCTTCAGAAATGCCTGAAGATATTAACGTGATATATCGTATTAACCAAACAACCTACTCTCAGGTTGTCACTCAATCCCCTGAATAATTCATATTCTGAAAGAGGAATAAAAATGAAAATTTTATTTATTGGTGAGTCATGGCACATTCATATGATTCATACTAAAGGCTACGACAGTTTTACTTCGAGTAAATATGAAGAGGGTGCAACATTTTTATTAGATTGCTTAAGAAATAAAAATGTTGAAATTGATTATATGCCTGCTCATACCGTTCAAATGGCATTTCCTAAAACGGTAGAAGAGTTAGAGAAATATGATGTCGTTGTCATTAGCGATATTGGTGCAAATACTTTCTTACTGCAAAACGATACTTTTTATAATATGAAAGTATTACCAAATGCACTGCAATTAATTAAGCAGTATGTCATTAATGGCGGTGGATTATTAATGATTGGTGGCTATCTATCCTTTATGGGAATTGAGGCTAAAGCGAATTATAAAAATACATTATTAGCAGATGTATTACCGGTAGAAATGCTTGATGGTGATGATCGTGTTGAAACACCTGAAGGTATTTTTGCAGTACCAGTCAATGCAGAACATGAATCCGTTAAAGGATTTGGACAATGGCCAATGTTTTTAGGCTATAACAAAGTTAAAGCTAAAGAAAATACAGAAACCGTTTTAAATATTGGCGAAGATCCTCTATTAGTCTTTGGTCAATATGAAAAGGGTAAAACAGCCTGCTTTATGAGTGATTGCTCGCCACACTGGGGAAGTAAAGAATTTATGGCTTGGGAACATTACTCTGACATGTGGGTAAATATCCTAAAACAGATCGCTCGTTAATTCAGTTATTGTCAAAAGTAAAATATCAAAAATAAGAAATTAAGTGTGGGGAATTTCCCCCGCACTTTGTACTCCGATTACAAAAATAATGACTCATAGTCAAAAAATCCAAAAGGAATATTTTATGAGTGCAAAAAGTTATTCTACACCATTACTGATGATAGCGACGGTTTTAGCCGGGATGTTATCGCCAATGCAATCTGCCGTTAATGGGCAGCTCGGGGATGTATTAAAAGATGGCAACGCAAGTGCGGTAATTTCGTTTGCTAGCGGTCTTGTCGTCATGTTTTTTATTATCATAGCGAAAAAACAGACTCGTCAGCAATTTGCCTCTATTCCAAGTTTAATTAAACAACGTAAAATTCCATTGTGGAACTGGTTTGCAGGCCTTTGTGGCGCAATGGTGGTTTTCTCTGAAGGGGCTTCTGCCAGTGCACTAGGGATTGCCACTTTCCAAACCGCATTGATATCGGCGCTATTATTATCAGACCTATTGTGTGATCGTTTCGGTATTGGTATCGATGAGAAAAAACCGTTCACCCTTTTTCGCGTTTTAGGAGCTGTTTTTGCCGTGGTAGCCACCTTATTTGTGGTGTCTCCACAATGGCACTCTACCTCTGCTATCTATTTAGCCATTCTTCCTTTCTTAGCGGGTCTATTAGCGGGTTGGCAACCAGCGGGTAACTCTAAAGTGGCAGAAGCGACAGGTTCAATGATGGTATCTATCACATGGAACTTTATTGTCGGCTTCACGGTTTTGACTGTCGCTTTGGTGATCCGTATGGCTCTTGGTCACATTACTCTTGAATTACCGGGGGGTGTGGTGGATGTATCTCGGTGGTCCATTAGGGCTAATGTCTATTGCGTTAATGGCAATCTTAGTTCGTGGATTAGGGCTGTTAATGCTCGGAGTTGCATCAACAGCAGGGCAATTACTGGGTTCAGTTCTGATTGATTTACTCTTGCCATCATTGGGTAACACTGTCTATCTGGTCACGATTATTGGCACACTGTTTGCGCTGGTTGGTGCAATTATCACAACAATTCCTGAGTTTAGAGAAGCAAAAGCTGTGAAAACGGCGGGAGTGTAAAATGAAAGGTTATATTCAGACTGTCACTGGGCCAGTTAAAAAAGAAGATATGGGTTTAACCCTGCCACATGAGCATTTGTTTAACGATCTCTCTACCGTTGTCGATGAACCTTTTTACGATTTCTCGCATGTGTTGGTCGATAAAAAAGTCAGTGCAGATATTCAATGGGGGCTAAAACACGATCCTTATTGCTGCTGTGACAATATGGATAAAAAACCTATCGACGATGTGATTTATGAAGTGAATAACTTTAAGGAGCTTGGCGGTAAAACGCTTGTTGATGCGACAGGCTCCGAAGCAATTGGTCGAGATGTTCGTCAATTGCGAGAAGTGTCCATTAAAACAGGTATCAATGTCGTTGCCTCATCAGGCTTATATATCGAAAAATTTGAAGGCGAGCGCCTAGTAAAAAGTATCGATGAAATGGCGAAAATGATTGATGACGAATTGAATATTGGTATTGATGGCACTGATATTCGAGCGGGGATGATTGGCGAAATTGGGGTTTCTCCATTTTTTACGGAAGGGGAAAAAAATAGCCTTAGAGCCGCATCCGTCGCTCAGCTTGCCAATGATCATGTCTCGATGAATATCCATATGCCAGGTTGGCAACGTCGTGGTGATGAAGTATTGGATATTTTAATCAAAGAGATGGGCGTTAATCCCGCTAAGATCTCATTAGCGCACTCAGACCCATCAGGAAAGGATATCGATTATCAGCGCCGTATGTTAGACAGAGGCGTATGGCTTGAGTTCGATATGATAGGGCTTGATATTTCATTCCCTAAAGAAGGGGTCGCACCAACCGTTACAGAAACCGTTGATGCGGTTTATAAGTTGATAGAGCTGGGATATAGCAATCAGATCGTTTTGAGTCACGATGTGTTCTTAAAACAGATGTGGGCAAAAAATGGCGGAAATGGATGGGGCTTTGTACCGAATGTTTTTCTATCGCTTCTGGCGAAGAAAGGCGTCGATCAAGCTACCCTTGACCGCTTATGTATCGATAACCCAGCTAACTTATTAGCTTAATAAATAATCTCCCCTTGTTTTTTTCTGTTCGATT
This sequence comes from Providencia sp. PROV261, assembly GCF_028477945.1. NCBI lineage: Bacteria > Pseudomonadati > Pseudomonadota > Gammaproteobacteria > Enterobacterales > Morganellaceae > Providencia > Providencia sp. PROV261. The sequence goes on along the minus strand of NZ_JAMPMC010000006.1, from coordinate 153,982 downwards.
TTGCGGTGATAGCTAAACTATTGCCGCTTTTTGTTTTTTATGGGGCGTGAAAGCAAAAGGGCTTTTTGTCGATAATTCCCGTTTTACTATTTTTTATTATTGAGAATGCTATTGGTGGATATGACTTGTAAAAATAATATTTCGAATGGTTTTTATTTCAGATGAATGTAATGGAAATTACGCCAATATAATGGTGCCAAATTGTTCTATTTGAATATAGAGGGAATGTAGGCCAAGTAACATTATTGACAAAAAACGATAACAACGATGATGTAAATGAGATACACTTTCGCGCATTAAAATAACAATAGATATTACGGAAAAACGTTGCACCTGCATGATAGATTAAGACAATTCGCAGCCTATCTTGCGCTACTTGCAGTAGCAATGCTGTTTATTGCACCATTGGTCTCAAAGTCAATGATGCAAATGGCTGATTGTTCTTCAATGGAAAATATGGCACCACACGTGATGCACCATTCGCATCAAGGTGCTCTATTGCCTGAAGAATGCCATTCTAACGGCATGATGAATCATCTGTTAATGTCGGGAGTCGGACTATCGCCGATGGAAGACATTGCCTGTGGCTATTGCCAGTTGTTGATCCATTTTCCATTTATCATTCTATTTATTGCCATTGCAATTCGCCAATTGGCAACGCTGACGACGCGGATCTCCCTTGAGCCTTGCATTCATCCATATTTGTTTCGGCCTTGGTCTCTGCGTTTTGCGCGCGCTCCTCCGTCTCTCTTTTCTTATTAATTATTGATCATTTTAAATTCACAATGTTGCATTTGCCGTATTGAGTGCAAAGGGCTTCGCCTGCTCTCTATCTTGAATTTGATTATCGAATTCAGGCGGCATGGCTACGTCATAAAGAAAAGAATTAGGCAAAATAATGAACAAAGAAAAATGTGTAATCGCACCACTGACACTTTTAGTAACGACCGCGCTGTTGTCGAATAGCGCAGTCGCTGAGGCAGAGAATCAAAGTCAATTTTCAGAACACTCAGTGATGATAGTCACTGCCCCCGTTGATTCACCATTAACTATCAGCACCTCACCAAAAACACCTAGACAGCCAGTGCCAGCGAGTGATGGTTCTGATTATTTGAAAACGATCCCCGGCTTCTCGCAAATTCGTAATGGCGGCACGAACGGTGACCCCGTTTTTCGTGGCATGTTTGGCTCTCGCTTACGGATTTTAACTAATGATAGTGAGATGTTAGGCGCTTGCCCATCTCGCATGGATGCCCCAACCTCTTATATTTCGCCAGAAAACTTCGACCTATTAACGATGATCAAAGGGCCTCAGTCAGTTCTTTGGGGACCAGGTAACTCGGCAGGTACAATTCGTTTTGAGCGTGAAAAACCCATTTTTGATAAAGCGGGTGTTCAGGGGAATGCAAGTGCGTTAACGGCCTCTAATCAGCGTTGGGATGCGAATGCAGATGTCAGTATGGGGAATGAAAAAGGTTATTTACGCTTAATAGGTAATAAATCTCGCTCTAATGATTATAAAGATGGAGATGGTAAGAAAGTGCCATCAAAGTGGGATAAATGGAATGCGGATGTTGCTGTAGGCTGGACGCCAGATGAATACACGTTACTTGAGCTTACCGCGGGGAAAGGGGATGGTGAAGCTCGCTATGCAGGTCGTGGAATGGATGGCTCGCAATTCAAACGCGAAAGTCTAGGTGTGCGTTTTGAAAAGACAAATATTGGCACAGTGCTTGATAAGCTAGAAGCGAATATGTACTACAACTATGCCGACCATATTATGGATAACTATTCATTACGTGACACAAGTGGCTCAATGGGGGGCGGCTCTGGTCATATGGGGCATATGATGGGCGGTGGTCATGGCATGATGAATATGCCAATGAAAATGCGTGTTGATCGTAAAACGGTGGGTGGCCGAGTTATGGGAACTTGGTTATGGAACGATTACGAATTACGTGCAGGGGCCGATATGCAAACTAATACTCACCGTAAGGAGAGCAATAACCACTGGAATAAGGATGCAACATTCCAAGATTATGGGCTGTTTGGTGAGTTAACGTGGAATGCAAATGCGCATGGGAAAGTCGTTACAGGTGCGCGTGCCGATAGGGTATTAGTGGATAATGAGACCGCGGTAGGGTCATCGGGGCGCAATACTGTGATGCCAGCAGGGTTTGTGCGTTATGAGCATTCGCTTTCTGATATGCCTGTCATGCTGTATGCCGGTGTCGGTTACACTGAGCGTTTCCCTGATTATTGGGAGTTATTTTCACCAACCTACGGCCCTGATGGAACAAGCAATGTGTTCGACCATTTAAAAACGGAAAAAACGACCCAGTTAGATATCGGTGCAAAATATAGCAATGATAAAACTAACGCATGGGTTTCCGCTTATATTGGGCGAGTCGATGATTTTATCCTATTCCGTTATAACCCACATAATTCGCGACAAAGTCAAGTTGAAAACGTGAATGCGATGATCATGGGGGGAGAAATGGGCGTCGCCTATAAGCTCAGTGATGCGTGGAAAGCGGATGCAAGTCTCGCTTATTCTTGGGGGGAAAACCGCAGTGATAGGCAACCATTACCGCAGATGCCGCCATTAGAAACCCGTTTTGGTTTATCTTGGGAAAAGAATGATTGGACGGCAACAGGGCTAATGCGTATTGTCAGTAGCCAACATCGTGTGGCGATTAATGATGGTAACGTAGTCGGGAAAGACTTCGGTAGCAGTGCTGGTTTCACGATTTTCTCCGTTAATACCGCTTATCGGGTGAATGATCATGTTAAGTTAAGTGCTGGTGTTGATAACCTATTTGATAGAAATTATAGCGAACACCTAAACTTAGCGGGTAATAGTGGGTTTGGTTATTCCTCTAATCAACCCGTGAATGAGCCGGGCAGAACGTTTTGGGCGAAATTGAACTTAACTTTCTAACGAGAAGCGGTTTTATCAAAACAGAACACCCGAGGTAATATCGGGTGTTCTACAAAAATAACGTTTAATTGTGGATGCTTATCGACCAATATTGCGTAGCGCATTGCCTTTCATTAGATTCTCTTCTATCTGCTCTAATGAAACATTTTTTGTTTCTGGGACAAAATAGAGCGTGATAATAATAAATACAGCATTTAACCCAGCATAAACCCAGAAAGTATTCGTATCCCCTAAAGTCGATAGCAGTGTTAAGAACGTAGCACTAACGATCATATTTGCTACCCAATTTGAGGTAGTTGAACAGGTGATACCGAAATCACGACCTCTCAGTGGTTGTATCTCAGAACATAAGACCCACATAATCGGCCCCGCACTCACGGCAAATCCAATAATAAAGATAAGTAAAAAGGCAATACTACTATATTGGATTAGAACGGTATGCGTATCAAAAGAGAGCAAGTAGGCGAGTAAGCCGATACTGATTGCCATGACACTAAAGCCAAAGATCAATAATTTTTTACGGCCAAAACGGTCAACGATTGAGATGGCAAAAATGGTTGTGATGACGTTGACTAAGCCAATAAGAACTGTGCCATACATTTGTTGGGTGGTACTTTCAAACCCCGCTAATGAAAATATTTTAGGGGCATAGTACATAATGACATTGATACCTGTCAGTTGCTGCATAAATTGCAGAGCAATACCCAAAAATACAGTACGTCGGAAATTACTGTTATTTTTAAATAAACCGAATCCCGATTGCTTGATCTTTAGGCTATTAAAAATATCATCCAGCTCTTGGATCGCTTCATTTTCTGATTTTCTTAATTTTAATAATATAGTTTTAGCATCATTCGATCTATTTTTACTGGCAAGCCAACGGGGGCTTTCGGGTAAAAAAGTGACGCCAATAAAAAGCAAAACAGCAGGGATAGCTGTGATCCCTAACATCCAACGCCAAGCATGATCATAACTAAAAGCGGTATCAGAAATAAATGCAAGTAAGATACCTATTGTAATCATTAATTGATACATAGATATCATTCCACCACGGATCTTTTTCGGTGCGATTTCTGATAAATAAGCTGGAGTTGTGAATGAAGAAATACCAATTGCGAGTCCTAATATGACTCGCGAAATAATAAGTATATTGGCATTAGGGGAAAAGGCGGAGCCTAATGCACCAATAATAAATAATATTGAACTGATCAGTAAACTCTTTTTTCTACCACTTAAAGATGATAACCAACCGCTAATGATAGCGCCGGCTGCGGCACCAAACATCATTGAGCTGACAACCAGTTCTTGCTGGGTTGATGAGATATCAAACTGTTGACTAATAAAGGGAAGTGCACCAGAGATAACCCCCGTATCTAAACCAAAGAAGAGGCCTGCGAGTGCTGCCAGTAAACCGACAAAGATAACCATAAGACTTGTTGAGGTATTATTCTTAACCATTATTATTAGTCCTTTATTGCAAAGTTGGATTATTAACTCAGTTATCTGTCCTTTAAAAAAGATGAAACTAAAATTTATGCTAACGTGATATTTGTTTATTTTCAACAGTCGATATATTTAATATGAACTTTAATGAAGTAATATTCAAATAATTATTAACATCATAGAATTGATTATCTATATTTGATGGGCTTTTAATGATGATTGTTTTTATGAAAATGAAATGAAAGTTAATTATCTGTTAGATAAGTTATTAAGATTAAATATAAGAAATAAAGAAAACTAACTCAGTGTAAGTTAGTTTTCTTTAATTTAATCAAATAATGACAGGGATATAATAATTTAATTCTTTAAGATAGAGGCGTGAGTTTTCAATAAACTCTTTATAATCGGGCGTAGACTTTAAAACATAGTTTTCAATGTCACAGCCTTCACCCCGAGCAATATCCATACTCGCAAGTACTTTTCCATATACGGTATAGATAATGTCGTTGTAATCAATACCGTGGAGTTCATCACACGTAAACTTAATTTGTAGATAATCGCCAGCAGGGAGAGTTATGCTTTTAAGATTAGGGGTAGGGGAGTCAACACCACTTTCTTCAAAGGTTGTGGTATAGCAGAATTGCCCCTCTTGATCATTGATAGAATCAACACCGTGGATAGCATACATATTGGTTGTGACACACTGAGCTTCATTGATAAAGTCTCTCCAATAGTAGCGTCTCAGCTCTTGGGTTTTAAAATTCCATTCATTGATGCTTTTAGTATAGCGATGCTGTTTACCGATAACCTTAACGGGATCTAATTTGGTTAGGCTGACCTTAACGCTGAACTCTTTACTTTCTCTTAGTGGCAGGCAAAAACCTTCAATTTTCCATCCGGTACGTTTGCGGTATTCAGAAGGGGTGATATTGAATTGTTTTTTAAATGCACGACAAAATGTTTGCTGTGAATCGAAACGATAGCGTAAAGAGATATCCATGATGCTATCATTAGTTAGCCTCAATGCCACGGCTGAGCACGATAATCGTCTAGCACGAATGTAAGAACCGAGAGCAAGTCCTGTTTGGTTTTTAAATAGGCGCTGAAAATGCCACTTGGTGTATCCTGATTTTTCGGCAACAGTATCTAAAGACAGGCGTGACTCTAAGTTTTTTTCGATCCAGAGAATCATTTCTCTAATAACACTTTCCTGAAGCATGATGACCCTTTTAAATTAACTTTGCCCAAAGTATAAAATCATAACTGGCTAAAAATTGGACTTTTATACTAGACAGATACATCCCAGTCGGTATCAGGATAGCATGCCGACTGAGAATTTTTTTAAATAGTTGTGAAGTTAAGTAAGTTTCTCGTTAAATTGACCTTAACCAAAATGCCTAGATTAATCTAATTCATAGGGTCATAAATTGATAGATTCGATATTCCAAATTTGTGAGGCATAGTCTTGGATTGTTCTATCAGTAGAAAAAAAGCCCATATTACAGATGTTTTTTGCTACCTTAGACTGCCAAGATAATGGGTCTTGATATAAATTGTCGACTTGTTCCTGTGTATTGATGTAACTACGATAATCTGCAAACAATAAATATGGGTCACCGCCATCGAGCAAGCTGTAGGTTAAATCTTGATAAAAGTTAGGAACGTCAGGTTTAAAGTAACCCTGTGCTATCTGGTCTATCACTTGTTTCAGTTCAGCATCATTTTCATAATACCAACGTGGATAGTAGTAATTCTGCTTGATTTGTTTTACTTCATCGATGGTATGACCAAAGATAAAAATATTATCGTGGCCAACATGTTCGCGTATCTCAACATTTGCCCCATCGAGTGTACCGATGGTCAATGCACCATTTAGTGCGAATTTCATATTACCGGTTCCGGAGGCTTCTGTACCTGCAAGTGAAATCTGCTCGGAAAGGTCGGTGGCCGGAATTATTTTCTGAGCTAGGCTTACTCCATAATCAGGAATAAACACCACTTTCAAGCGCGAACCGATACGCGCATCATTGTTGATAACCGCAGCAACGTCATTAATGAGGTGGATGATTTTTTTTGCCGCGCTATATGAGGAGGCGGCTTTGCCTGCAAAGATCACCACGCGGGGCACCCAGTTGTGCTCTGGATCCGCTAATATTCGATTATAACGAGTGATGACATGCAGTAAATTTAAGAGCTGCCGCTTATATTCATGAATACGCTTGATCTGTACATCAAATAAGGCTTCAGGGCTAACCACAATTTGTTGTGTCTGGGCAATAAAACGCGCTAATTTATTTTTGTTACTGTGTTTAACTTGTTGCAGCTTATCTAAAAATTGAGGGTAATCCATCCACTGCTTCAATTCAGTCAATTGAGGTAAATTAACTAACCATTGTTGGCCGATATAGCTTTCTATAACCGAAGTCAGCTCTGGGTTAGCAATAGCTAGCCAACGTCGCGGTGTCACGCCATTGGTGATGTTGCAGAATTTATTAGGGAAAATTCGGGCAAAGTCGGCAAACAGAGAGTCGGTCATAAGTTGACTATGTAACTCAGAGACGCCGTTGACTTTATGGCAGATAATAGCCGCCAGCCACGCCATTCGCACAAGCTGCCCATACTCTTCATTAATGATGGAGACACGACGCGGCAATTCGTAATCTTGCGGAAACTTTTGGCTCACATGTTGCAAAAATTCGTCATTAATTTGATAAATGATTTGTAGATGGCGCGGCAGAATTTTACGGATCATCTCGACAGGCCAAGTTTCTAAAGCTTCACTCATCAGCGTGTGGTTAGTATAAGAGAACACGTTTTGTGCTAATGCTAAGGCATCCTGCCAACTGACTTGGTGTTTGTCGACTAATAGACGAATTAACTCAGGAATGGCAAGAACAGGATGGGTATCATTTAAATGAATTGCCACTTTGTCAGCTAAGTTATCCCAACGTTGGTAAACCAACCAATGGCGGTGAAGTATGTCTTGCACAGATGCAGAAACTAAGAAGAACTCTTGTTTTAAACGCAGCTCTTTGCCTGAATAGGTTGAATCGTTTGGGTAGAGGACGCGAGAAACGTTTTCAGACTCATTTTTTTTCTTAACCGCGGCATAATATTCGCCATCATTGAAAATTTGCAGATCAAATTCATCGCTAGCTTTGGCACTCCATAAACGCAGGGTATTTGTTGCCTCAGTATTATAGCCAGGAATAATTTGGTCATAAGCGACAGCGATAATATCGTTCGTTTTTACCCACTGATAGCGGCCCTCTTCTTCGGTCACATGGCCTTCAAATTGGATTTGGTAGCGATTTTCTGTTCGAGGAAACTCCCAAGGGTTGCCATGAATCAGCCAATCATCAGGGGATTCGATTTGTTGTCCATTACGAATGGTTTGTTTAAACATGCCGTATTCATAACGAATACCATAACCACATGCGGGGAGATTCAGGGTTGCGAGAGAATCGAGAAAACATGCGGCAAGGCGGCCTAAGCCGCCATTACCGAGGCCGGGATCTGTCTCTTGCTCTAACAATTGCTCAAAATCAAAGCCAAGCTCAGCCACGACTTGGGTTAGATCCTCATACATATTCATTGAAATTAATGTATTAGATAATGATCGACCGAGTAAAAACTCCATCGATAGATAGTAAACCTGCTTAAGCTGCTGTGAATAGGTTGCACGGTTCGTCGCCATCCATCGGTCAACGATCCGATCGCGAGCCGCCAGTATGATGGCTTCTAACCATTCTCGTTGTGTCGCAATATAAGGTTCTTTGCCAATCACAAATTTTAATTTATAGATAATGGAGCTTTTTAGTGCTTCTTGTGTCACTAGTGGCGAATGACATTCGTAAACAAAATGAGTGCTCACAATCTTATTCCTTATTGTTATGTAAATTATCTAACATCTCTTTTGTGACGAGAACGATACCTTGTTCTGTGCGATAGAAGCGTTGGCTATCTTCTTCAGGGTTTTCGCCAATAACGGTATTTTCTGGAATGACGCAGCCTCTATCGATAATACAGCGGCGTAAACGTGATGAGCGCCCAATATTCACTCCGGGCAGTAAAATAGAAGATTCGATATTACAGAATGAATTAACTCTCACGCGAGGGAATAACACAGAGTGTATGACAATCGATCCTGAAATGATACACCCCCCCGCAACAAGTGAATTCATGGTCATGCCATGGCTTCCCGAGCGGTCTTGGACAAATTTTGCAGGTGGTAAAGGCTCCATATAAGTACGGATAGGCCAGTTGCGGTCATACATATCTAACTCAGGGGTTACCGAGGCAAGATCCAGTGTTGCTGACCAATAGGCTTCTAATGTTCCGACATCGCGCCAGTAAGGAGGAACATCGGCATTGCTGGTGACACATGAATATTCAAAGGGATGAGCGAGAGCTTCTCTTCTGGCCACTATTTTGGGAATAATATCTTTACCGAAATCATTACTGGAACTCGGGCAAAGGCTATCGTCTTCTAACATTTTGTAGAGGTAATCACTGTTAAAAATATAGATCCCCATGCTCGCTAAACATGAATCAGGCGAATCTTTTAGTACCGGCGGGTCTTGTGGTTTTTCATGGAATTGGGTTATCCAACGATTCTCATCAATTTCCATTACACCAAATTGATGGGCTTCCTCTTTTTTCACTTTGATGCAGGCAACGGTAAATTTTGCATCATTGTTAACATGATCGAGCAACATGCGTGAATAATCCATTTTATAGATGTGGTCACCCGCAAGGATCACAATATATTCTGCACGATAATTACGGATAATATCCATATTTTGATAGACCGCATCGGCCGTGCCTTTATACCAATGGTCGGTAATTTCGCGTTGCTGTGCAGGTAGTAAATCGACAAACTCATTCATTTCTTCATTAAAAAACGACCATCCTCTTTGGATGTGTTGTACTAATGAATGAGATTGATATTGGGTAATAACACCAATTCGTCTAATACCCGAATTTAGGCTATTTGATAATGCAAAATCGATAATACGAAATTTACCACCAAAATGAACAGCAGGCTTGGCTCGTTTACTCGTTAATCCTTTAAGGCGAGTACCTTTACCTCCAGCAAGGATCAAAGCAACGGCCTTTTGAGGCAAATGACGAGCTAACATCATCATATTATTCATATCATTTTGAGACATACCTTAGAACTCTCCAAAATAAGCAAACTGTTATTTAAAGATTTCCCTATTGGTGTATACCTTTCATATTTCAAGTTTTTGTTCTTTTGAACTCAATGACTTAACTATTATTTTGTCCGCCATCTACTGTTATTCAAAATATTCAAGTATAGTAAAACTTAATATAATCGTTTATTGATTACTTTTAATCTAAAAAAGATGACTTTTTTTATTTTTTTATATTACTTACATTCAATAATATACTAGACTTTAGAAATTTAAATATGACTTTAAATGTTTTTCTTTTTTGGAATAAAATTAGTCCTAAATCAACTGACATAAAATGTCATAATTAGTAACAATAAAGTTATTTATCTTAATAATAATATGGCGATAATCTTATGAATGTTTTTAAAGAGTGATTATATAATTTAATAAATAAAAATAATAAAACACATAAAAACCACATAAAACTTACATGTATAAAATTCTTAAAAAGACGGTTTAATGCTGAATAATACGAAGTTAGGATACACATTTTTTGTGATTAATGTCACAATAAATATCTAGGGATAAAAAGATCTATTTTAAAAATGTCCTTATGATTCACTGGATTATGTTTTATGGTTGAAATTAATCATTTAGTGCTATTCATAATTCGATGAGTTTTTTGGCGTCATTTTTTAATTTAAATCAATTAATTTATGGAAGCAGAATGCTAATTTACGCATCGTCAAAACTAACTTTACTTAATTTATTTTTTTAGGGGGTTATTATGCAAAAAGATAATATTGCAAAACTACTTGGTATCAAAATTCGTAAACAAAGAGAAAGTCATAAAATGACGTTAAAACAAACGGCTAGACTAATTGGCGTTTCTGAAGATGAGATGACTCGCTTTGAAAGTGGTGAAAGCTGTATCGATGTCGATTCTTTATTCCAATTTGCCTGTTTATTTAACTTGGAGTCAACGACGTTTCTGTATGGTGTTGTTAACGTTAACCTAGGTACACGCTGCACCATTCATTAATAGGCGTATGATACACTCAGGGAAGGCTATAAAATATCTTGTAAACACCGTCAACAAAAGCACCAAATATCAACATAGAGAGATACTATGAGAAAGTTAATCGGACCGGAAGGAATGACAGAGTCATTATCTTTTTTGGCTCTATTTCTTCCGGCCTTGATTGTTAATTAAGTAATTATACTGAATAGTTTGATTTTTATTATCAAAAAATAATCAACAAGGTTATTATTGAATACATTATTGATTTAGGTAGATTATAAATTCACTTATCAAATAAACTGATTTAATTCCAATTGATTTAAAATCGATTCAGTTATTTTATTGATATCAATTAATTGTGAGTTTATGACGATTTTGTTTGTTTTATGTGGATTTAAGATGAAATGGTCAAGCTGTTTTATAATCAATGAATTTTCGTTAATTATTGAGAATTGGTTATTAGACATTAGAAAATTCTCAAATTGGAGATCATGATGGCATTGCTTAAGGGATAATTTATCAGAAACATTCCCTGTATTAAAAAACAGTTCTAGCGAGGCTAAAAAGCCATTGCTGTCTTTTAAATTAATCATAAGCACATCACCTTTTTCAATGTGTGAAAATGGACGAGAATATTGAATTGAGAGGGAATCAAATTTAAATTCAGGCAGTAAATTAAGGAGCAGCGATACTTTTTCTGCAATTAATGAACGCAATGTCTCTTTGGAAAGGCAATCCATTTTATCAATTTGACGGTGGGCGGATAAGCGCAATAAACCACTATCACGAGTACTCTTATTTGATAAGATTGATTTCATTTCATCATACTGGTGAGAAAAACGAAGCAGGCTATTTTGGCAGATATTAACATCGTTGTATTTAGCTAATTTGAGTAAATTAACTAACTCATTGGTTCCATAATTTGGAACATTATTGAGTAAAATATTTTTTCCTGAATTAATCGCAGATTGAATAATAAACTTTAATAGCTCTTCACCGCATAGGGATGTCACGATAATTGTATCAACCGCATCATTGTCGATGAGATGCTCGATTTTTCTTTTTTGGCAAATAAAGTATGCAGCTGAAGGTATCGGTGAATCTAACGAACAAACGGAGTTGAGTTGACAATGATGTTGGCTATGCAATATCGCTTCTGTGTACCATGTATTGTGCGTGGGGGAGCCTATGAGGCCAATACCTGTCTTATTTAACGAGACAAGCGCATGCTGCTCTTCAAGTAAGCGAAGGTGGCCAAACAAATAGAGAAAATGTGTATTCATTACCAAGCTCCTCACCGAAAGGTTAGTTTCAGGTGTTTACATAATCTCAACATAACAGTGTGAAATAATAATTTCATTATTATTTTTATTGAAATTCATGTTTTCTGATGAGTCTCACAATTTTTAAAGACACTGGTAATAGGCTTAGATTTCATCCATGAGTGGTGATTAATAGCATCAAGAAACGAGGTACAGGTTAGTGAGTTTGGAGATTGCCGAAATTGAGGAATATTGAAAGGGAAGGGGAATCGATACCGCTTTGTAATGTTCCGGGCTAAGTCACAACGGAGGTATTTGTGTCCAAAGCCCGTCTTAAGATTAAACTAGCTTACTGCCTTGGCGATAAGCCAGTGCAACAGTGAGTGATTGCGCAAGACACAAGGTTGCTGACTGGGAACGGAAGGCATCAACTTGGGCTTCTTTGATCACAAAACAGACATCACTAAAACTAGCGAGTGGGCTGATTTGGCTATCTGTGATAACAATCTGCTTTGCGCCAGTTTGGGCGGCTTTTTCGCTCACCATAATGGTTTCTTCTGCATAAGGTGTGAAACTAATAGAAACCACAACATCTTTTTCGTTAATTCGGTTGATTTGCTCTTTGAACATACCACCAAGGCCATCGATCAATTGTGGACGGCACTCTAAGTGGCTAAGGGCATAGCTAAGATAGGTTGCAACGCTGAACGAACGACGTAACCCAATGATATAGACATTTTCTGCTTCGGCTAATAGGGTGACGGCTTTTTCAAGATCTTCAGCGGGGGTTCTCGCTGCCATTTGTTGTAGCGCTTGCGCATTTGAGTGAGCAAACTCTTTTAAAATCTGAGCAGGATCATCACTCAGTTCTTGGTCGCTATCCATTTCACGAAATAAACGGGCGCGATCGGTGTAACTTGCCGTTTCTTCCACTAAATTCATACGAAATAACTGTTTCATTTCGTTAAATCCGCTGAAATTAAAGGCATTAGCGAAACGGATTAAGGTAGATGGTGGAACATTGGCTTCCTTAGCGATGACAGCAACTGTATCAAAAGCCACACTATTTGTGTTATCTAAAACATATCGTGCTACTTGCTGTAGCCGTTTACTTAGTTCATCGTAACGGGAACGAACTTGCTCCTGAAACTCATTTAAATTCGATGCAGTTGACATAAAACCTCCGTGACTAGGCTATTGATTGTAGTTATTTTCAGCCGTTAGTCGAATTTTTTTGAAAAACTAATCCAACTAAATGGAATAATCAATTCATATTGCTTTTTATCTGAGGGCTGATTAAAACGATTTTTGAAACCAGTGTCTTTATCTTCAATCGACAATTTCATAAAAACTCAGTCTGGATCACATAAATTGAATGTTATTTCAGTTTTAGTTGAAAATGAAATGAATATTTCATATATCTTTAGCAACAAGGTAACTCTATCAGCTAAAGAGAGGCAACATGCAACAGATTCAGAATTTCATTGGCGGTGAACTTGTATCCAGCCAAAGTGGGCGTTTTGCACCCGTATATAACCCTGCAACCGGTGAACAAACAGCTCAAGTTGTGTTGAGCAGTGCTGCTGAAACTAAACAGGCAATAGAGGTTGCCCATAAAGCCTTCCCTATGTGGTCAAAGCTGTCTCCACTAAAACGTGTGCGTATCCTATTTAAATTTAAAGCGCTGCTTGAAGAGAATATGGATGATTTGGCGCGTTTAATTTCGAAAGAGCACGGTAAAGTATTTTCAGATGCTGTCGGTGAATTAACTCGCGGTCTGGAAGTCGTTGAATTTGCTTGTGGCATTCCACATTTACAGAAAGGTGAACATTCCGCCAATGTGGCAACCGGTGTTGATAGCCACTCCTTAATGCAGCCGTTGGGGGTATGTGCTGGCATTACGCCATTTAACTTCCCTGCGATGGTGCCTATGTGGATGTTCCCAGTCGCATTGGCAACGGGCAACACCTTTGTCCTAAAACCGTCGGAAAAAGATCCATCACTCGCTATTGAATTAGCAAAACTATTAAAAGAAGCGGGTTTACCCGATGGTGTTTTTAACGTTGTTCAAGGCGACAAAGAGTCCGTTGATGTATTGCTTCGTGCACCTGAAGTTCAGGCGGTCAGTTTCGTGGGGTCAACACCAATCGCAGAGTACATTTACACAACAGCCTCAGAGCATGGCAAACGTTGCCAAGCACTAGGTGGTGCAAAAAACCACTGTATCCTAATGCCTGACGCAGATATGAACCTGGCGACAAATGCGATTATGGGGGCGGCGTTTGGTGCGGCTGGTGAGCGTTGTATGGCATTATCCGTCGTGCTTGCTGTTGGTGATGAGACCGCAGATACACTGATTGCAAACTTGAAACAGCAAATCGCTAAAATGACCGTAGGTCCGGGTATCGTTGATGGTAAAGAAAATGATATGGGGCCTGTGATTTCAGCACAGCATAAAGCAAAAATTTGTGACTATATCACCAGCGGTGAAAAACAAGGTGCTAGCCTGTTAGTTGATGGACGTGATTTCAAAGTGGCAGGTTTTGAAAATGGCTACTTTGTAGGGCCAACTCTGTTTGATAATGTCACTCCAGACATGGACATCTATAAAGATGAAATTTTTGGTCCAGTACTCGCCATTGTGCGTGTTCCAGATTTTGAAACAGGTCTGAAACTGATCAATCAACATGAGTATGGCAACGGTACGGCTATCTTTACTCGTGATGGTGAAACGGCTCGTGAATTCCAAGAGAATGTGATGGCGGGGATGGTGGGTATTAACATACCAATTCCAGTTCCGATGGCTTTCCACAGTTTTGGTGGCTGGAAACGTTCTATCTTTGGACCGCTGAATGTTCATGGAAATGATGGTGTACGTTTCTATACACGCATGAAAACGGTTACCAGCCGTTGGCCTGCAAGTGTCCGTCTGGAACATCATGAAAGCAGTTTCACAATGCCAACTATGGAATAAATGGAGCCCCATATGAATAAGCAGACAATGACCACAGCTCAGGCATTAGTTAAGTTTCTTAACCAACAATATGTTGAGGTTGATGGCGAGCAGTATCCGTTTATTCAGGGAGTATTTACCATCTTCGGCCATGGTAACGTAGTAGGTTTAGGGCAGGCGCTAGAAGAAGCGCCTGGACACCTGCAAGTTTATCAAGGATGCAATGAACAAGGGATGGCGCATATTGCTACAGGGTTTGCGAAACAGAAAAAACGCAAGCAAATTTGTGCAGTGACATCCTCTGTTGGGCCGGGGGCAGCAAATATGGTGACGGCGGCTGCGACAGCGACCGCGAATCGCATCCCTCTTTTATTGCTGCCAGGTGATACTTTCGCAACACGTCAGCCTGATCCAGTATTACAGCAAGTTGAGCAATATGGTGATGGCACGATCAGTACGAATGATTGTTTCCGGCCTGTTTCGCGTTATTGGGATCGGGTATCTCGTCCAGAGCAATTGATGTCAGCGATGATCAATGCCATGCGTGTCTTAACCGACCCGGCAGATACGGGAGCGGTAACAATCTGCTTGCCACAAGATGTTCAAGGTGAAGCTTGGGATTATCCGGACTATTTCTTTGCTAAACGTGTTCATCGCATTGAACGTCGTCCAGCGACAACCGTGAGTTTAGAAGAAGCGGTCAGTTTAATTCGTAGCAAGAAAAAGCCACTGTTAGTCTGTGGGGGTGGAGTGCGTTATTCCGAAGCGCATGATGCCTTCCGTACTTTCGCGGAGCACTATGCAATCCCATTTGGCGAAACTCAAGCAGGTAAAAGTGCCATTGTGGCAAGCCACCCTTTAAATGTGGGGGGGATTGGTACAACAGGCGGCCTAGCCGCGAACCTACTAGCAAAAGAAGCCGATTTAGTGATTGGTGTGGGAACACGTTTCACTGACTTTACTACCGCATCAAAGTCGCTGTTTAGTCACCCTGATGTACAGTTTTTGAATATTAACGTTGCTGAGTTTGATGCCTATAAGCTCGATGCCTTAAAAATTATTGCAGATGCAAAAGAAGGGCTAACGGCACTGGATGCTTTATTACAAGGTACTGGCTATCAAGCACAGTGGGGTGAGCGTATTCAACAAGCTAAGCAACAGTGGCAATCTGAGTTAGATAGATTATTCTCGATTCAATATAGCCCATTGAATTTTGTGCCAGAAATAGCGGGTCACCTTGATGATAAATTAGAGGAGTATCGTGAAGCGCTTGGTACAGAGTTGGCACAGACTCGCGTCTTGGGGCTAATGCAGCGCCATATGGAAGATGATGCCATCGTTGTTGGTGCAGCAGGGTCATTGCCGGGAGACTTACAGCGTATTTGGTTACCTAAGCATCCTGATACTTATCATTTGGAATATGGTTATTCATGTATGGGGTATGAAATTGCTGCTGCCATTGGCGCAAAAATAGCAGCCCCGGAACAACCTGTTTATGCGATGGTCGGTGATGGCTCCTATTTGATGCTACACAGTGAGTTACAAACGGCTATCCAAGAAAACGTGAAGATCACTATTCTGTTATTCGATAACGCAGGTTTTGGTTGTATTAATAATCTGCAAATGAGTCAAGGCATGGGGAGTTTCGGAACGGAAAACCGTCATCGTAACCCACAAACAGGGCAAATGGATGGTCCATTAGTTAAAGTTGATTTTGCTAAAAATGCCGAAAGTTATGGGTGTAAGAGTTATCGCGTACATGATGAAGCTCAATTGATCGCCGCAATTGAGGATGCTAAATCGCATTCAGGTTGTGTATTAATTGATATCAAAGTACTCCCTAAAACGATGACTAACGGTTATGAAGCGTGGTGGCGTACCGGAACAGCGCAGGTCGCGAAGAAACCGGAAGTGGTTGCCGCAGCAGATAAAATCAAAGACATGGTTGCTAACCGAGTACGGCAGTACTAAATCATTACTCTGTAGGGAGGGTAATGGGCTAAATGCTTTAGCCATCTCTTTGCATCACTCAAAATAAGTTGAAATATGCTTGTTTAATAAGGGGAAATAATCCGCCTTAGCCAATCGGCACATTGAAATATTGAGAGCGGTGATGAGCTCTAATCAGACAAGATCAGGTTATTTATCGGGAAGTTTGCATGGATGCAGTGGTTGTTATTTGACGATTAAAGTGGTTGACGTCATTAGGTTATTTCTTTTTACCCAGCGAAAGCTGGGTTTTTTGTTTATCCATTTTGGGCATTGAAGGTTAAAAGCGATTTAATAAAATGATGAGCGTCGGCAAAGCAATATGATTTAGGTTGATGTATCACGGCAAGTGTTAACTCGTTTTACCGAGTGCGAGAAAAAACGCATTTTGGTGAAGGTATGAAGTACTCGTTGGTGAAATGGCAACAACAATTCAAAGTCGAAAAGTCGTTTTTTTGGCATAAAGTGGCGTAACTCTTTTCACTTCACATCTTAAAGCTGTTCCTTTGATCGTTGGTCGTTCAGTTCGCTGGGAGCTTATCTTGTGCCATATTTATGGTTTTAGCGGGGGGAACTCACGTCGACTCTTTCATTTTATCAGGAAAAAGGCAGTCAAAATAAAAGGAGTCGCTGTGACGAAATGATAATTAATGAAATGAATATTCTAAAATATCCGTTAAGTTGAATATCTCCCGTTATTAACCTTACTCTAATTGTGACTATCGGCATGCTCTAAAGGCTAATTGATTGAGTTTACATTGTTATTTTGTGATCAGAATAACACTAAAAATCCACTTTATTATAGCAATTGTTATCTAGTCCTCAAAAACATAATTTTCAATTAATTATAAATTGAAATGAATGTTTTATTTGTTATATTTCATCATATCCTAATAGTGGATTTATCGCCTCAAGGAGCATTTCAATGTTCAATATAGCACTATTTGGCGCAGGACGTATCGGGCAGGTTCATGCTGTCAATATTGCCGGCCACAAAGAAACTACACTTTACTCTGTGATTGACCCTTACCAACCTAATGCACAAGCATTGGCTGAGAAGTACCAAGCGAAAGTTCAATCTACAGAAGAAGCGATGCAGGACCCAAATGTTCATGGCGTTCTGATTGCTTCTGCAACGGATACCCACGCAGATTTAATTGAACTTGCTGCAAAAAATAAGAAAGTGATTTTTTGTGAAAAGCCGGTGCACTTAGATCTTGAGCGTGTTAAAGCGTGCTTAAAAAGCGTTAAAGAGCATAATGTACCTCTCTTTATTGGCTTCAACCGCCGCTATGACCCACAATTTCGCCACCTGAAAAATTTATTCGAACAAGGCGCAATTGGTAAAGCTGAATCTTTAATTATTACATCACGGGATCCATCACCTCCACCAGCGGAATACGTTAAGGTTTCCGGTGGTATGTTCAGAGATATGACAATTCATGACTTTGATATGGCTCGCTTTATGATTGGCGAAAACCCATGCTCAGTCTATGCACAAGGTAGCAATGTCGTTGACCCTGCAATAGGGCAAGCAGGGGATATTGATACCGCGTTTATTATTTTGAAATTTCCATCAGGAGCCATGGCAACCATCTCTAATAGCCGTCGTTCAGGTTATGGCTATGACCAACGTATCGAATTACATGGTGAAAAAGGGTTGTTAACAGCAGGGAATATCAAAGAAAACAGCGTTGAGTTTTTAAGTGACGTTGGTTGCTTATCCGCAAAACCTGAATTCTTCTTTTTGCAGCGTTACCACGAAGCGTATAAAGCAGAATGGGAGCATTTTGTCGATATCCTTGCAGGCCGTGCTGAATCAGAGACAACAGGTACAGATGGTGAATTGGCGCTTTACTTAGCAGACAAAGCCCTTGAATCACTAAAAACAGGCAAAGAAATTCAACTTTAGTTTTAAATACCTCTTGTTTACCGATTACTAAATAAAAAGCGGGAAATGCCATTCCCGCTTTATCAGTCACCTTACATAAATTTATGCGCTAATTATAAATAGAAAGGCTTGGGGGTACTAATGCTGGCTCTACTTTCATTTATCGGCTTTACCTTATTGGTTGCTGGGATTGCTTATTATAAAACCCGAAATGCACATTTGACCTCGTCTGCCGAGGGCTATTTTTTGGGTGGCCGTTCCATGACTGGCCTGTATATCGGTGGCTCTATGCTACTGATGAATTTATCTACTGAACACCTTGTGGGACTAAATGGTTTATCTTTCCGAACCGGTTTTATTGTAATGGCTTGGGAAGTTATGGCGGCATTAACCATTGTGTTATTCGCTATTTATTTTTTACCGAAATATCTTAAATTAGGTATTTCGACTATTCCGGAATATTTAGAGCGCCGTTTTGATAAAAACACCTTATTAATTACCTCTATTTTATTCCTCGCAATGTATGTGATTTCATTGCTACCTATTGTGTTATATACGGGAGCTATTGCTCTTGAAAGCTTATTCCAAGTTTCACATGTTTTTAATGTCGATAAAACAACCGCCCTGTGGATTATGGTATGGGGAGTTGGTGGTTTAGGCGCTATTTACGCCATTTTTGGTGGTATTAAGGCGATCGCGATTGCAGATACTGTGAACGGCGCAGGTTTGATTATTGGCGGTCTATTAGTGACAATATTTGCCCTGATTTATGTGGGAGATGGCAACGCTTGGGCTGGATTAACTGAAGTCTATCAATCACATCCAGAGAAATTTAACTCCATTGGTGATGAAGATTCACTCGTACCGTTCTCAACTCTATTTACAGGGTTAATTGTTTCAAATATGTTTTTCTGGTGTACTAACCAGTCAATTGTCCAAAAATCATTGGGCGCTAAAAACTTAGCGGAAGGGCAAAAAGGGGTGATGCTCTGCGCGTTCTTTAAGTTGATCATCCCATCAATCATTATTTTACCGGGTATTATTGCATTCCATATTCTTAATGGCGAAATTGATAATCCAGATAACGCTTATCCCGTCTTAGTACACATGGTTCTACCTGAATTCTTAGTTGGATTCTTTGCCGCGGTGGTGGTTGGTGCAGTTTTCTCAACATTTAGTGGTGGTTTGAACTCTTCAGTCACTTTATTTACGGTTAATATTTATAAAGATCGTATCAATAAGAATGCGACAGAAGCTCAGACGGTTAAAGTCGGTAAATATTTGGGGATCGCTTTAGCGCTGGCAACCATGATTATAGCTCCTTTGGTTGCTAATGCTCCTGATGGCCTATTCTATTTAATTCAACAATTACAAGGTATCTTTAACGCACCTATTTTAAGTGTGGTGTTAGTTGGTTTGATGACTAAGCGTGTTCCTGCCATTGCTGCAAAATTAGGTTTATTGTTTGGTATGTCTGCTTACATCATTTGTAACTTTATTTTGGATCTAGATATCCACTTCTTCCATTTAGTGGGCATTTTGTTTGTCGCAAATATCCTCTTTATGCTGACTATTGGTTACTTCTTCCCGGGTAAACCTTATGAAGATGTTTATACTGAACAGGTTGATATCTCACCATGGCGTTTTGCGACTCCTGTTGCTTGCTTGATTGTACTAGGCGCTATCTCAATGTATGTCTATTTGGCTCAAGGTGCACCAAGCTATGTCATGATTGGTTACTATATTTTTGCCGCTATCCTTTTAACCTTTATTATTTATAAATTCTCAAAGGCGTGGTTAGTGGGTAAAACTCAGTCGGTTAATGCATAAAGGAGAGTGACGTATTATGGAGCCATCACTTATCCCGATGGTTAAGCAGTTTATCTCACAGCGTGACCCATTTGATCGCTTAGATGATATGCAGCTAGACCAATTAGTAAATAGCGTTGAAATTAGCTATTTGACTCAACGGGAAGTGTTGAAGCCGCACCAAATTGCTGGTCAAGGTTTATATCTGGTAAGAACGGGGGCGGTGGAACAACGTTATGAGGATGGCTCCTTAAGAGCAAGGCTGGGGTCTGGGGATGTTTTTGGGTTCAGTGTGTTAAACAAAACCCCAGAATCCCCCGGTGAATACCAAGTGATCGCTATAGAAAACACATTGCTTTATTGCATCCCTCGCGACTCGTTGTTGTTAGCGATGGAACAAAACCAAGCGGTTCGCCATCATTTTGCTTGTGAGGAAGGGCAGCGATTAGCATCACGGCCCAAAATCGATAACCTCACAGAAGATAGCCTGTTGTACTTAAATCCAGTCTCCTCCATTGAAAATGGCAATATCGTCGTGATTACACCCGGCACAAGTGTTCAAGATGCAGCTCAAGAGATGGTGCGAAAGCACCGTTCATCGGCATTAGTCATGGATGGGGAGACATTACTCGGGATCATTACCGATCGTGATCTGACGAAGCGGGTTGTGGCTTTAGGGCTGGATATTAAAACCCCCGTCAGCAAAGTGATGACTGAAAACCCAATCACCATTGCAGCCAATGCTCCTATCATTAATGCCATTGAATTGATGATGCAGCATAACATTCGTAGCTTACCAGTGATGACAAACCACCGTATCACTGGTGTTTTAACTGCAACGAGCTTAGTGCAGAAAAACAGCATGCAAGCGGTGTATTTGATTAGCCGCATTTATCGCCAAGAGAGCCTTGCTGAATTAAAAATGCTTGGGATACAAAGGCAAGCTGTGTTTGAGTCTTTGATTGAATCCGGTGTTCAATCACACACTATTCAATTAATGATGACATTAATTGCTGATGCATTTAATAAGCAATTGTTAAGGCTGGCGGAACGAGAGCTAGGAGAGCCTCCCTGTGACTATTGCTGGTTTGCCGCAGGTTCACAGGCACGACAAGAGATGCATTATCTTTCAGACCAAGACAATGGGATCATTTTAGCGCGTGAAGTGACTAAGGAGGAGGAGGGCTGGTTTAGGCAACTGGCAGAGTATGTCTGCTATGGTTTAGACGAGTGCGGCTATTCTCTCTGTCCTGGGCATATTATGGCGACCAATCCCAAGTGGTGTAAGCCGTTAACACAGTGGCAGACCTATTATCAACAGTGGCTCAAAGAGCCTGAGCAACTGGCCTTATTAAACATTTCAGTTTTTTTAGATATTCGGTTTCTTTATGGTAGCCAAGTGCTGTTTAACTCATTGGTGCGTTCAGCAGAATCACATTTAAAAGGAAGTAAGCGGTTACTTTCAATGTTGGTCGCTAATTCAACGCGCATAAATCCACCTTTAGGTATGTTTAGGCAGTTTGTGTTGGTTAAAAATGGCGAAAACCACAGTGTCTTTAATATTAAAAAGCAAGCCGTTAATTTATTAGTGGAGCTTGCACGAGTTTACGCATTAGAAGCTGGTATTTTTACGCCATCAACCTTGACTCGGTTTGAAGTGGCGCGTGATTCAGGCATTATCAGTGCAGCGTCTTGCCAAGAGTTAACAGAAGCTTATTTGTTTATTAATCAGGTGCGATTTGGCTGCCAGCGCAGGGCATTGTTAGCCGGAGATGCGTTATCGAATTTAATTGTGCCTCAGCGGCTCACGCAATTTGAACGAAATCATTTGAAAGATGCGTTTCGTATTATAGCTCGCACGCAAGAAGCGGCGGAACAACGTTATCATGCTAAAGGTGTGATGAAATGATAGGTTCAATGCTGTGTTACCATCAGCCATTGGCGCGTTTAGCACGTCGCCGTGCGAAATTATTGCGTTCACCCCAACTACCGAAGCTATTGCAGGCAGCCTTACAATCACCGATACCGAGCGAGGATAGTTTATTAAAAACCCAACAAATTCTGTCGATTGATTTAGAAACTACAGGGTTAGATCCTGAAAAAGATAGAATTTTAAGTATTGGGATGGTGACCATTGCAGATAGCAAAATCCTACTCAAAAGCGCCCAACACTATTATGTGAATGATAACGAACCGGTGAAAGCAGAAACGGCGGTGATTAACCACATTACGCCGGAACAGCTCAGCGATGGGGTATCGTTGCCTCACGCCATTGCATCATTTTTACATGAAGCAAAAGGTAAGTGTATTTTGGCGCACGGCAGTGCGATAGAACATGCTTTTCTTTCTAAGGCATTGAATATCAAAGAACTCCCTTTGCTCTGGTTTGATACGCTTAACATTGAAAAAACGTTACTAAGCCATAAGAATATTAATCGTAATGATTTTAGTCTGTCAGCCTTAAGAAGCCGTTATCAGCTACCCGATTATGATGCCCACAATGCGCTCTCTGATGCTATTGCTACAGCAGAACTCTTTTTAGCACAATCTAAAGTGATTTACCCTTCCCAACATCCTGTTATTAAACAGCTCTATAAGCGCTCACAATAATATTTATAATGATTTTTTGAAATTTTCATTTCATTTTTAACCCTTTTTTATTTCATTCGTGAGATCAGATATAAAGAATATTATTTTTATTTCTTTATATATTAACTAATTACACAAAAAATTAAGGCTAGATCACATAATGAAATTAATATTTCTCGTTTTGTTGAAAATGAAATAAATATTCCGTATAAAGTCAGTATCAAATAAAAACATCAGGCACAGACATCGGGCTAGCTTGCGCTACACATGATGAGTTGCACGAAGGGAGAATACAGAATGAAAGAAATCCGCATTGGTCTGATTGGTACTGGCTATATTGGTCGTGCTCACGCAATAGCTTATGCGCAAGCGCCGACTGTTTTCCCATTAAAAGGCAAATTGGTTCGCGAAATGATCGCGGAAGTCACGCCTGAATTAGCCGAAGCACGTGCTAAAGAGTTGGGCTTTAATCGCTCAACGGATGATTGGCGAAAATTAGTTGCGGACCCAAACATTGATGTGGTCGATATTTGTTCACCAAACTTTTTGCACAAAGAGATGGCGATGGAAGCAATTAAGCATGGCAAACATGTTTATTGCGAAAAACCATTAGCCCTCAACTCTGACGATGCGAAAGAGATGGTGGCTGCCGCTGAGAAAGCTGGTGTGAAAACCTTAGTGGGTTTTAATTACATGAAAAACCCAACGGCACAATTGGCAAAAGAGATCATCGCTAATGGTGAGATTGGAGAAGTTATTCATTTCTACGGCACTCATAATGAAGATTATATGGCAGATCCTAATGCACCAATCCATTGGCACTGCTTTAAAGAAAAAGCCGGTTTAGGTGCTCTAGGTGATTTGTCAGCCCATATTGTCAACATGGCGCAATTCTTAGTCGGTGATATTGAAACGGTATGCGGTGATATGGAAATTGTCATTAAGCAGCGTCCAGAAAAGGCCGGCTCGTCAGTGATGGTCGATGTGGAAAACGAAGATCAGGCTCATGCCATGGTTCGTTTTGCGAGTGGAGCGATGGGCGTTATCGAAACTTCACGGATCGCGGCAGGGCGTAAAATGGGGTTAACCTATGTGGTTACGGGTACTAAAGGGACTTTATCCTTCACCCAAGAAAGAATGGCTGAGCTAAAACTATACCGCCATGATGAGCCTTCCAATCGCCAAGGTTTTAAAACAATTTTAGTTGGTCCAGAGCATCCTGACTATGCACCTTTCTGTAATGGCGCAGGGCATGGTATTGGGTTTAATGACCAAAAAACAGTTGAAGTCCGCGATTTAATTGATGGTGTCGCGACCGGTGAAAATATGTGGCCTGATTTTGAAGAGGGCTGGAAAGTGTCGCGTATTCTCGATGCTATCGCACGTTCTTATGAAGAACAGCGTTGGGTTAAAGTCACTGAAATCAATTAATTCTGTTCAAGGGGTAATTAATGGATAAGCAGAAGAAGTTAGATGTTATCTGCATGGGCCGTATCGCCGTTGACCTTTACGGACAGCAGATAGGTGCACGCTTAGAAGATATGAGTAGCTTTGCTAAGTATCTCGGAGGATCTTCAGGGAACGTTGCGTACGGAACAGCAATACAAGGCTTGAAGTCATCAATGTTGGCGCGTGTTGGTGATGAGCACATGGGACGTTTTATCCGTGAAGAATTACAGCGGGTAGGTTGTGATACTAGCCATCTAATTACGGATAAAGAGCGATTAACTGGGTTAGTGATCTTGGGGATCAAAGATGAAGATACTTTCCCTCTGATCTTCTACCGTGAAAACTGTGCAGATATGGCTATCACGCCAGATGACTTTAGTGAAGAGTACATTGCATCGGCACGTTGTCTGGCGATTACAGGCACCCATTTATCACACCCTAAAACCCGAGCAGCAGTGTTAAAAGCCCTAGAATACGCGAAACGCAACGGGGTGAAAACGGCGATTGATATCGATTACCGTCCAGTACTTTGGGGACTCACTTCATTAGGGGATGGTGAAACCCGCTTTATTGAATCGGACAAAGTGACAGAACAGCTGCAAGAGGTTTTATCGTTATTTGATCTGATTGTCGGAACAGAAGAAGAGTTCCATATTGCAGGTGGCTCTACCGACACCATTCAAGCACTAAAAAATATTCGTCAATTGACCGGCGCTGAACTGGTGTGTAAACGAGGTGCACTTGGATGCTCAGTATTTACTGATGCAATCCCAGACACCTTGGATGAAGGTATTACTGTCAAAGGGGTACGGGTTGAAGTCCTGAATGTATTGGGAGCAGGTGACGCCTTTATGTCGGGCTTACTTCGCGGTTATCTCAATGGAGAAGGTTGGGAAAAAGCCTGTACTTATGCCAATGCGTGTGGCGCGCTGGTGGTTTCTCGTCATGGCTGTGCACCGGCGATGCCAAGTCAGCTTGAGTTAGATAACTATCTTGAGCGTGCGGCGGTTGTACCGCGCCCTGACTTAGATCCGATGTTAAATCACTTACATCGTGTTACGACTCGTGCAACACAGTGGGAAGAGCTGTGTGTCATGGCTTTTGATCATCGAATTCAGTTCGTTGATATGGCTCGCGCGGCGGGAGCTGATGTTTCATGTATTCCTTATCTGAAAAAATTGATTTTCCGTGCCAGCCGTGAAGTCGCGGAGGAAGCAAACTTACAAGGTAAAGCGGGGCTACTGTGTGACAGTACATTTGGTCAAGACGTGCTAAATGATGTGACGGGACGTGGTTGGTGGATTGGGCGTCCAATTGAACTACCGGCTTCAAGACCGCTGTGTTTAGAGCACGGTAATATTGGCTCACAGCTAGTCAGTTGGCCAAAAGAGCATATTGTGAAGTGCTTAGTTTTCTTCCACCCAGAAGATAACCATCCACTACGCCTTGAGCAGGAAAAAACGGTACAAGAGGTCTATAGCGCTTGTTGCCAATCCGGCCATGAACTACTGCTTGAAGTTATTCTACCGGCTGATATGGAACGTAATGACGAACTATACCTCAGAGCCATCAAACGCTTCTATAACCTTGGTATCAAGCCAGATTGGTGGAAACTGCCGCCATTGAAAGCCGAGAATTGGGATGAAGTGGATAGATTGATCCAAGAGCGAGACCCTTACTGCCGTGGTGTCGTGTTACTGGGTCTTGATGCGCCACAATCAGAGCTAGAAGCGGGTTTCAATGCTGCTGCTGGGAAATCGATTGTAAAAGGGTTTGCAGTAGGTCGCACCTTATTTGGTAAACCTTCTCTCGCATGGATGAAAGGTGAACTGGATGATGACGCGTTAGTGCAGACCATTAAATCTAATTATCACAACCTGATCGCCTTATGGCGTCAGCGTAAATAATTTTACTCTTACCTATACACAGGAGCTTCATCATGGCAATCCAACTCGGAATTAACCCTTTGACATGGACCAATGATGATTTACCAACATTGGGCGCAGAAACGCCTTTAGAAACATGTTTAACTGAAGGTCGTCAGGCGGGGTTTGCCGGTTTTGAATTAGGCAATAAATTTCCACGTAAAGCCGAAATTTTAGGGCCAATTTTAGAAAAGCATGATCTTAAATTAGTTTCAGGTTGGTATTCAGGCGAACTACTGACTCGCAGCGTAGAAGAAGAAATTGAAGCAGTGCAAGGCCACTTAGCGTTATTACGCGATTTGGGCGCAAAAGTGATGGTGTTCGCGGAAGTCACTCACTGTATTCATGGCGACCAAGACAAACCTGTCCATATGCGTCCTTTGTTCCCTGCGGATAAATGGGAAGAATACGGTAAAAAATTAACCGAATTCGCTAAATATACCTTATCTCAAGGCGTACAAATCGCGTATCACCATCATATGGGAACCGTGATCGAATCAGCGGAAGATGTTGATAACCTGATGAAACACACCGGTGATGAAGTTGGTTTACTGCTTGATACAGGCCACTTAACGTTTGCCGGAGCAGATCCTGTCGAGGTTGCGAAACGTTGGGCTAAACGCATCAACCACGTTCACTGTAAAGATATTCGCCCTGATGTGCTAAAAGACGTGAAAAACCGTAAAACCAGCTTCTTAAATGCTGTTTTAGCGGGTGTCTTTACGGTTCCTGGTGATGGTTGTGTTGATTATCCAGCGGTATTTAAAGTATTGAAAAATAGCCAGTATGAAAATGGCTGGTTAGTGGTTGAAGCGGAGCAAGATCCTGCCATCGCTCATCCGCTGACTTATGCGACAATGGGCTATAAGAATCTGCATAAATTCGCGAAAGATGCAGGTCTTATCTAAATGACCATGGATAGCAAATCTCAATTATTTGAGTTGCTAATAATTGAAGAGTGAAGTTAGCCCGATGAGTCGAGTGATATCGATGATTCGGGTAACTGAGCTTCCACAGCTTAAAGTATTTTTTAGAGGCCGAGGTAAGCGATATGTCTAAATTATTATCAAAGTATCATTCTCCAGATGCGCATAAGCGTACTCAGCATATTACGCCTGAAATCGCCAACTGGGGATATGTGCACTTTGATGTGTATGAACTCAAACAAGGTGAATCTATTTCCTTGCCGGCATCTGAGAATGAAGTTTGTCTAGTGTTGGTTGCAGGTAAAGCAACGGTGAAAACGCCGGGGCAAACATTCGAAAATATCGGCGACCGTATGGATCCTTTTGAGCGCAAAAAACCGTATGCAGTTTATGTGACAGCACAAGAAGCGGTTGAGGTGAAAGCAGAAACGGCGCTAGAGCTAGCAGTATGCCAAGCAAAAGGTAAAGGCACGTATCCGACACGCTTGATAGGGCCAGAAGACATTGATGCTGAGCAGCGTGGTCATGGTAATAACAAGCGTTATGTTCATAACATTCTACCTGATAATAAATCAGCAGATAGCTTACTGGTGGTTGAAGTCTTTACTGATGAAGGGTGCACAAGCTCTTACCCAAGTCACAAGCATGATACCGATAATGAACCCGCAGAAACTTATTTGGAAGAAACCTATTACCACCGTCTGAATCCATCTCAGGGTTTTTGTATGCAGCGTGTTTACACGGATGACCGTGAATTAGACGAGTGCATGGCGGTATATAATAAGGACGTCGTCATGGTGCCTAAAGGCTACCATCCAATGGCAACAATGGCGGGTTACGATAACTATTACTTAAATGTAATGGCTGGCCCGACACGTAAGTGGCTCTTTACGTGGGAAAAAGACCATAGTTGGATCAATAGTGAAACGTATGCCGCTAAACATCGTGATGAAAAGTAGTTATTAATACTCACAGACGGTTGTTTCTTGAATTAGTGAGAAACAGCCGAGGTTGTAGAGTACGTACCAAAACCAAACCAAAATCTGTTATCTATTGTTTGCCGGTAATTTATTACCGGCTTTTTTGTTTATTACGATATTAATAAGTTTGTGATGCCATTATTGCCAGTAATAAACAGTATAAATGTGAAAAATTGAATTGTAATATCAGTCACATTATTAATATATTAACCTGTTTGTGTGTTTCCATTGTGTTAATTTTGTGTAAACAAAAAACATGATGAGTGAGGTGTCAATGAAGCGTAAAACAGGTTTTTTCTTCGATGAACATTGTTTTTGGCATAGTACTGGCTTACATGCCACAACGTTACCCGTTGGCGGCTGGGTACAGCCTCCCGCTGGAGCTTCACATGCGGAATCACCGGAAACGAAAAGGCGGCTGAAAAGCCTAATGGATGTTTCTGGTTTAAGCCGCTCTCTGATTTTATCTTCCGCTGAGCCTGCAACTGAAGAGACATTACTTAAAATACATCCTCAAGAATATTTAACCCGTTTTAAACAAGTGAGTGATAATGGGGGAGGGCTGTTGGGAAAAGAAGCACCATTAGGCCCTGGAAGCTATGAGATTGCTAAATTATCTGTAGGATTGGCTTGTGCTGCTGTAGAGGCAGTACTTAAAGGCGAACTGGACAATGCTTATAGTCTTTCACGTCCACCGGGTCACCACTGTTTACCGGATGAATCGATGGGATTTTGTTTCCTTGCGAATATCCCATTAGCGATCGAACGCGCTAAGACACTATTTAGTATTGAGCGTATCGCTGTCATTGATTGGGATGTTCACCATGGCAATGGAACTCAACATATTTTTTGGGATCGCTCAGATGTTTTAACCATTTCAATACACCAAGATGGTTGTTTTCCTCCTGGGTACAGTGGGGAAGATGATATTGGTGGTGGAGATGGTACAGGGTATAACATAAATATTCCGCTACTCGCGGGAGCAGGGCACAACAGTTACATCTATGCGATGGAGCAGATAGTGATCCCTGCATTGGCACGTTTTAAGCCTGAATTGATTATTGTGGCGAGTGGTTATGATGCGAATGCCATGGACCCATTAGCCAGAATGCAACTGCATAGTGAGAGTTTTCGTGACATGACTCGTCTTGTGATGAATGCCGCGGATAGCTTGTGTGACGGTAAGTTAGTTATCGTTCATGAAGGTGGATATTCAGAGGCGTATGTGCCTTTCTGTGGACTTGCTGTTATAGAAGAGATGAGCGGTGTACGTACCGAAGTGGCTGACCCCTTATTGGATTTTATTAGGTTACAGCAACCAAGAGCGCAGTTTGAACATTTTCAGCAACAGTTACTGGATAAGCTGAAAAAGAAATTTGGCTTATAACCAAATAAGTTTAGGTTTGCTCCTCGTGATGTGAGTCAGGAGCAAACCCTGCTTTTTAATAAGCAGCTGTAAATTGTTTGCGAATAAATTGCGGCTTTTCTGCTTCATCAAGAATGGCAACCGCAAGATCTTCAACTGAAATTTTGGCAGGAACGTTACCGTTCATCAATAATTGGTTGCCTGCAAGCCGAAATGTTTGTGTGCGCTCACCTGATTCTAACACCGCGGCAGGAGAGACAAATGTCCAATCTAGCTCGGGGGTGTTTTGCAGTTGTTGTTTGAACTCTCTGACCGCTTGCGCACCCGGTTTGATTTCAGCAGGGAAGTCAGGGGAATCGATTAATTCTATTCCAGGAGCGATTTCAAGACTCCCAGCACCCCCTACGACAATAAAGCGTTTAACGCCAGACTGTTTGACGGCCTGTAAAATAGCCTGATTGCCTGTCACTGTATCTTGATATAGGTTTGGGTTTTGCCAGCCGCCATTAAAAGCACTGATTACAATATCCTGCCCTTTAAGGCGTGCTGTTAGCCAAGCAATATCAGTAACATCCCCTGAAGCGGTGACTAAATGAGCATGTTGCTGTAGTTGGTTACTATGGCGAGAAATGGCTGTCACTTGATGTTGGCGAAATAAGGCTTCATTCACGAGAACCTTGCCGACGAAACCCGTCGCTCCAATAATCGATATTTTCATCATTTTCCCCGCAAGTTATTAATAACATTAAGCTATAGTTAAATTTTATAGCTGCAATTGGATCAGATTTCCTACATCGCTCTATTTGAGTATATCTCAATGTGGAGAAGTATAGTGGTATTCCCTTAACCATTTACTGAACATTACGCGCAGTTTTCGGGGGAAATAATGGAAACGCCCTGAACACTCAGGGCATCTTAGCTAGACAGGTTGTTATTTGGCATCCCTAAACAGTTTTAAGATGATACTTGTGATAATGGCAATAACGCCACCTAATGCCGTTTCCAATACCCTATCAAATAGCAGTACATAGGCAGGGTGTCGCCAATAGATGACCTGTTCAAGCACGGAAAGGATCAAACTTGTCACGATAAAGGTCATAAAAGTATAACCATGATGGAAACTCATCGGCATTAAAAAGGCAAAAACCACAATAGCGGTAAGACCAATATAAGGCATCAAAGGGGTATTGAATAAAAAATAAAGTAAAATAACCGAGAGCAAACTACCCGCAACACGTTGTAGCGTTATATGAATAATACTTTGTGATTTTGGATGTAGAACAAACACAAATGTCAGTAGCGTCCAATAAAAATGGCCGAGCTCCAACATCCGAGGGATCGCTAACGAAAGTGATAAACCAATAGCATAAGTCATCGACCGAGGAATAATGTATTTGCGTAGCGTAAACAAATTTTGTTCGACGAGGCTACCAGTAAGGATAATATGGCGATGCATCTTCTTACTTAGCAGGTAACAGGTCATTAGGGTGACGCTGCTCCCAATTAAAAAACCCAGTGCAAGGCTCTTTGATATATCCGGTAGAACCGTTCCAATGGTTGACATGATAATCATAAATTTCATCGTCAAATCCATAACGGGATCGGTTCCATAGAGTTGATAATAAATAAAAGAGAAAATAGCTAGGTAAACATAAAAGCTGGTGCCTAACCGTAAGGTATCCCCAATAAAAATGGCGAGCATGATCATGGCTAACCAAAAAGCCGTATAGAAATAGTTTTTATACTCTTTAGCGGCGTTAAAAAGGTTAAAGGCATATAGTGTTGAGAAAGCGGCCCACATAGAAGCTTGCACATCCATAATGGCGAAAGCAACTGCTGCACTTAATAGCATACAGCCACTAAACATAAGACCGTCATTAATCGCTGGTATTTTCCTCATAAAAAGATGCTCACAAATTGCGGTGTAAGTTATTATTTATTAAAGTAAATTTATAATATCATAAATATCAGCCAAAGGTCTGTACTCAATCAATTAGAATGAAAATAGACACAAAATGCCAAATTCCATCTAACGGTATTTTTTGCCATCTAAAAATTGCATAATAATCTAAGAGCATGTCATTAGAATTAAAATAAGGAATCTGTAATGCAAGTGAATCCCCATGATTTTGTCTGGATCAGCAGCCTTGATGATTTACCCGTGGAATCACTGCCGGAATGGGTTATTTCTCAATGGAATAAGCAATTGCCATTGGTCGTGCGCCGAGAAGCAACGGATGAAAATAAACTTTCAGTGGGTATTCGAGGGATCAAACCGGGACAGCGTGTTATTACTCAAATAGATAAGTCAGCAATTACTCATATTATGAATGTAGAGTCTCTCGTTTCTAACTCACGAGAATTACAGCGCTCTATGTTTATCGCATTACCGCCAGTACAAGTATTATTATTACTTTCACAGCATAATTGGCCATGGAAATGGGCGGTGACAGGGAGCTGTGCCTATACATTAGTGACCGATATTCAAAGTATGCTCGCAGATTGTGATTTGGATGTTTTGATCCGTTGCCCTACGCGCCACAAAAAAGAAGACTTTGCAGAGTTTGCCATTAAAGCGAATACGCCTTTATGCCGCATTGATATACATGTTGAGACACCAAAAGGTGGTTTCTCTTTGGCAGAATGGTTTAAAAACGAAAAAGTCACGCTTCATACGCCGAATGGCGATGTCATGACAGCAGATCCATGGGATGAAAACCTGTAATTGATGGTGTTACAACCGATATTTGCGGGCGATTTAGCCATATTGAACAAAAATTAGTTTTGATGCTCGTACAGATGATTTTTTTATAAACAATCGGTTAAGTTGGGCTGCAAACAGCCCAATCGTATTAGATATGTTCAACGCTTGGCTCTTCAAGCCCTGCTCGATACCATTCCTGCATTGCCGGTAACGCTAGCATGCGGTCAACCCATTGTTGAGCGGCATTACTCATAGGCAGTTGATAACTACGGATCCTAAAGGCGACAGGGGCGTAAAAAGCATCCACCGCCGTAAATTGATTTCCTGCTAGCCATGGTCCACCAAAGGTCGTAAAGCCTTCTTGCCATAACTGTTGAAGCCGATTAAGGTCGGCTTGTAATTCTCGAGAAAGTTTTTCTAATGGAGCTTGGTGAGTCAGATTCATCGGGCATGTTTGGCGAAGCGCCGTGAATCCAGAGTGCATTTCTGCACTAGCGCAGCGAGCCCATGCACGTGCTTGTTTATCAGCAGGCCATACTTGAGGGAACGCTTCATAGAGATACTCACAAATCGCCAGCGAATCCCAGATCGTTTGCTTCCCATCGACTAAGCAAGGAACAAGACCAGTGGGCGAGAAATTTTTAAACTTATCGTGGCTACTTTTCCCTCTACCAGTTTCAAAATAACAGAGGTTTTCATCGAAAGGGATACCGAGCGTTTTGAGCAAAACCCAAGGGCGTAGTGACCACGAAGAGTAATTTTTATTAGCAATCCAAAGTTTGTACATAGTATGACCACCCTATATCGGTAGAATAATGAGAGGGAAGATAGTGGCTAACAAGCCCATTTAATTTAAGTGTTTTATGGACAATGACAACGATTTATTAGACAGAATACAAAATTAGGTTATATTTTTTTTATATAAGTTATAACGAAAATTATAGTTGCAATAAGAGTAATAAAAATAAATGGTTTCTTTTATTTACATAAACTGAAGATAATTTTATTTACATTAAATGATTGGCACTAGACAAATTGAAATTTATTGAAAAAACGATAATGTTGATAGTATTTGAATATGTTCAACAAAATATTTGTTTAAGTTAGGGATAGGAATAATTTAAAAATCCCCTTATGATTACGGCAGGTTATTAAAACAAATGATTACCTTTTAATTTATAAGGCTATTTATCATGCAATGGAAAAATAGTGCCACTCGTTATGGGCATATATCACTGCTCATACATTGGTTAGTTGCGATTGTTGTATATGGAATGTTCGCACTGGGTTTATGGATGGTGACCCTTGGTTACTATGATAGTTGGTATCATCAAGCACCCGAAATTCATAAAAGTATAGGTATTTTATTATTTATTGTTATGGCATTTCGTGTGATTTGGCGGTTTATTTCTCCGTCACCTAAACCGCTTGAGAGTTATAGTCGTTTAACCAAAATAAGTTCAGCGATCGCACAAATATTAATTTATGTGATTTTATTTAGTATTTTGATCAGTGGTTATTTAATCTCAACTGCTGATGGCCAACCCATTAGTGTTTTTGGTTGGTTTGAAGTACCCGCTTTATTTACTGGTGCAGCAACACAAGCAGATACAGCAGGGGATATTCATCTTTATCTTGCTTGGGCAGTTGTTTTGCTATCACTTTTACATGCCTTTGCAGCATTTAAACATCACTTCTTTGATGGTGATATTACTTTAAAAAGAATGTTGGGTTTTAATCCCGATAAATAAACGTGGAGAAAGATATGTTTAAGAAAACGGTTCTTGGTCTGGCAACTGGAGCATTATTTTTAACAGCAGGTTCTGCATTAGCTGAAACCTATAAATTTGATAAGCAAGGTCAACACGCATTTATCGAATTCCGTATCCAACATTTGGGTTATAGCTGGGTTTATGGCAGCTTTAAAGACTTTGATGGTAGCTTTACCTACGATGCAAAAGATCCTGCAAAAGACAAAGTCGAGGTGACAATTAAAACGGGTAGCATCGATACTAACCATGCTGAACGTGATAAGCACCTACGTAGTGGCGATTTCTTGAATGCGGCGAAGTACCCAGAAGCGAAATTTGTCTCTACTGACGTGAAAAAAGAGGGTGAAAATTACAAAATTACAGGTGATTTCACACTCAATGGTGTCACTAAACCTATCACTTTAGATGCTAAATTGATGGGTGAAGGTAAAGACCCTTGGGGTGGATACCGTGCTGGTTTTGAAGCACAAGGGAATATTAAACTGAAAGATTTTAATATCAAATCAGACTTAGGTCCTAAATCTCAAGAAGTTGAGTTGTTAATTTCAGTTGAAGGCGTGCAAGAGAAGTAATGATTCTTTAGCCTAAAATGCCCTCAATGCGACCCGCGCATTGGGGGCAATATATTTGGATTTTTAATTTCCCTTTTTCCTATAGCTTAATGACTTTGTAACAGGGTAGAATACATTAAAAATCAAATGGCTTGATCGTAAGTGCTTATTTAGGATAAGTCAGTTGAGGCGATTTATTAGTCAGGCATTGTTATAAAGGTATAGGCTCTTGGAGACAAATAATTCACGTAAAACAGCACTGATTGTTGTTGTTATTTTTATCGCGTTTGCACTCGGTTTTTATTGGTTGGGCAAAGATAACAATACATTATCAACACAAGCAGAGGCTGAAGTTCAATCAAGCTCTTTAGAGGCACCATTAAGCGTTGCTCAGATAGAGGCATTATCTGATATCGAAAAAGATATGCCGGTTATTAAAACGATAAAAAAAATCAATCCTGATGTTTATCAAGCCATAGAAAATATTGTTCGTGATTACGATCCTTCTAATGAACTACTGAGCCGACATATGTTTGATCAGATAGTGGGTAGTGTCATGAAGCTCGTGACTGAACGTATCCCTTATGCTTCGGATGAATCCATCATTAATTTTACCAGCAAAGTGAACGATTATTTAAATGTGCTGTTGGAAGCAGACCCGTCAGGAAAAACCTGTTTCTATTCACTGTTCCCATATTTGCGTGATTCAGCGGCGATTATGCCACCACAAAAAAGTCATTCGGTCCTCCTTAAACAATTAGAGGCAACCAATGAATTACTGATTTCCAGTGAAGCTGGCGTTAAACAGCCGACATTGTCGAATGAAGAAAAAAACACAATTCTGACGAATATTCAGGCTAAATTAACTGCAAAATATGGTAAGAAAACCTCATTACTAGGGGATTTAGAAAAAGCTAAGCAGCAACCGGCCGTCACTTGCCGTATTACAATGAGTTTTTACGATCACATTTTGGCGATGCCAGATAGCCAGAAAAAAGCGGCCTTTTTACGCTCTCTATTCGCTGGCACGAATCAATAATCAGTGACGCAATATCCCATCTTAAAATGATGGGATATTGCTTCATCATGTTATTTCCCTGCCAAATATGACGGTTTAATAGACAAAGTCGAATATATCCTCACATTAATGAATGTATTTTTTGAAGCTAAATAGCCTTTAATTGTTATTGAATGTTTCAAAAGGTTGATTCGTCCTGCGCATAGCTCATAATTCTTCTATACTTTTATCATCAAATTATATTTTCAATTTTATGATGAATATGAACATGTTAATTGAGCCAAGTTGATACATTTTATTTATTCAGTCCATCACTGTTTGACGATGTGTAAAGTCTATTGGCGGTAACTCTTTGTTTCTAGGAGGTCAGATGTCGTTTGTTAAGAAAAGCATGGTTGCACTACTCACCGCGGCCGCAGTTTATGTTCCCTCAGTTGTCACTCAAGCATGTACGCGCGTCGTGTATTTAGGTGAAGATCAGCAAACCATGACCGCGAGGACGATGGACTGGAAATATGATATTGGGACTAATTTATGGATATTTCCGCGAGGAATGAAGAGAGAGGGTATCGCTGGGCCTAACTCCCTAAAATGGACGTCAAAATACGGTAGTGTGATTGCATCAGGCTATGATATTTCAACGACCGATGGGGTGAATGAAAAAGGTTTAGTGGCTAATTTATTATGGCTTGCAGAATCACAATACCCGCCAGCGAATGATAAGCAGCCAGCGCTCTCTATCTCATTATGGGCCCAATATATGCTTGATAACTTTGCGACGGTGGCTGAAGCGGTAGAAGCATTAGAGAAAACACCGTTATTGGTTATGACCGATAACGTACCCGGGCAAGACCGCTTAGCCACTTTGCATTTATCATTGTCAGATGCGAGTGGTGATAGTGCGATTGTTGAATACATTAATGGTAAGCAAGTTATTCACCACAGTCGCCAATATCAAGTCATGACAAATTCACCTATTTATGAAAAGCAATTAGCTATGCAAGAATATTGGCAAGGAATAGGTGGTACGGTTATGTTGCCGGGCACAAACCGCTCAGCGGATCGGTTTGCACGTGCACAATTTTATATTAATGCTATCCCACAACAGACAACACCAAATAAAGCCGTTGCCAGTGTGTTCGGCGTTATTCGTAATGTGTCTGTTCCTTATGGATTAACCACAGAAAACTCACCTGAAATTTCCTCGACTCGCTGGCGGACTCTAGTTGATCATAAACGTCAACTCTATTTCTTCGAATCCGCTCTAACCCCAAATATCTTTTGGACTAACCTTAAGAAGATTGATTTCTCTGCTGAAACGGGCAAGGTGAAAAAACTGACCCTCGGTGCTGAGCAGAGTCATATTTTTTCTGGCGATGCGACCAATGAGTATGTAGAGAGTGAGCCTTTTGAGTTTTTAGGTTTATCAGCAAAACAACTGGGTTATTAATCTTCCGCTATCAACCTTCTGGTTTTCCAGAAGGTTGATTCTGATCAAGCTACCAAACATCATCTTATGAAACCTTTGCAGGTCGATTAATAAAGTTATAAGATGTATTTAATATGCAACTTAAAGGTGATGATATGAGCGAGTTAGTTTGTTATAAGACTATGCCTGTGTGGGATAAAGCCTCTCTTCCTCTGATGTTTCAAGAGCGCCATAACACGAAAGAAGATACCTATGCACAACTTCGAGTACTAAAAGGAACACTCGATTTTGTTATTTTTTCAGAAGACGGTAGCGAGCAAAAATTTACATTTGATATTAATAACCAACCACCGATTATTGAGCCTCAAGTTTGGCATCGAATTTCGGATTGCAGCGATGATATGCAGTGCCAACTCTCCTTTTTATGTCATCCCGATATCAAATTCTATAAAGAATATGGCTTAACTATCCCACATTCGGAAGTGAGATTTTTGTGTGAAAATAACCTGTCTCAGCCATGTAAAACGTTAGATTTAGGATCAGGACGTGGACGCAATAGCTTCTATCTTGCATTGCAAGGTTATGACGTGACAGCGGTAGATATTAACCCACAACATATTCAGGCCATTGAATTTGTCAAAAAACAAGCTGGTATAGAGAATATTAAAACTGCGATTTATGATATTAATAGCCATCAAATCAAAGACGATTATGATTTAATCATCTCTACCGTTGTATTAATGTTTTTGCAGCGTGAACGTATTGCGGATGTTATTGCTAACATGCAAGCACACACATTACCGGGTGGTATTAATGTGATCGTATGTGCTGCTGAAACGCCAGATGCTCCTTTAGATTTGATCCCATTCAAATGCTTTCTCAAAGCAGGGGAGTTGCATGAATATTACAAAGACTGGGAGATTTTAAAATATAATGAAAATCCTGGTCATCTGCATAGAACGGATGCGCAAGGTAACCGTATAAAACTTAATTTCGCGACATTAATTGCCAAAAAGCGGTAGTGTTTGATTAGGTTAAGACAATTGCGGGATGCGTAAAACATCCCGCTGGTTGATTAAGCTTAGCTCGCCGCTTTGGTTTGCTCTGCTGATTTTTCTTGCGCACTTCTTTGCAATGTTCTTTCTAATAAAACCGAGTAAAGTGGTCTACCACCTAAAAATTGCGCTACCATGGTCGCGCCTAGACAGGTAATAATCATAGGTAAAATAAGTTGGTAGTTACTGGTCATTTCGAGTACTAACACTAACCCCGTTAGCGGCGCTCTGACTGTCGCGGCAAATAAAGCGCCCATACCCGCAATAGCAAAAGTACCCACTTCAATGTGGTAATCCGGAAAAAGCTCTAACACGCAGTAACCGTAAATGCCCCCGAAAAGCGTACCTAAAGCGAGTAGTGGAGAGAAAATACCACCGGGGGCACCAGAGCTAAAGCTGATAGTGGATGTGAGGAAGCGTAGGGCAAAAAACAGTATTAAGACCGATACAGTAAAACTTCCTGCTACCATTTGATGGATCACAGAAAAACCGCCTCCAACAACTTCAGGAGTATAAACACCAATAGCACCACAGCATCCACCGATTAGGCCTCCCATTAATACAAAACGAGAAACTTTATTTTGATAAAATGCGAGGAATTTCGTTTGTAGATAAAGCAAAAAGCGGTTAAAGCAAATACCAATCACCCCAAACAGCATTCCTAAAATTAAATAAAGCCATAATGTATTTAAGGGGGCAGATGAAAATTGTCCAATATTTAAGATGGCGGCTTGACCACTGATTAATTGGTAGACAATGGTAGAGGTAATTGAACCAATAAACACCGCTTTTATGGATATTAAGCTATATTTAAACTGTGGACGCATCTCTTCAATAATAAATAAGATACCTGCCAGTGGGGCATTGAACGCCGTTGATAGCCCCGCTGCTGCACCCGCAGCTAATAACGTATGACGTGATTCATTATCTTTAATACGAAAAATATCATAAAACATTTGGCTGATATTGGCGCCGAGCTGTACTGTTGGGCCTTCGCGGCCTAGCACCATTCCAGAGCCTAATGCACCTAATCCACCAAAAAATTTCACGGGGATAACGCGCCACCATCGTACAGGGCGTAGGTCTTGTAATGCGCCTTCAATTTCAGGTATCCCTGATCCCCCTGACTCTGGTGAGATTTTCTTGACGAGATAATAGCCTATCATCGCTAATATTGCAGATACTGCAAACATAGCAGGAATAAGTAGCCATTTGTCGGTAATAAGTTCATTAACAGAACTGCTTCGATAGTTGCTCACCCATGTTGTGCCTAGTTCAAATAAGGTTCCCACCAAGCCAACAAATGCACCAATGACCGCGGATAAAAGCAATATGCCAAATGGGGTCTTATTAGATTCTTTTAATCGTCTGAGTATTCCGAAACGATATTTCATTGCGGATTGACTCATTGAACTTTGTTCAGACATCTTTTTATGACTCTCTATTAGTGATGTATAGCAACTTATTGTAATTTTAGTATGACAAGCAGTATGTCAAACCATACCACAATTTTATTGTCAGGTATTTTATTTAATAAACAAAGCAAATAAAACGTAAGGCTTTACTTTTTTTAATTATTGGAATATGACATTATTTAATTAAAGTGAAATTAATAAGTCATAAATGTGTAATCATTTATAATATCTGTATAAAGTAAGCTAGTTTAAGTAAATAATAAGGGATATGCGCTAAAGTTTATTAGATTTGTTAATAAAATAATCGGTAAGTTAATATTTAAGTCGGTGAATGACAGGACGTTTGGGGATAATTGCGTATGATGGAATTCACCCCACTATGAAAACCATAATGGGGGTGAATTACTTAAATAGATTTAAAATTGGTAAATTAAACCTAAGCCAAGCACATTGTCTGTATTGATACCATAGTCATCGGTGAATTGGTTATCTTTTAATAAATTGATTTTGTAATCAATGACAGCGGCCATATTCTTGTTGAAATCGTAGGATGCACCAACCGCAATATACTTCACTAAGTCTTTATTGCCATAATTACCTAGGTTTTTACCTTTAGATTGGTTATAGCCAATGGAGGGGGTCAGGCCAAAATCGAACGAATACAATGCAACTAGTTCAAGATTTTCTGTTTTGTTGGCAATCGCCTCAGCGTCATCATCGCCAAATCGGGTTGTGTTGAGTGTTTGCCCATACATCGCGGCTAAATATAACTCATCAAGTTCTAATTTACTGCCAACGTTCCAAGCTTCGGCGCGTTTTCCTGTTGCTCCCGTTTTAATATTATTCTGGCTTGGCGTACGCGATGAATTTGAATAACCGCCACCAATTGAGAGACCCCAACCTAATTCATAAGCGGTAGAAAAACCGTAGCCATCACCATTGTTATCTAATGCGCTTGAGCCGGTTGATTTATTTTGATCGCCATTTTTACCTTGGTACTGTAGAGCGAAGCTTAAACCATCAATATAACCAAAACCATTGTTATTACGATAAGTTAGTAAATTGCGGTTACGGCCCATCATGAAGGTATCTTCTTGATCCATGGTATCAGCACCCCAAAGTGGCAATACGTCTGTCCAAGCATTGGTATCATAAATCACACCATAATTACGACCGTAATCAAGTGAGCCGTAGTCTGCAAATTTTAATCCAGCGTACGCT
Source organism: Providencia sp. PROV261 (assembly GCF_028477945.1). NCBI lineage: Bacteria > Pseudomonadati > Pseudomonadota > Gammaproteobacteria > Enterobacterales > Morganellaceae > Providencia > Providencia sp. PROV261. The sequence goes on along the minus strand of NZ_JAMPMC010000006.1, from coordinate 113,135 downwards.
AAACGATTTTGGTTATCATTACTGGTTTCCGCTTTATTGGTCGACGTTTCCCACTCAAAACGACCAAAACCAATTAACTGGTCTGTAATTTGCGTGTCACCTTTAAACCCTAAACGGACTCGTGAATCATCCCCATCTTCCCCGCTTTTTGCATCGGCAAAATAGTGGCGAACATCAATTTGACCGTAAACATCCAGTTTATTGCCATCTTTGTTATAAACCTCAGCAGCATTGGTAACACCCGCCGCGAATAATGAGCAGATAGTCACTGCAAGAATAGTCTTTTTCTTCATAAAAAATCCTTTAAGCCATTTACTAACTAAGTGAAATCTTTTTGTGCCTAACAAATTAAGCGCGGGTATTATCAAGTTAAAAAATCAAATTTAGCAAGTACTAATTCGAGCAAAAATGAAACTATTTATCTTAAGGATACTGTCATAAGGCTAATTTTCCTTATTTTATTAGTGAGATAGATGCAAATAGTTCTCATTTACTAAAAACATTAATATAGATCAATAAAGCATCAGATAAGCTTTAAATCCGCTTTCTTATTATCGAAAAAGGTTTAATCTTAATGTTGTATTCAAAATGCAACTTATGAGGCAATGAACATGTACTGTGTGCAATGTGAACAAACAATTAGAACTCCAGCTGGCAATGGCTGTGCATACGCGCAGGGTATGTGCGGTAAAACGGCGGAAACGTCTGACCTGCAAGATTTATTAGTGGCTGTACTACAAAGTCTGTCGGCGAGTGCAGTTACGGCCCGTGAATTGGGAATTATTGACCACGATGTCGATAGCTTTGCTCCTCGAGCTTTTTTCTCAACACTGACAAACGTTAACTTTGATTCAGAGCGTATTATTGGCTATGCACGTGAAGCGATTTATCTGCGTGATAAATTAATCAAGCAATGCCAAGCTAAAAATAGTGCCATTGTGTTTAATCACCCCCTGATTAATATCCAATTAAATGGCAACGATATTTCGACCTTGCAAAAACAAGCCGAAGCGTTCGCACTTGATATTGATAAAGCACAAGTGGGTGATGATATTCATGGCTTACGCATGCTTTGCTTATATGGGCTAAAAGGTGCTGCCGCTTATATGGAGCATGCTCATGTATTGGGCCAATATGATAATGAGATTTATCGTCAATATCATCAAATCATGGCGTGGCTCGGTACGTTACCAGCGGATATGAATGAACTGCTTGATAACGCGATGGCGATTGGCCAAATGAATTTCAAAGTCATGGAAATTCTAGATGCAGGTGAAACAGGGGAGTTTGGTCACCCTGTGCCAACAGAGGTCAATGTTCGCCCTGTTGCTGGTAAATGTATTCTTATTTCAGGCCATGACCTGAAAGATTTGAAAATGTTGTTAGAACAAACGGAAGGAACGGGGATTAATATTTATACTCACGGTGAGATGTTACCTGCTCACGGTTACCCTGAACTTAAAAAATATTCACACCTTGTTGGTAACTATGGTAGTGGTTGGCAAAATCAGCAAACGGAATTCGCGAAATTCCCGGGTCCTGTGCTGATGACTTCAAACTGTATTATCGACCCTGATGTCGGTCAGTATAAAGATCGCATTTGGACTCGCAGTATCGTGGGTTGGCCTGGAGCGAAACATTTAACGGGAGATGATTTTTCTGAAATGATCAATCAAGCTCTATCAATGAATGGCTTCCCATATACAGAAATTGAACACAAAATTACGGTTGGTTTTGGTCGTCAAACATTATTGAGTGCCGCTGATACCGTAATTGATTTAGTTTCACAGAAAAAATTACGTCACGTATTTTTAGTAGGGGGTTGTGATGGTAGCCGTGGTGAGCGTAGTTATTATACGGATTTCGCTCGCAGTGTACCGGAAGACTGCTTAATTCTCACGTTGGCATGCGGTAAATATCGTTTCAATAAATTAGACTTTGGTACATTGGAAGGCTTGCCTCGTCTACTAGATGTGGGTCAGTGTAATGATGCTTATTCAGCAATCATGCTTGCAGTGAACTTAGCCGAAAAATTAGGTTGTGGCGTTAATGATTTACCATTGAGCTTGATTCTGTCTTGGTTTGAACAAAAAGCGATTGTTATTTTACTGACGCTGTTGTCGCTGGGCGTTAAAAATATTTATACCGGCCCAACAGCACCTGGTTTCTTAACTGAAAACTTATTAAATGTGCTGAACGAAAAATTCGGTATGCGTAGCATTACAACAGTTGAACAAGATCTAGCTGAAATTTTGCCTGCTTAATATTAAGAGTGAAGGGGGGGATATTTCCCCCCAATTGGAGTGATAGGATGACAATGCCGAGTAGTTTATGTCCAAATAGAATGCAAATACATTCTATTCATCAAGAAACCTCCGATGTATGGACGATTAATTTAATCAATCACGACTTTTATACATATTCACCCGGTCAATATGCACTTGTTAGTATTAAAAACAGCGATGAAATCATGAGAGCTTATACGATTTCATCGACACCTGGGCAAAGCCGTTTTATCACGATTACGGTAAGACGCTTAGAACAAGGCACAGGATCATGCTGGTTAACGGGGGCAGTAAAACCCGGTGATTATCTCTGGCTTTCTGACGCTCAGGGGGAGTTTACCTGTGCAGAGCTCAATAGTAACCAATATCTGATGTTAGCCGCTGGCTGTGGTGTGACGCCAATTATGTCGATGGTGCGTTGGTTGATGGCTAATCGGCCTCAGGCGGATGTCAAAGTTTTGTTTAACGTGCGTGATAGCCAACAAGTCATTTTTGCGGATGAATGGGATCGGTTGATTGAGCGATATCCATCTCGATTACAACTGTGCATTATGGCGGAAACGCCAGATAATGGTGGCGTCGCAGAAGGGCGATTAACCCTTGAGAAACTTTCTGCCTTGGTGCCGGATATTAGCGCTAGAGTGGTCATGACTTGTGGGCCTACACCTTATATGAAGAATGCTCAGCAATTCGCTAAAAGCCTAGGTGTACCTGCTGATCATTTCTTTATGGAACGTTTTTCGCTAGAGCCGGAGCCGGTTGAAAGTGAAGACGTAGTGACATTAAAAATACGCCACCGTTTGGTCGATTTTAAAGTCCCTGTCGGAACGTCGTTGCTGTCGGCTTTAGAACAAAATAAACAGCCAGTCATTGCGGCTTGCCGTGCTGGTGTTTGTGGTAGCTGTAAAACAAAAGTACTCTCAGGCAATTATACGACGAGCAGTACCATGACATTGACAGAAGAAGAGATTGCGGCCGGTTATGTCTTGGCTTGTAGCTGCCAATTACAAGGTGATACAGAAATAGCGTAAGTGACCTCATCAATGAACTGTCTCATTATAGTGGCTAAGTAATGAGACAGTGACCTATGTATTATTTATTAAACAAAAATACGTAATTGGTTGTAAGTTATTATATAATAAAAGGTAACTGAATATCGATATAACACATTAAACGAGTTTATTTAAGTGTATATCCTTCAGGTATAAAATAAACGGATAATTTACTTAATGTGTTGATAGCTGATACTGCAATCTCTTTATTTGGATCTTGGCAAAGATTGATAATACGAACAATAGCTTCTTGGTGTTCAATAGTTGCTTTATAATCTCCTAACGCTGATATAGCGGCGATTTTTATCTCATCATTCACTCGAAATGTTAGATTTGTCAGCATACCGACAATGGTTCTGTCCATAATTAAAACTTCACTCTTTAATTAACCTTGCGGTATTTTAAAATAAAAATAAATATATTAACCACTAAATTAATATGTGATTATGTATTTTTATTTTGAAATACTAATAAGCTGAGACTTTTTTCGAATTAAATAATGCATTAAGTGCATTCTCTTATTAAGACGTTTTTTATGATGGTTGATTTAAATTAAATAAGATGTGACAGAAATAAAATAATTTACCTGTTTGGCGGGTTTTTTTATATAGTATAGGTTATTCAAAAAATTATAATAATGCAAATTAATATATTCAATATTATTCTTTTATCTTAGGATGAAAGATAAAATAAATTAGATAAAATCAAGTAATTTTCCTTTTTTGTCATTGCGTTATAAATTTATTAATCGGGTAACTACGTTTTTTATTCACGTGTAAAAAATAAGTCAAAAGCAGCGTGTTTTGAACAGTGAATAAAATATTAATACATGCTTGGTTACATTTAGTAACGCGACGAATTGTTGTCATACATCAACTTAAACAAAACCTAAACAAGATAATCAACATGTGTTATTAACGCTATTTTCGGGGTGGTAATTAATAATCTTATGGTTATAATTCGCGTCGCATCAAAAGTGCAGTATCTCGTTAGGCGAGGCTCCTATACAAACACAGGTTACTGATCTGACGACGTCGAGAGACGCCCAAGATCAGGACAGGATATATCGAACGAAGGTATATCCCCATGTAACTTCCAATGTAAGTTGGATACGTTGTATAGTGCTAAAACCGAGACGTAGAGATAGCCACCGCATTCTCTCATCTGGTTTCGCCCCTATGTGAGTACTGTTTGAGTAAACAACAGTAACTAGGGACTAAAAAAATGACTTTCACTACCCAGAACAAAGCGGGATCTGTAGCAATTGCTCAGTCCGCAATGAAAGGCGCACGCCTGAATAACAACAACACTCAGCAACCAAAAATTGATGACGCAACTGTCAGCGCATATATGAGCCAATCTTATTTGCCTGTTTCTATTGCGGATTCTGTTGCTTGCGTGAAAAAGAATTTGATCGAACACTTAGACGGTGAGCAGATCCCAACGTATTTATTTGTTGTTGATCAGGAAAATTATTTAAATGGTATTCTTTCAGTCAAATCGCTATTAGCGGCGGATGAAGGGTTGCTTGTATCCGATATTATGAGACACAACTACTTTTCAGTGGCGCCTGATCAATCACGTCATGATGTTTATGATCTGATCAACCATAGTGGTTTGGATATGATACCCGTTGTTCAATTTGGCAAATTGATGGGGGTATTACGTCCTCAAGATATTGCTGAATTAATTGAAGATGAGAATACGTTAGACGCACAACTTCAAGGGGCGACTACACCACTTGAAGAGCCTTATTTAGCAACCAGTCCTATTACGTTATGGCGTAAACGTGTCGTATGGCTATTAATGCTATTTGTTGCGGAAGCGTATACCGGTACAGTATTAAAAGCCTTTGAAGAGCAATTAGAAGCTGCGATTTCTCTGGCCTTCTTTATTCCATTATTAATTGGAACGGGCGGGAACAGTGGAACGCAAATCACTTCAACCCTTGTCAGGGCGATGGCGCTAGGGGAAGTGAGCCTACGTAATTTGGGCGCGGTATTGAAAAAAGAAGTATCAACCTCTTTCTTAGTGGCCGTGACTATTGGTGCAGCTGCTTTGATTAGGGCATGGATACTGGGTGTGGGCGCTGAAGTGACGATTGTAGTAAGTCTAACTATTGTTGCTATCACCATGTGGAGTGCAATTGTTTCTTCGATTATCCCAATGGTATTGAAGAAATTAAAAGTTGACCCCGCAGTAGTATCTGCGCCGTTTATTGCAACCTTCATTGATGGAACGGGTCTAATTATTTACTTCGAAATTGCCAAATTGGTAATGACGGAGTTCGCCTAAAGACACACCATCGACTTGATGCGGCAGTGTTATTCAACATCTGCCGCATTCACCCACTCATTCTGTTTTAAAACCTCCCCACATTTTCGGCACAAATACTGATTCTCCCCTCTGACAATTTTATTATGCCTTCTAATGGTTAATTCGTGCGTTGTGGAACACGCACAATGGTAGGTAAAAGTGCGACTTTTGACGGACGTGACTTCAAAGCGATGTGTACGTTTTGCGGGAACGTCTAAAACGTGTTCCATCATCCACTTCCACTCTTTGCCATGGGGAGCAATACCTTTACGGCCAAAGACTTGATACACTAATAGATGAGCCAACTCATGAGGGATCACCTCATTAATGAAGCTATCACCATTTTCAATCAGTAAGACAGCATTTAAACGAATTTCCCACTCTTTTAAGTAGGCACTCCCTGCTGTTGTTCCTCGCTGCTTATAGTTAAGTGTTGGTTCTGGAAAGATTTGTTCCAGCTTTTGTTGGGCTAAATTCAGTTTTGCCCTCAGCATGCGCATGGCTTTTTGTTGAAGATAAATGGGGATTCGAACGGTTTTCATATAACTAAGCATAATATAAGCCGATATGAGGAAACAAGCATTATTGGCTATCATTATATAAAAATATATATTATATTTTATGATAATGTATTTATTGGGAGGATTTATGAGCGAGGACTCTACAAACCAATTGCTTTTGGCGATGAAGCAGGCTGCAACACAAACGTCATCATTGCTGAAAACATTAGGTAATCCGGATCGATTACTTCTGTTATGCCAGTTAACGCAAGGTGAGGCGTGTGTGAGCGATCTTGAAACGTCGCTGGGCATACAGCAACCAACCCTTTCTCAACAACTAACGGTATTGCGTCATGAAGGGCTCGTGACGACACGTCGTGAAGGTAAACGAATTTATTATGCGATTGCCGATGAAAAGCTCTTCACGTTACTGAATACACTTTACCAACTTTATTGTCCGGTTCAGGAGAAATAATGATGTCTATTGATTGGGCTAATTTTACCCCTTGGTCAGCTGCGATGGGAGGCTTATTAATTGGCGCGGCAGTTTCCCTATTACTTCTTTTTAATGGCAGAATTGCTGGTATCAGCGGTATTTTAAGTGGCGTTTTAAAACCGATTGCAGGGGATACCGCTTGGAAGGTGGTATTTGTGCTCGGGATTATGGCGGCTCCTGCTTTATTTACGCTCTTTTTCTTTTCACCGGAAGTGTCGATCACGACGAGCACCCCTATCCTTATCCTCGCCGGTTTATTCGTCGGCTTTGGTACGCGATTAGGGAGTGGCTGTACAAGTGGTCACGGAATTTGTGGTATGGCGAGGTTTTCTCGGCGTTCGATAGTTGCGGTTATCACTTTTATGTTAGTGGCATTTGCGACGGTAGCGGTTATAAATTTATTGGGATTAAGAGGATAAAGTTATGCCAGTTATTATCGCATTAATCTCAGGTTTATTATTTGGCTTGGGGCTATTATTAGCGGGGATGGGAAATCCGGCTAAAATTCTTAGCTTCTTAAATATTACGGGTAATTGGGATCCTTCTTTATTAGTCACTATGGCAGTGGCGATGGTGATCAGTGCAATTGCATTTGCCTTCGCCAAAAAACGTCAAGCTAGTGTATTAAAATGCCCTATGCAGATCCCGACCAATCAAAAAATTGATAAGCCTCTAGTGATAGGGAGTGTGTTATTTGGACTTGGTTGGGGATTAGCCGGTATTTGTCCAGGGCCTGCATTGCTATTAACGGGGATGGGGTTAACACAAGGGATCATTTTTACATTAGCCATGATTGCGGGCATGTCTGTTTTTCAATTATTCAAAAAATAATAGCGTCAGCCCCAAATTTAAAGGGGCTGAATTTTTTATTAAAGATTAGTGATATCTATTAAATAACATTTCTGCTTTTCTATTTTCATATAAAAATATATCTATTCATATTTAAAAAAATACTTATCATGATAAATATTTAATTTAGCTCGTTGATTTATTCATAAAAAACGCTTTTAAACTGATAATAATATAAATGAACCGTGTGATGGCTATTAATCGCACTGTTTAAAAAACATTTATTATAAAGTGAATAAAGAGGTGCATTATGAAAAATCAATTTAAGCATCTTATATCCTTAAGCTGTTTAGGATCGCTATTACTAGGCGTTTCTCAGTTTGCCCTAGCACATGGTTATACAACAGAACCACCAAGTCGTGCTTATTTATGTTCGGTGCGTAATACCACTGAATTAAAAAATACGGGCTGTGGCAATCAAGTACCTTATGACCCACATAGTTTTGAAGCACCAAAAGGATTCCCTGAGGCTGGTCCGGCTGATGGAGTCATTGCCAGTGCTGCGATAGCAGCTCACTCTGAAATGGATGAACAGTCGCCGACCCGGTGGGTAAAAAGTGAGCTTAAAACGGGGAAAAATACCTTTGCTTGGTATTTAACCGTTGTGCATTCAACCGATAGCTGGCGGTATTTTATCACTAAGCCTGATTGGGACCCATCACAGCCACTCACACGCGATTCTTTCGATTTAACGCCTTTCTGTGTCAAATATGAAAATGGCGTTAGACCACCAGTCGTCACAGAAATCGAGTGTGATGTGCCGAAAGATCGCTCTGGCTATCATGTCATCCTTGCGGTGTGGGATGTTTATGATACGTCAAATGCATTCTACCAAGTTAGTGATGTCAATATCAGCGATTAATATCGAACGATTAATTGTTGAACTCAATAAAATATCCCGTATTCCTTAACACATTAAGGGGTAAAACATGTTTAGACTAAATAAGTTAATGCTAGCAGCACTTATCGGTCATTGTGCTACTCAGTTTGCATATGCAGCGTTGCCCGGAAAGCCCACAATTCAATGGATGGATAACACCTATAGCATTGTTGAAATTAACCCTAATGAGGATAAATATGAATTATTAGTGACGAGAAAAGAGGCGGCAACTTTTAATGTCTCCTGGGATTTATGGTATGGAGATTATGGAACTACGGCAAAAGTGTATTTGAATGACCAAGAGGTATGGAGTGGTCCTTCAACCAGCTCTTCAGGTCAAGCAAGCCTTTCAATATCTAAAGGCGGGAAGTATAAATTGAAGGTTGCACTATGCAATGGCGACGAATGTAATTTTAGTGATGTGGTTGAAATTACAGTCCAAGATACAGATGGAAGTCATTTTGCTCCGTTGCAAACGCAACTTTTAGAAAATAACCAAGCTTACAAGCAAGACTCAGGAAAAGTCGTTGCTGCATATTTTGTTGAATGGGGAATATATGGACGGAAATTTTCTGCCGATAAAATACCGGCACAAAATCTTACTCATATTTTGTATGCTTTTATTCCTATATGCGGCGGAAATGGAATTAATGATAGCTTAAAGCAAATTGAAGGTAGTTTTGAGTCATTGCAGAAGTCATGTACAGGTAGGGATGACTATAAAGTGACTATTCATGATCCTTGGGCTGCAATTAATGTCTCTCAAACAGGAACTTCATTGTCATATAAAGGTAACTTTGGGCAGTTAATGGCAATAAAGCAAGCCTATCCCCATTTGAAAATATTACCTTCTGTTGGTGGATGGACATTATCAGATCCATTTTATGCAATGAAGGATAAAACCAAACGAGACAAATTTGTAACGTCTGTCAAAGAGTTTTTGTTGACATGGAAATTCTTCGATGGTGTTGATATCGATTGGGAATATCCTGGTGCAAATGGAGCCAGCACCACATTAGCGTCAGATAAAGATGGTGAAACTTATTTATTGTTGATGCAAGAGCTTCGCGCGATGTTGGATGAATTAGAGAAAGAAACCGGGCGCGAATATCAATTAACATCAGCTATTAGTGCCGCGAAAGCCAAAATAGATAAAGTCGATTTTGGTGAGGTACAAAAATCGGTTGATCACTTTTTTATGATGAGCTACGACTTTTATGGTGCATTTGATTTAAATACACTTGGCTACCAAACCGCACTTAATGCCTCCAGTTGGCGTCCAGATACGGAATATACAACGGTTAATGGGGTAAATGCTTTATTGAATCAAGGTGTTGATCCCGCGAAAATCGTGGTAGGTGCAGCGATGTATGGGCGTGGATGGACGGGGGTGAATGGCTATACCAACGGTAATCCATTTACAGGGAAAGCGACAGGCCCAGTTGCAGGGACATGGGAAAATGGAGTTGTTGATTATCGCCAAATCAAAAATCAGTATATGAGCGGACAATGGGTATATAGCTATGATGAAGTCGCAGAAGCGCCCTATGTATTTAAAGCATCAACAGGGGATCTGATTACCTTTGACGATCAACGTTCAGTGCAAGCAAAAGGGAAGTATGTGTTAGAGAACAAACTTGGAGGATTATTTGCATGGGAAATTGATGCGGATAATGGTGATATTTTAAATAGCATGAATTCGAGTTTAGGTAATAGTCTTGCTAAATAAATTGATATTAATATTTATTATAGAGGGAGTCTATTTCCCTCTATAATTATCCAGCATTAAGTGAGCGCTGTTTTTCATAAAGATATACTTCTATAAGATCTATTATTTTATATTACCAATGATTTTTATTTTAATTCTATTTATTAATTATATATCTACTAAGAAAATTAATGACTATTAAGTTAGTAGATTAGGATGTTTCTTGATTGTTTATGAACAACATTATGATAGTTCTATATATGAAGTCGACTAAATATTAATGCGCTGAAATCATTGTATTAGCTATTTAAATTAATTAGGAGCTTATATGACTAGATTATCCGTGGATGCAATTAATATAATAAGCACTATCAAAAAAACAGGTTCTTTTTCAACAGCGGCAGATGTATTGCATAAAACACCGTCTGCGATTTCCTATCAAGTATTAAATATAGAAAGTCGATTGAAAGTTAAGCTTTTTCACCGTAATGGACCTGTAATTCGTTTAACTAAGGAGGGGGAATTTTTATTACAGGAGGGGGCATGGATCTTAAATGCAGTGCAAGATCTCGAAAATAGAGTGAGAAATATTCCAACATTTGATAACCAAATTCGTATTGTGGTTGAAAAATTTCTACCGCTAGATATCTTTGTTCAAGATATTCGTGATTATATTAAGGCAAATGGTGATGTTCATATTTCAATCCTAAGAGAAGCAATGACAGGGGCTTGGGATGCATTAAAAGAAAATAGAGCAGATTTTATTATTGCTCTTGGGGGGATCCCTGAAAACATAAAGGTAAGAACCCAGCTACTAGGAAAACTTAGTTTTGCCCTTTGTGTTTCCCCATCACATCCATTTGCTTCACAAAAAACGATAATAACGAGAAATCAGTTAATAAACGATATCCACGTTGAAATTGCAGATAGTAGCCATGAGCTATCAATTAATAGAGAAAAAGAAGTCATATTAGGAAGGCAAATATTGGTTTGCGATTTAGAAAGTAAATTAGTCTTAATTAAGCGAGGAATAGGGTATGGGTTTATTTGTCCTTCACATATTAAAAAAGAGTTAAAGAACCAAGAATTAGTCATTGTTCCGGTAGAGATCCCTAAAGATGATCAATTTATTTGGCTAGCTTGGCATCCATCAAGTCAAGGTGGTAATTTCTCTTGGTGGAAAGAGCGATTAATAAAGAAGATTGATACATCAAGTTTTATTGAAAATTTATCTACGGTATAATAGAAAGCATACATAATATCTTGCATATTGTAGGCTTGGATGACGCTGAGCTACCCTAGTTATAAAAATACCTAATATATCTAGGGTTGGCTTCTTCTACGATTTCATTACGTTTATTATTCCATAGTAAATAAACGTTTTCTCTATAGACACTACCGCCTTTAACTGGTTTTTATAACCACTTATCTCTTTCCACTATGAAATGAAATAAATATGAGATATGCGTTTCTAAGTACGAATCATTGCTAATATAAAAATTATTACATGGCAATACTTATTCTATAGGTATGATAAGGCACAAACGTGATGATTATATTCTTTAGCCCAATTAGTTTAGGAGAATTGTACTTTTGCTCAAGGAGTTCTAAAAATGAATTTAAGTGAGGAAATAAGATAGAGGATGAATAAAGAAATAAACCCCACAGTGTGGGGCTTATTGGTTTGGCTAATTATTTTAGGCCAGCAGCTTCACGTAAAATAGCGGCTTTGTCTGTTTTTTCCCAAGGGAATTGAGAACGACCGAAATGCCCGTAAGAAGCCGTTTGTTGGTAAATTGGATGTAGTAAATCCAGCATTTGAATCAAGCCGTATGGGCGTAAATCAAAGAATTCACGCACTAACAGAACCAGTTGCGCTTCTGGAACTTTACCTGTACCAAATGTTTCAACCATGATTGAAGTTGGCTCTGCAACACCAATTGCATAGGAGACTTGGATTTCACAGCGATCAGCTAAGCCGGCTGCAACAATGTTTTTGGCAACATAGCGAGCAGCATAAGCCGCTGAACGGTCTACTTTAGAAGGATCTTTACCGGAGAATGCACCGCCACCGTGACGAGCCATGCCGCCATAGGTATCAACGATGATTTTACGACCAGTTAAACCACAGTCGCCCATTGGCCCACCGATAACAAAGCGACCTGTTGGGTTGATAAAATATTTTGTTGTTGGCACTAACCACTCTGCTGGAAGAACAGGTTTAATAATTTCTTCCATTACAGCTTCATGTAAATCTTGCTGTTTAATATCTTCTGCGTGCTGTGTGGATAAAACAACCGCATCAATACCAACAATTTCGTTGTTGTCATATTGGAAAGTGACTTGGCTTTTGGCATCTGGACGTAACCATGGCAGAGTGCCATTTTTACGAACTTCTGCTTGGCGCTGTACCAGACGGTGAGCATAAGTAATTGGTGCAGGCATCAGAACGTCAGTTTCGTTTGTCGCATAACCGAACATAATACCTTGGTCGCCAGCCCCTTGTTCTAATGGGTCTGCGCGGTCAACACCTTGGTTGATATCAGGTGATTGTTTACCAATCGCACTTAAAACCGCACACGAGTTTGCATCAAAACCCATGTCAGAGCTGGTATAACCAATTTCGCGAACGGTTTTACGTGTGATCTCTTCAATATCAACCCAAGCACTGGTGGTGATTTCTCCCCCGACCATCACCATACCTGTCTTGACATAGGTCTCGCAAGCAACGCGAGCTTTTGGATCTTGCTCAAGAATCGCATCAAGAACCGCATCAGAGATTTGATCGGCAATTTTATCAGGATGCCCTTCCGATACAGACTCAGAAGTAAAGAGATGTGTAGCCATGAGATTAATACCTTAAGAATTCGCTGATTGTAATTGGATGTTTTAACATCTAGACGTCTATTTTAATGTTTTAACAAAAAAAGTGCTACCTGTTTTTACGTTTGACAGAAAAACAATAAGTAAAAAGACGAGCCTTACAAATTTTATTTCTATTAAGCCAATAACGTTTTGCAATTTCTGCCTAATCAATGTATAAACAGCGACCGTGACGGTTAGTTAAAAATGTTCCGTTATATACCAGTAGGCGTACAATGTGCCTGCTATCTATCAGGAGTGTTTATCTTTCTCGCTATTGATAAAGATTAAACAGTTATATTGGGGGTTAATGGGTAATGATCCATAATCTACTGAATAACAGTAATCAGCAGCTAAATGCGGATCGCCGCGTGTTTTTGGCGTTTACTTTCCTGTCTTTATTTACTTCTTCTCGAAGTTACTATCATCTTCCTAGTACACCCTTGGCTATCAGTCAGTAACTGTCAGCCAAATGGTTGTATTTGTCACCGTTTAGATGTTCTAAGCACTTTAATTAATCCGAGTAATAGCTGTTTCCCCGACATAACTGCCTTGCAGAGCCACGTCTTAGGACGGGTCGCTGCCTGGCCGGAGAAAGCGTCACTCACCCCTCCATAAAGGAGTTTGTTATGAATGATAATATCGCTCGCAAAATGCGCCAGACGTACAACATCGCGTATTGGGGCGGTGGTTACTATCAGGTGAATGAGCGCGGAAATGTCTGTGTTTGCCCAAATCCTGATAACCCAGACACGTCTATTGATCTAGCCGAACTTGTTAATCAAGTTAAAGAGGAGCAGGAGCACTTGCGTTTACCCGCATTATTCTGTTTCCCACAAATCTTACAGCACCGTTTGCGCTCAATTAATGCGGCATTTAGGCGTGCTCGTGAATCGTACGGCTATACAGGCGACTATTTTCTGGTCTATCCGATTAAGGTCAACCAGCAGCGTCGAGTCATCGAATCATTAGTCAATTCAGGTGAACCGCTTGGACTAGAGGCTGGGTCGAAGGCTGAATTGATGGCTGTGCTAGCAAATGCCGGCCGTACTCGTACCGTTATTGTTTGTAATGGTTATAAAGATCGTGAATATATTCGATTAGCGCTTATCGGGGAAAAATTAGGTCACAAGGTTTACCTTGTTATCGAAAAAATGTCTGAAATTGAGGTTGTTCTTAAAGAAGCGGAAAGCTTGAATGTGACACCTCGTTTAGGCGTTCGTGCTCGTTTGGCGTCGCAGGGGTCAGGCAAATGGCAGGCAAGTGGTGGCGAGAAATCAAAATTTGGTTTAGCGGCAACACAGGTTTTACAACTTGTTGAAATTTTACGTCAGGCAGGTCGCCTAGAAAGTTTACAGTTGCTGCATTTCCATCTTGGTTCACAAATGGCGAATATTCGTGATATCGCGACAGGTGTCCGTGAATCTGCACGTTTTTATGTTGAGTTGCACCGTTTAGGCGTAAAAATTCAATGTTTTGATGTGGGTGGCGGCTTAGGTGTGGATTACGAAGGAACGCGCTCCCAATCAGATTGTTCAGTAAACTATGGTTTAAATGAATATGCGAATAATGTGATTTGGGCGATTGGTGATGCGTGTGAGGAGTTTGATTTACCACATCCGACGGTGATCACCGAATCAGGGCGTGCATTGACCGCACATCATACGGTCTTAGTTTCTAATGTGATCGGGGTGGAGCGAAATGAATTTACCAAAACATCTCCTCCCGATGAGGATGCACCGCGTTCATTGATTTCATTGTGGGAAACCTGGGAATCAATGCAGCACCAAGGTAATAGCCGTTCGTTACGTGAATGGCTCCATGATAGTCAGTTTGATTTACAAGAAGCGCATACGCAGTATGCTCATGGTGTACTCGACCTGACTCAGCGAGCGTGGGCCGAGGAGCTTTATTTGAATATTTGTCGTCGTATTCAACAAGACTTAGATCCAAGTAACCGTGCTCATCGTCCAATTATTGATGAACTGCAAGAGCGGATGGCCGATAAGTTCTATGTGAATTTCTCGTTATTCCAATCGTTGCCAGATGCTTGGGGGATTGATCAGGTGTTCCCCGTTTTACCGATAGAAGGCCTTGATAAGCCTCTTGACCGTCGCGCGGTATTATTGGATATCACTTGTGATTCGGATGGTATTATTGACCATTATGTCGATGGTGACGGTGTTGAAACAACTATGCCAATGCCTGCATACGACCCTGAAAACCCACCCATGATCGGCTTCTTTATGATAGGGGCCTATCAGGAAATTCTAGGTAACATGCATAACCTATTTGGCGATACAGCAGCAATCGATGTTTGGGTTGATAGCCAAGGCAACGTGCGTTATCTGCAAAGTGAAGAAGGCGATTCGGTCGCTGATATGCTGCAATATGTGAAGCTAGTACCAGAAGTATTGCTTGAAAGCTTTACAGAGCAAGTTAAAGGCACTGGGTTGAGCGAGCAGTTGCAAAAAGATTTCGTTGATGAGTTTGAGAATGGGCTTTATGGCTATACTTATTTAGAAGACGAATAATTGGCGATAAATAAACGGTAGCTAATCACAGGTGGTGTAGAGCCACCTATGAGTCTAAATAATAAAAGTATTTGCAGATTACAAATACTGATAGAGGAAGAGTGATGATTAATAGCACATTAGGTAATCAGGTCGATAATTCACTGGTTTCTAACGCATTTGGCTTTTTACGTTTCCCATTAAACTTTCAACCTTATAACTCAGATGCTGAGTGGGTGATAACGGGGGTGCCGTTTGATATGGCAACTTCTGGTCGTGCGGGCAGCCGTCATGGACCTGCTGCTATTCGTCAGGTATCTACCAACTTAGCGTGGGAAAGCCATCGTTGGCCATGGAATTTTAAACTAACAGAGCGCTTAAATGTTGTGGATTGTGGCGATGTGGTGTTTGCTTTTGGTGATGCACAAGACATGTGCGATAAGCTACAAGCACATACAGAAAAATTGCTGGAGGCGGGCAAGCGCTGCTTAACATTTGGCGGTGACCATTTTGTGACTTTGCCTCTGTTGCGCGCCCATGCAAAGCATTTTGGTAAAATGGCGTTAGTCCATTTTGATGCACACACAGACACTTATGGTAATGGTAGCCAGTATGACCATGGCACTATGTTCTACCATGCACCAAAAGAAGGGTTAATTGATCCGACTCGTTCTGTACAAATTGGTATTCGTACAGAGCATGAAAGTGATAACGGGTTTACAGTCATTGATGCCGCACAAGTTAATGATCGCGGTGTTGATGAGATGATCGAACAAATTAAATCTATTGTGGGTGATATGCCTGTTTATCTCACTTTCGATATTGATTGTTTAGATCCTGCTTTTGCGCCGGGAACCGGAACACCTGTCATTGGTGGATTAACCTCAGATCGTGCATTAAAACTGTTGCGTGGTTTACAACCGTTAAATATCGTTGGTATGGATTTAGTTGAAGTCGCACCAGCTTATGATCAATCTGATATCACTGCATTGGCCGCAGCAACCATTGCTTTAGATATGTTGTACTTACAAGCATCTAAAAAATAACCTATAGTTTGTCTGATTTTTAGGCTGCCTTCTAGGCAGCCTAATTTATTCTCAATAAAATAGATTGTTATTTAAACAAATATGAGGAAATAGCACTTTTTGCTATACCTCTTTGTGAGTAGTTCCACTTCGATTTGTTACCTATTTCCCTTTTAAAAGTTATTTCTTTCATAAATGCGAGTGATTATCACTCAATTACAGTCATATTTATCTCTATAGAACATAGTTGTAGTCTAATATCATGATTTTGTAACTTATTGTTAATCTTGCTAACGTATTAATCAGTTAGAGTCATTCATTTAACTATCCTTATTGGGAGAAAGCTTATGGCACTGAATAATAAAGTCATTTTAGTTACTGGCGCAGCACAAGGTATTGGTCGTGGTATCGCATTACGTTTAGCGAAAGAAGGTGCCAATATTGCACTTGTCGACCTGAAAAAAGAAAAATTAGCGGATGTGGCTAAAGAAATTGAAGCATTAGGCCGTAAAGCGACAACATTTGCTGCTGATGTCAGTAAGCGTGAGGAAGTTTTTGCCGCAGTTGCACATGCAGAAGCTGAACTCGGTGGTTTTGATGTAATGATCAATAACGCAGGGATTGCACAAGTTAAGCCTATTGCTGATGTACGCCAAGAAGATATGGATCTGATTTTCAAGATTAACGTCGATGGTGTGATGTGGGGAATTCAAGCGGCGAGTGAAAAATTCCAGCAGCGTAAACAAAAAGGGAAAATTATTAACGCTTCTTCCATTGCAGGGCATGACGGCTTTGCAATGCTAGGTGTTTATTCCGCTACAAAATTCGCTGTACGTGCATTGACCCAAGCCGCTGCTAAAGAGTATGCAAGTTCTGGCATTACCGTTAACGCATATTGCCCTGGTATTGTAGGTACGGACATGTGGGTTGAAATTGATGAGCGTTTTGCTGAAATTACAGGTGCACCAAAAGGTGAAACCTATAAAAAATATGTTGAAGGCATTGCATTAGGACGTGCTCAAACTCCAGATGATGTTGCTGGTTTAGTCGCATTTTTAGCAAGTGATGATTCAGACTATATTACAGGGCAGTCGATCTTGACTGACGGTGGTATTGTTTACCGTTAATCAAACCACTTATTAAGCAGAGCATTTTCTGTAAATTAACATTGTGCCTTGGCTAGTTAAAATAGGCCAAAGGCACAATTTAAATATTAATTCGCTATTATATTAGAAACTATATTTCTCCTACCTTTATTAACAGTAGATAAAACTATTTTATTTATTGTTATCATCCATCAAAAATCTTTAGGTAATGCATTAATTAATAATATGTTCAGGCATGTTAGTCTCGTTTAGCATACTCCTTGTCGTCATTGTGAACTCAATGTTTTCAATAAAACAGTATTGATAGGATAAAGAAATTTATACATTTATTAATGGAAAACGAATAAGGAAAAACTATGCCACATAAAATTAAAGTGATGACATTTAATACCTATTTATTGCATATTCCTTTTTTTAGTATTGGGGCATCCACTCAAGATGCTCGCATTAATGCGATGATAAAAGATAATATATTCTATGATGTTGATATCGTTATTTTACAAGAGGTATTTAATACTCATTCAGCACAAAAGCTTTTTTCGGGTATGAGGAGTTTAGGCTTTTTTTACCACACACCGGTTGCCGCACAATATAATGAATCTGTCCTCTCTTATTGTGATTCAAACCATTGTTGGAATGCTAAAAAAGGTGAATGGGATATGGTTCAGCAGGTCAATTCAGGGATCGCGATAGTTTCCCGTTATCCTATAGTTTATCGTGAATATCAACTGTTTGATGATGCAGGATGCGGTGCTGACCGTTTCAGTGCTAAAGGTGGGGTGAGAGCCGTTATTGAAATAGAAGGTAAAATGCTTCAAGTCATAGGAACTCATCTGCAATCGGATGACAACTTCTGCCTAATGACCTCACCTTCATCCCATCGCAAAGCCCAACTTACTCAGTTAATTAATTGGGCTGAAACTTCAATCACTGAAGATCGTCAAATAACAATCTTAGGGGGAGATTTAAATATTAATTATGGTTCGGAAGAGTACGAGCAAGCATTAGATATTATTGGTTGGGGAGAGCCTCACCATTTTAATCCACGACCGTCATGGGATTTTTCAACTAATAACGTGATTAGAGAAGCTTATCCCGATACTAGGCAAAGTTGGCATTTGGATTATATTTTTGCCAAAAATATGCGATCAATTAAACAGCAAACACGGGTGATCAAAAGCAAAATTGGTTATAACTATAATAATAAAGTCTTT
Organism: Providencia sp. PROV261; assembly: GCF_028477945.1. Classification (NCBI taxonomy): domain Bacteria; kingdom Pseudomonadati; phylum Pseudomonadota; class Gammaproteobacteria; order Enterobacterales; family Morganellaceae; genus Providencia; species Providencia sp. PROV261. Next base: position 94,329 of record NZ_JAMPMC010000006.1, on the reverse strand, counting down.
TTTGATTATTCCGATCATTATCCTGTAGTGGCTGAAATTGAGTTGTGATAATTAGATATTTCAGCCACATATTTTTAAGGCGCCTTTATTGTGGAGCTAAATGGGTTAAGATGCGCTCCGCTTGTGTCCAGAGTAGTGAACCACCATCATCTTCTAACACGAAATGTTGGCAATTAGGGAAACGCGTTGCGAGGGTTTTACCAAAGTCTGGTGAATGAACAGTGCTTTCATCTTTCTCACCATACCACAGTGAAACAGGGCAATGGATCTCTTCAGGCTGGAAAGGCCAAGGCTGTAATGAGATCAATAAGTCTTGTACATAGCCTAAATTGCCTTGAAGAAAGGCTCGGTTCATACAGTCAGTATAGGCTTGCAAAAATGAGGGCTGATTGTAAACATTTTGATCAACCGTCGCGCTGCTATTGAGTATAAAAGCCAGTAACCAAGGTGCACTCACGTTTTTCTGTAACCAATCAGATAGCGCATCAGGTGTATTTCTGGCTTGCTCTTGCATATTGATAATATCGGCTTTTAATAAAGCACTTGTCGCGGGATAGTCAAATTGATCTTGCCCAGCAACAATAGATAAAGTGTTAGGAGTGCCATAGAAAGCTAATGCCATGGCAAATACAGCACCTTGAGAAAAGCCAATAACAGAATATTGCTCAATTTGCTGAGCTTGCAATAACGCGTCAATATCTGCCGCAAAACGTGAAAGCGATTTTTGTGGATCTTGTGACGATTCGCCTAGCCCAGCACGTTCAGGTACGATGAGTCGGATATTAAGTGGATCAAGTTGCTCAAGGCCAAAGCCTAACGTTCCACTCATACCTGCGCCAGTACAAAAAATAACAGGGAATCCCGTTCTTGGGCCTGATTCATACCAACTTAAGTTGCGGCCATCAGACAATTGAAGTGAACCTTGGCGCGTGTTTGTGAATGTGTTTGTCTGCATTGCTGAGTCCTAACTTATTTTGGGGCACGGGATGGTCACAATCAATGTGAAAGTGGCAAGGGTATATTTGATTGAATCTTAATAATGCTAGCCATAAAACGAATAATAAAATAATCGTCAGGTATAATGCAAAGCCAATTACGAAAAAGATTATTTGTTCTCTCAATAAGGAGCTGATATGGGGTTTTCAGATGCGGATAAGCAGTGCCTACTGGCGGTAAAAGGTGTTGGCCCAACAGTTATAAGTCGGTTAGAACAAATGGGATTTTCGACATTAACTCAACTGAGTGAAGCATCATATGAAGACATTTTAATTGCTGGGGCTGCTTTAACAGGCTCGAGTTGCTGGAAAAATAGTACACAAGCGAAGAAAGCCATAGAAGGGGCAATTGCCGCGGCGAAACAAGCCACCAAATAACCCTGATTCGGTAAAAGGGTTTCATTATCTAATTTGATAAAAACAACCTCTCTTTTTGCATGAAGTACTAAAAGGTTTGCTTTAAGGTTAGCTTAAAGCTAAATCATAATATTATTAACATCATGTATAAGAAAACTATTAGGGCAGTCATTATTATATTCGCTGTTATGGCGATGACTGCGAGCCCAAAAGGTATCAATATTTTTTCGAATCAATGTGAAGCCTATAAAGGGATACCAAAAAGAATTGCCGCAATGACATTCGGTGAGCAACTGATTAATCAGCAACGTGTTTTTTATACAATAACGTTAGTTGATGGCAAAAAAACGACGCAATAAATCGCCGTATTAAATACCATTGAGCATGAGCTAAACAAAAAAATGTTGGAGTTAATCCAAGCGGCTTTTGTCGTTGGTGCACCGGTTACGATACAACAGTGTGAGCAGGCGAGTATTGCAGGGTTAATGGTCGACTTTAACGGAGGAAAAACCATTAATCGATTTTAAAATGTCGAGCAAGCAATGGGGCGGTAAAGTCTTTTTTCAGATAGAAACCCCTCGGCAGCGTCATGATTGTTTGCCCAAATTCGCCAATACCCTCTGTTAGTGCTTTGCTATTTGCCGCTTTAGGGCGTATTTGTAGGACTTGTCCATGTCGAGCGGTGATACTTTCCACTTTGCCTAACACAATCAGATCCATCAACTCTTCCCAGTCTTGGCGCAGCAATTGCTCTTCCAAAGGAGAAGGGCTCCATAATAATGGGCTTGCGATACGACGTTGAGCGAGTGGTATTTGTCGTTCGCCTTCAATTGGAAACCATAAAACACGAGAGAGTTTTCGGTACACATGGCTATTTTTCCATGTTAACCCACTATTGCCTGTGAGCGGTGCGATCGCCACAAATGTGGTTTCAAGGGGCATTCCATTTCGGTCAATAGGGATGGTTTTTAGTTCGACACCAATATTGGCGAAATCTTGTTCGGGTTTACTGCCAGCGGTAGCTCCTAAAAAATATTCTAACAGCATACCCACCCAGCCTTTGTCACGTTTAAGATCGGGCGGCATAGGTAAGCCAGCGTATGCCGCTAATTCACCAAGAGTATAGCCAGCGAGAGCTTGTGCCCTAGCCATTAAAACGGACTCATTTTCAGGAGGGGATGGTGGTATAAATGGCATAATACGATTAAATAGTAACCAGAAAAAATTCACAGGGTAACAATAGTATATCACTTTTTATAAGAGATATTTAATTTGCTGATATATAAGGAAATAATTCAGTCTATTAAAAAATAATCCTCAAAGAAAAATAGGTTATTCATGTTCATCCCATAATAATCACAGGATCATTCACTAGGTTATCCACAGAATTATTGGATAACTGTGAAAAACTTTAATTACTGTGTGTATTTACAGGCTTGACTTACGTGGTTTTTTGAACCTAATCACATAAATTGGGCAAGTTAAGCACATTACTTGTGGATAAATCATACATTGATTGATCTTTGCGCATTTGAACTCCTAAAGCATAAAGTCGAAAAGATAAACTGTGTATAAAGAGAGGGTGATTGATTCATCCTATTGTTTTTAATGAAGTTAATTGGTTTTCTTGTTTTCTGTTAAAAAACAGGGGAAGGGATATACCCTGATTACTAGCGGGTTGTTCACATGGATATCCACAGAAAAAGTGAATAACATCCTTATTATTCACTCTCAGTGTTTATAACTTTTATGATTTCTGTGTATTATCCTCAGTAGGTTGAAACCATGCAGATTTAAAATCAAACCAACCAAAGGTATTCATGCGTGCTCCGCGCATGGTTTTTTGGCCTTGCAACTCTAGCCAATGGTGAAAAATAGGGTGAAAAATTTGTGTGTCAATGAGGCTTTCACACCAAGATTCGACATGCAGCTCCTGCCGACGCCATTTTGATAACGCCTCAGAGAGCGTAGAGCCTAAACATTTGCGCAATAGTGGCATTTCATACAAGGTGGCAAAAATAGAAAACTCGAGCGGTTTAAAGAAGTTAGCGGTAGCAAGCCAAATATCGCTCTCGACAGTGCCATTAAACCACTCAGGATAATCAACAATGTTGATTTTTAGATCAACACCTTGAGTTTTCAACACACGTTTCATGATTTGGCTAATAGAATAAAATTCATGGTGTTGATGATAGAAAGTGACGGTGAGTTCCGTTAAATCAGCAGGCTTAGGTAACTGTGTGAGCATTCGGCTATGATGCCAATGTAGCAATAATCCGTAAGCAGGCGCCCAATGCCGCTGATAGAAGGATTCACAGTGAGCTAATAAATTGATTGGTGTTAAAAAACTACACAGCCATTTACGTATATCGCTACGTCTGGAAAGCTCAGAGCGTTGATCCATTAATAAAAAGTAGCATCCTTCTTCCATTCTGCTTTCTAATGAATCATTAGGTTTATTATCGCTGTCCATTTTCAACGTGGTACAGACCATCTGCTCAGATAGTTCAGGCACCACCCAAATGGTCACTTCATCAAGGAGTGCTCGATAACCAAAATAGCGATCAAATGCGGTAATCGTGAGTTTTTGAGGCAGGTTTTTCTCAACGAAAAAAGGGCCGGTACCAATTGGCATTTTGTCAAAATTATCAATGGACTCCCACTCTTTAGGAATAATTGCTGCATGGGGGCTACCAAGTAGCAAAGGGAGTTGTTTATCCACTTCACTTAATTGAATATCGATGACATTAGGGAGAGGAGAGGTAACCGATTGGATGTGTGAAAACAGAGGCCAACAATGTCGTAAACGCATAAGCGAACTGATGATGTCATCGACTAACATTTCTCTACCATGATGAAAGTAGATGCTAGGCCTTAAATAAAAGCGCCATTCAGTATCACTTATCGCCTGCCAATGATGTGCGATACCATTTTCAATTTCCCCTTTTTCCTCATTTATATGGGTTAAGCCATTAAATATTTGGCTCATTAAATGAATTTCTGAACGCCGCATAGGTGTTCCCGGTAATAAATTGGGGAAGTCTCGATAGTAGATAATACGTAATAAATTTTTACCTTGCCGATAGCTTCTTTCTAATTCGGAGAGCACCATTTGGCGAATAGTTTCTTTATCGCCGACTAAGGCAACCAATTTTTCTATGCTCTCTTCTTTTAATAGGCGCTCTGCTTGGGCTTGCTGTAGCTCTAATCCATTGACATGAAACAGAAGGGTAGAACGCTTTCCTCTACCCGCTTCGGCTTGCCAACTAAGCCATCCATGAGACTGCATACTATTGAGCAAGGTACGTACATGGCGTCGAGAACAAAACAGGGTATCTGCAATATGCTGCAATGTGGTTTCACTGTCTTGCCCCTGAAAATGTTGCCACAGACGAACAAATTGTGTTTGTAAACGAGAACTGGTCATAAAAGAGGAACTCCGCTGGCGATTGTATCAATTTTTATTTCCTAATATCCGTTGATAATAGATACCAGTATGTAGCTCGTTTGGTCTGTTAGTTGACAGACTGACTCCCCGAATTATTGAGTAATGGTAATTTACCAGCCGATAGCATCATTATCGGCTTTTTTATTACCTTTATTTTGATGGCAATTTTTTAATGATTATACCTAATAATAGGGATAATTTTAAAAGAGATTAACCCTCTATGGTAAATTTATTCACTATTTTACAATAAAAAACGCCTGCGATTGGCAGGCGTTTGGGGCAGCGTTTTTGCTCTTAACGCATAAATGAAGGGATATTTTGCTCATATTGACGGATTTGATCAGCATGTTGCAGCGTTAAGCCAATGCTATCAAGGCCGTTCATCATGCAGTGGCGGCGGAAGCCATCAATATCAAATCGATAAGTCTTTTCACCCGCCTTGACCGTTTGCTTTTCTAAATCAACAGTGAATTGGCAGCCTTCATTGCTCTTCACATAGTTAAACATTTCGTCGATTTCTGCTTCGCTCAATTTAATCGGTAACAACTGGTTATTGAAAGAGTTACCATAAAAAATATCAGCAAAACTCGGTGCGATGACGACTTGAATGCCAAAGTCTGTTAAAGCCCATGGAGCATGCTCTCTCGATGAGCCACAACCAAAGTTTTCACGCGCAAGTAAAATCGTCGCCCCCTTAAAAATGGGTTTGTTTAACACAAAGTCAGGGTTGGGCTGTTGGCCTGCATCATCAAGAAAGCGCCAGTCATGAAACAGATGTTGCCCGAACCCTGTGCGAGTCACTTTTTGTAAAAACTGTTTTGGAATAATGGCATCAGTATCGACATTCGCTGCATCTAAAGGGGCAACAATGCCAGTATGGGTGATAAATTTTTCCATGAATGATCTCCTTTAGATTTGGATATCGCGAACATCCGCGAAATGCCCGTTGATTGCTGCCGCTGCCGCCATTGCTGGGCTAACTAAGTGGGTGCGTCCAGCACGGCCTTGGCGACCTTCAAAGTTACGGTTACTGGTCGATGCGCAACGTTCGCCGGGGTTTAAGCGGTCATTGTTCATTGCAAGGCACATGGAGCATCCAGGTAAACGCCATTCAAAACCTGCGTCAATAAAGATCTTATCTAATCCTTCTTGCTCAGCTTGGGCTTTAACAGGTCCAGAGCCTGGAACAACAATCGCCTGTACCCCTGAAGCCACTTTTTTACCTTTTGCGATAGCGGCGGCTGCACGCAAATCCTCAATGCGTGAGTTAGTACAAGAACCAATAAACACTTTATCAATCTTAACGTCAGACAATTTAATGCCCGATTCTAACCCCATATAAGCTAATGCTTTTTCTGCCGATGCGCGTTCTACTGGGTCACTAAAAGAGTCCGGAGATGGGATCGGCTCGTTGATGGCAATCACTTGACCGGGGTTCGTTCCCCAAGTGACCTGCGGTGCGATTTCGCTGGCTTGCAAGGTGACAATTTTATCGAATTGTGCACCTTCATCGGTTTTTAATGTTTTCCAGTAAGCAACGGCGTCATCCCACTCTTGGCCTTTAGGGGCAAATTGGCGACCTTTCATATAATTAAAGGTAGTTTCATCTGGTGCAATGATCCCGGCCTTCGCCCCTAATTCGATGGCCATATTACACACTGTCATACGGCCTTCCATGCTGAGGTTTTCAATGGCTTCACCACAAAACTCAACAATATAACCTGTGCCACCCGCGCTACCAGTTTTACCAATAATCGCCAAGACGATATCTTTTGCGGTGATCCCCACAGGTGCTTTACCAACAACTTCAATTTTCATCGTTTTGGCTCGAGCCTGTTTCAGGGTCTGTGTCGCCATGACGTGCTCAACTTCAGAGGTTCCGATACCAAACGCCAATGCACCGAATGCACCGTGTGTTGCTGTATGTGAATCCCCACACACAATGGTCATTCCCGGCAAGGTAATGCCTTGCTCAGGCCCCATAACATGCACAATCCCCTGATAAGGGTGGTTGAGATCATATAAAGTAACGCCAAATTCTTGGCAGTTTTTCATCAACTCTTGCATTTGAATGCGTGCCATATCACCGCAGGCGTTGATATCTTTCGTTTGAGTGGAAACGTTATGATCCATCGTTGCAAATGTTTTGCTTGGTTGGTGCAACGGACGGTTTTTCGTTCTCAGTCCATCAAATGCTTGAGGTGAGGTGACTTCATGAACCAGATGGCGATCGATATAGATAAGCGGGATCTCATTATCCACTTCGCGCACAACGTGAGCATCATATAATTTCTGATATAAAGTTTTGGCCATGTTACACCCCTTCGGCGATATAACGGGCGATAATATCACCCATTTCACTGGTACTGACTGATTTGCCCCCTCCCGCTAAGTCAGCGGTACGGTGACCATTTTCTAACGCTTTATTTACAGCCCTTTCAATGGCATCAGCGGCATCACTTTGATTCAAACTGAATCGTAATAACATAGCGGCTGATAAAATTTGGGCGATTGGGTTAGCGATATTTTTACCTGCAATATCTGGGGCAGAGCCACCAGCAGGTTCATATAAGCCAAAGCCTTCTTCATTAAGACTGGCTGACGGTAGCATTCCCATTGAACCTGTGATCATTGCGCACTCATCTGAAATGATGTCACCAAACAGGTTTGAACACAGCACGACATCAAATTGAGAAGGTGCTTTGATCATCTGCATCGTCGCATTATCAATATACATATGACTAACAGACACATCAGGGTATTCTTTCGCGATTTGATTCACGACTTCACGCCATAATACAGAGCTTTGTAATACGTTGGCTTTGTCAATTGACGTCACTTTATGGTTACGTTTACGCGCAGATTCAAATGCAATACGAGCAATCCGCTCTATTTCATAGCGATGGTAAACCTCAGTATCAAAAGCATATTCATCTTGACCTTCGCCTTTACGACCTTTTGGTTGACCAAAATAGATACCGCCAGTCAACTCACGCACACAGAGAATATCAAAGCCTTGTGCTGCAATATCAGCTCTCAATGGGCAAAATGCTTCTAATGCCTGGTACAAACGAGCCGGACGTAGATTACTAAATAATTTAAAGTGTTTGCGTAATGGCAGTAATGCGCCTCGCTCAGGTTGACTATCGGGTGGCAAATTTTCCCATTTAGGGCCACCAACAGAGCCAAACAGAACGGCATCTGCACTTTCGCAACCCGCGACTGTTGCTTCTGGCAGCGGTTTGCCATGGCGGTCAATTGCAATACCACCAACGTCATACTCTTTTGTTGTGATAGATAATGCAAAGCGCTGGCGGATCGCATCTAACACTTTATGGGCTTGGGCCATAACTTCAGGGCCAATGCCATCTCCAGGCAATACGGCAATATGATAGCTTTTAGACATTGTTATACAGCTTCCTTTGTATTGGATTGTGATTCTTTTTGATTTATTTTTTGTTTTTCTTTTTCAACTTGTTCAGAGCGCCAAATACTATTCAATACGTGCACCATTGCTTTGGCTGACGATTCGACGATATCCGTTGCCAAGCCCATTCCGTGGAAACGGCGGTTAAAACATTCCACGACAATATCCACTTGACCTAACGCATTTTCCCCTTGGCCTTTCGCTGACAATTTATAAGAAACCAATTTAATAGGGTAATTGGTGATATTGCTAATCGCTTGGTAAATAGCATCGACAGGGCCATTTCCTGTTGCCGCTTCTGATTTAACCTCTTCACCGCAACGCATTTTGACGGTAGCCGTGGCGACAACGCTAGAGCCTGACTGAGTACTGAAATAATCCATCGAAAAATGGTCGGTATCATCTTGTTGACTAGCGAAGAAGGCCAGAGCTTCCAAGTCGTAATCAAACACTTGGCCTTTTTTATCCGCTAAACTTAAGAAGGCGGTATACAACTCATCCAAGTTGAAATCTTTCCCTTCTTGATACCCCATTTCTTCCATACGATGTTTAACCGCAGCACGGCCAGAGCGGGAAGTTAAGTTCAATTGAATCGCTTTTAAGCCGATGGATTCCGGTGTCATGATTTCATAGGTTTCACGGTTTTTCAGCACACCGTCTTGGTGAATACCGGATGAGTGAGCAAAGGCATTGCTACCAACAACCGCTTTATTGGCTGGAATAGGGGTGTTGCATAATTGACTAACTAATTGGCTGGTACGATAAATCTCTTTGTGATTGATGTTGGTATGGACGTTTAACATTTGCTCGCGCAATTTAATCGCCATGATCACTTCTTCTAAGGCGGTATTACCAGCGCGTTCACCTAACCCATTAATCGTTCCCTCAACTTGGCGAGCCCCCGCTTGGACGGCAGTGATAGAGTTGGCAACAGACATACCTAAGTCATCATGGCAGTGAACTGAAATGATGGCTTTATCAATATTTGGTACTTTTTCATATAAAGAGGTGATGATCCCACCGAATTGGTAAGGGGTTGTGTAACCGACAGTATCTGGAATATTGATGGTTGTCGCGCCAGCTTTAATGGCTGCTTCAACAATGCGGCATAAGTTATCAATATCAGTACGGCCCGCATCTTCACAAGAAAACTCAACATCATCAGTATAACGTCTTGCGCGTTTGATAGAGTCGATAGCCATGTCCATCACCCCATCAAATGTTTTATTCAATTTCTTTTCGACGTGTAAATTTGATGTCGCTAAAAAAATGTGGATGCGGAATGCTTCGGCAACTTTCAATGATTCAGCGGCCACATCAATATCATTTTGTACGCATCGCGCTAATGCACAAATACGGCTGTTTTTGATTTCACGAGCGATAGTTTGTACTGACTCAAAGTCTCCCGGTGAAGAGACGGGGAAACCAGCTTCAATGATATCGACCCCAAGGCGCTCTAAAGCAAAAGCGATTTGCAATTTTTCTTTAACGGATAAACTTGCCTGTAATGCCTGCTCGCCATCACGTAACGTGGTGTCGAATATAATGACTTGATCGCTCATGTTGTGTTCCTCTTATACAGAATTTGTCGTTATATTTTTGCGGTGCCGGCAGGCATAAAAAAACCCGCGGCTAGCGCGGGTTTTTATGTTTCTGGACTGTGAGTTTCCTATCTTCCGTCCATAAGCATACCGCGCACATTGGATGCGAGTAGTAGTAGGCTTAGTAGGCGGATAGAAGTTGTCATTTTCACAGTCTCTAAATTTGGTTTTAATCAATCTGTATTTATTGATACGTGATCTTTTCTTGGCTGTCAACTTTAGTTTTTTTTGTCAATTTTGGAGAATGATGAATCATCACTAATACTTGGTGATTGTGACTAATTTCTATATTTTTAGTGATGTTTTTCCCTATATTTTACCGATAAGTTAGGGGTAAAATTCTTTTTATGAAAGAGCCGGGCTGAAACATAGCATAAACTGATGGTTTGGTTGCTTTTTGAACTGCTCTGTGAGGGGAAAAACGAAAACGATAACATGAGATATAAAAATAAATTTTAATTATAGTTTTTATTAAATAAATTATTTAGTAAATGAATTATTTAAAATTAATCTGATAATGGGATAGTATCGTGGTTGTTGATGATATTTATTATGATTTATTTTTAGAATTGTTTTATTATTTTGATGCTAACAATAATAGTTTTAAATGATTTGATAAAACTTATTATGTCGATGAATACCTTCGTTTCATTATCGTATCTATATTGTGTTGCTAAAATGATAGGTAATATAATAGAAGCGTCGTTTTAATAAATGCAGGGAACGCGAAATAGCTTATCATTGATAAGTTTTTTGAAGAATAATATTTAATGAATTTATAAAAACCTTATTTATTTAAGGGGAGATGATTTTCATTAATTAAAAATGATAAATATCTTTATTGGAGTACATAATGACTGATTTTGATACGGCTTCACCAGCTAAAAAAGAGAATAATGACATCAATTTGCGAAATGTTGATCTCAACTTACTCACCGTTTTTGATGTGGTTATGCAGATGCAAAACGTAACAAGGGCAGCACAGGTATTAGGCATGTCTCAACCTGCCGTGAGTAATGCTGTATCCCGTTTAAAATCAATGTTCAATGATGAGCTTTTTGTCCGCTATGGACGCGGTATACAACCGACATCCCGCGCTAAACAGTTGTTTGGGCCGGTTAGGCAAGCTCTACAACTCGTTCATAATGAGTTACCGGGGGCTGGTTTTGACCCTAAATTAAGTGAGCGAGTATTTAATCTTTCTATTTGTTCTCCATTAGATATTCGTTTAGCTGCCGTTATCGTTGAAAAATTCAAACAAGTATCACCAAATATTAATGTACGTATTCATTGTTTCTTAGATAATAACATTGAGCATAAATTAAAGTACCAAGAGACAGATTTTTCGGTAAGCTATAATCAATTCGAAAAAAGCGAATATCAACATCAGGTTTTATTTAATGATGAGTTAGTTGTCGTGGTCGCCAATGATCATCCACGAATTCACGGTAATGTTACGCAAGAATTATTAATTAATGAAAAGCATGCCGTGATGTCAATGGATAATATGGGGTCCTTTAGTAAGCCTTATTATCATAATACAGAGTTATCACATACAATTAGCTATCAGGGCACGGATTTAAATAGTGTTTTAAATATCGTTTCTTTAACTGATTTAGTGGCAATTGTGCCAAAATGGCTTGTTGAAAACTCAGCAAATAAACTCCAATTACGAACAGCCGCTTTGCCATGGGCAGAAAATACGCGCCCTTGCTATTTAACGTGGCATGAATCAACGGCTCGGGATAAAGGGCATCAATGGATGAAGTCACAATTTTGCCAACTAATCACTGAATTACCTATGTAGCATTGGCTTAATCATCCGCTGAAATCGCGGCAGTTGCACGGTTTATGATTAACTCATCATGGTAAAACTCTATGATGAGTTATGTTACCTGACTAACATTTGCAAAATATTTACATAATATCTCTTTTCACGACACTCTTTCACCTATACACTCAAATCATTCAGCTAACACTTGTAAGCTGAAATAATTAACTGGTGAAGCGCTTCGTGGGTTTACCGAGCGGCTTCAGTTAACAAATGTACTATAGGAAAAACATTTTGATTACTGAAAATCTATATCCATACCATATGGTCAATCGCTTGCACAGCCGGTTTAATGCCGCTGATTCAGCGACTCGGATAGCTTTCAGTCAATGGCATAATGGGCAACAGAGTGATCTAACATGGAAAGAGGTTGAACAGCACTCTTTTGCCATTGCTCGCCGCCTTTTGGCACTCAATGTTGAAGTACAAGAAAATATTGGGTTATTTGCGCATAACAGTATGAATTGGGCTTTGGTGGATCTTGCGGTCTTACAGTTAAAAGCCGTTACTGTACCTTTATATGCGACCAGCAGTGTTGAACAAGCTGCTTATATTATTAATGATGCAAATATTCGTATTCTATTTGTTGGTGAGCAAGAGCAATACCAAGTTGCATGCCAACTAAAATCACGCTGTCCTCAATTAACCACTATCGTGGTGCTGAATGAGGATGTTGAATTAGTCGATGGAGAACTGGTTTCTGTTCACCTATCAAATTTTATCGCGCAAGCAGAGCCTGAATACCAAGACGAGCTAAATCAACGTATTGCGGCTCACCATCTGAGTGATCTTTTCACCATCATCTATACATCGGGTACGACAGGGGAGCCTAAAGGGGTCATGTTGGATTATTACAATATGGCGGCGCAGCTCTATCTTCATGACCAGCGTTTGAAGTTAAACATCGATGATGTTTCATTAAGTTTTCTACCGTTATCACATGTTTTTGAGCGCGCTTGGAGCTTCTATGTCATGCATACAGGTGCTCGCAATGTTTATCTCACTGATACTAATGCGGTTAGGGATGCATTGACACAAGTTAAACCTACCGTGATGTGTGCGGTGCCTCGTTTTTATGAAAAAGTGTATAGCGCTGTACAAAGTAAGGTTGCTAAAGCACCACTTATGCGTCGTTTGTTATTTAAATGGGCAATCGCACAAGGCAATAAAAGGGTTAAAGCGCTGGCACAAGGTAAGCAGCTAAATGCGCTGAATCAGTCGTTGTTTAATTTAGCCGACAAGTTAGTGTTAACAAAGCTACGCCAACTGTTAGGTGGACGTATTCGCTTTATGCCTGCCGCCGGTGCTCGTTTAGATGATGATGTTATCGCCTTTTTTCTCGCAGTAGGCGTGAACATCAAATATGGTTATGGGATGACAGAAACTTGTGCGACGGTGTCATGTTGGGAAGAGGGGGAATACCCATTAGGCTCTATCGGCACACCGTTGTCATCGGTTGAGGTACGTATTGGCGATAATAATGAGATTCAGGTAAAAGGGCCTGTGGTCATGAAAGGCTATTATCATCGCCAAAAAGAGACAGAAGATGCATTTACCCCTGACGGCTGGTTAAAAACTGGGGATGCAGGTGAAATCGATGCTCAAGGTAATTTGTATATTACCGACCGCTTAAAAGATTTAATGAAAACCTCAAATGGGAAATATATTGCACCACAAATGATCGAAGGGGTGTTAGGCCAAGACCGGTTTATCGAGCATATCGCCGTTATCGCGGATGCGCGTAAATTCGTTTCGGCGCTGATCGTACCTTGTTATGATTCATTAGAAGAATATGCGCGTTCGATCAATTTAAAATATCGTGATCGATTAGAGCTATTAAAAGATTCGAATATTGTGGCTCTGTTTGAAAATCGCTTAAAAGAGCTACAGAAAAATATCGAAAATTTCCATCAGGTTAAGCGTTTTACGTTACTCCCGGCTAATTTTTCCATGGAAAAAGGGGAGCTCACACCAACCTTAAAGCTGCGTAGAAAAATTATTTCAGAGCGTTATCACTCTGAAATTGAATCAATGTACCGCGAATAATTCCTCAATAGAGCCGGATAACACATAGCATGATATCCGGCTTCTCTTTGTACTCTTTTTCATCGCTTTATAGTGATATTTTCCACCATTCTTCCTTTTCTTGGTTAATTCAACCAATAATCTGAGTAGATAAAGATAATATTCAAAGTTGTCATGTTTGCTTAATAAATGGTGTTTGCGTCACCTTAGACACAACGATATGTTAATAGCAGTCATAACTACGGCAGAAATGACAATACATAGTAGAGGACTGTCATACCTCTGTTAACTTGTAAAAATAGTCTGGGGGCAAACTCATGGAGATGTTGTCGGGAGCAGAAATGGTCGTCAAGTCTTTGATTGACCAAGGTGTAAAGCATGTATTTGGGTATCCAGGTGGTGCTGTTTTAGATATCTATGATGCACTTCATACGGTAGGTGGTATTGATCACATCCTCGTTCGCCATGAACAAGCCGCGGTTCATATGGCGGATGGTTATGCACGCTCAACAGGAGAAGTCGGGGTGATTTTAGTGACCTCGGGTCCTGGTGCGACAAATGCAATTACAGGGATTGCGACGGCATACATGGACTCTGTTCCTTTGGTTGTTTTATCAGGACAAGTAGCAAGCTCCTTGATTGGGAATGATGCATTTCAAGAGTGTGATATGGTGGGAATATCTCGCCCAATTGTAAAACACAGCTTTTTAATTAAAAAAGCCGAAGACATACCTGAAACCATTAAGAAAGCCTTCTATATCGCTGCAAGTGGTCGTCAAGGTCCTGTGGTTATCGACTTACCTAAAGATACGGTTAATCCGGCAAATAAATACCCTTACCGCTATCCTGAAGCGGTTTCTTTACGCTCTTATAACCCAACCCTTCAAGGGCACAAAGGGCAGATTAAAAAAGCGTTAACAAAATTGATTGCGGCGCAGAAACCTGTTTTCTATATCGGTGGAGGGGCAATCAACGCAAATTGTTCGGCTGAGATCATCGCATTAGCAGAAAAACTGCAACTGCCTGTTGTATCAACACTCATGGGGCTAGGGGCATTTCCAGAAACCCATCACCAGTCAGTTGGGATGCTTGGTATGCACGGTACATATGAAGCCAATAAGGTGATGCATAATTCTGATGTTATTTTTGCTGTTGGTGTGCGTTTTGATGATAGGACAACGAATAATCTTGAAAAATATTGTCCGAATGCAACAGTGATCCAAATTGATGTCGACCCAACCTCTATTTCTAAAACCGTTAATACAGATATTCCGATCGTAGGGGATGCTAAGCTGACACTTCAGCAAATGTTGAGTCAGCTCGATCAAGTATCCACCAAACAAAATAGCCAAGCATTAAAAACATGGTGGAAAGAGATTGAAACTTGGCGAGAGAGAAAATGCCTCCGTTATGAAACCAATAGCCAAAAAGTGAAACCTCAGCAAGCGATTGAAACCATTTACCGCCTGACAAATGGTGAGGCGTATGTCACTTCTGATGTTGGGCAGCATCAAATGTTTGCCGCACTGTATTACCCATTTGATAAGCCTCGCCATTGGATTAATTCAGGGGGCTTAGGCACTATGGGCTTTGGTTTACCTGCCGCTTTGGGGGTTAAATTAGCACATCCACAATCTACGGTTATCTGTGTTACTGGCGATGGCAGTATTCAAATGAATATCCAAGAACTGTCGACCGCAATGCAATATGGTTTACCGGTGGTTGTGTTGAATCTCAATAATGGGTTTTTGGGGATGGTTAAGCAGTGGCAAGATATGATTTATCAAGGCCGCCATTCTCAATCTTATATGCAATCGCTTCCTGATTTCGTCAAACTTGCAGAAGCTTATGGTCATGTAGGTATTTCGATTCATTCCCCCGATGAACTCGAAGAAAAATTAAAACAAGCACTGGTAGAAGTGAATGAAAACCAACGCTTAGTTTTTGTGGATATTAACGTTGATGAAACTGAACATGTTTACCCAATGCAGATACGTGGTGGTGCAATGGATGAAATGTGGCTGAGTAAAACAGAGAGGACCTGATCATGCGTCGTATTTTATCCGTCTTACTAGAAAATGAATCGGGGGCACTTTCCCGTGTTATTGGGCTGTTTTCTCAACGTGGTTATAATATCGAAAGTTTAACGGTTGCACCTACCGATGACCCAACACTGTCACGTATGACCATTCAAACAAAAGGTGATGCAAAGGTGCTTGAGCAGATTGAAAAGCAACTGCATAAGTTAGTCGATGTCTTACGTGTAAGCGAACTAACGGCTTCAGCACATGTTGAACGTGAGATTATGCTAGTTAAACTGCAAGCATCGGGTTATGGCCGCGATGAAATTAAACGTTGCTCCGATATTTTCCGCGGTCAAATCGTTGATGTAACGCCTACGCTGTATACCGTTCAGCTAGCGGGAACAAGCGATAAACTGGATGCATTCATTGAAGCAGTCCGTGGCGTTGCTGAAATTGTTGAAGTTGCACGCTCAGGTATTGTTGGTGTTTCACGTGGCGATAAAATTATGCGGTGAAAAATTTATCGGCTGAAGGTAGAATACCATTGCATAGAGCCCCGATTGATTCGGGGCTTTAACCGTTGGCGGCTATTTTAGCTTGGCTACGGTTATCAGGGATTGTAAAAAATAAATAGTAAAATCAATATGTTGGTTTTATCTGATAACACAAAGAGGTTAACGTGAAACTGGATGAAATAGCCCGTTTAGCGGGGGTATCTCGCACAACGGCTAGTTATGTGATCAACGGCAAGGCCAAGCAGTATCGAGTCAGCGATAAAACTGTAGAAAAAGTGATGGCTGTTGTCAGAGAGCACAATTACCATCCAAATGCTGTAGCAGCAGGGCTACGTGCAGGGAGAACACGTTCGATTGGGCTAGTGATCCCCGATCTCGAAAACACAAGTTATACTCGCATTGCTAATTATCTTGAGCGTCAAGCACGTCAGCGTGGCTACCAACTGTTGATTGCCTGTTCAGAAGATCAGCCCGATAACGAAATTCGTTGCGTTGAGCACCTTCTACAACGCCAAGTTGATGCGATTATTGTTTCAACGGCGCTGCCACCTGAACATCCTTTTTATCAGCGTTGGGCCAACCGTTCTTTGCCGATTATTGCGTTAGATAGGGCGCTAGAACAAGAGCACTTTATTAGCGTTGTCGGGGATGACCAAGAAGATGCATTGATGCTCTCTACGGAGTTGAGGCAATTTTCCGCGGAGTCAGTCTTGTATCTTGGCGCTCTGCCAGAATTATCGGTGAGCTACCTTCGTGAACAAGGTTTTAGAAAAGGCTGGCAAGGTGATGCTCGTGAGGTCAAGTATCTCTATGCAAATAGCTATGAGCGGGCGTCAGCGGCGGAGGTCTTTGCTGACTGGTTAGATAAAGGCAATCAGATGCCTGATGCACTCTTTACAACCTCATTTTCGCTGTTACAGGGGGTGTTAGATGTTGCATTGAAGCGTGATGGTCGTCTACCTGAGCATATGGTAATTGCAACGTTTGGTGACAGTGGGTTGCTGGACTTTTTAGGTTGCCCTGTTTTATCACTTGCACAACGTCACAGAGATATTGCTGAGCGTATTTTAGAACTGGTGTTGGCAAGTTTAGATGAAAAACAAAAACCGGATGCAGGGATTACTCGTATTCGTCGTGATCTGTGCCGACGTGGTAGCCTCGGGCGCAAACAGTAAAATATCATTTAAATAATAAAAACCAGACAAAAAGTCAGGTTGAATATTAAGTGATATCGATCACGTTTATAAGTATTATGTTAGCCCCAAAGTAAATGGGGCTTTTTATTTCATGCTAAAAATAAGTAAATATTTAACTTTAGGACTATTCTTAACGAGGTAAATCTAATTTATCATTGTAAAGAAAATAAAATAAAAAAATTTGATTTAAGAAATAATTTTTAAATCAAAGAAAGCACGTAAAATTTTATTTATTGTAAAATACTGGCTATTAAAACAGTGTTTTAATTATATGAAATATATGGTTTTTATTTTTCTGTGAGGCTGTTATCGATAATATTTACCTTTATTAAACATTCACGGTTATTTTGAAAGTAAAGAATCGGTTAACGATATACTGATTAAAAATGAGACATATAAAGGAAATATCATCATTTGAGTGTTTTTTCATCAGTAAAATAGAGTTTACGTAATATTTGCTCTTTTGTTGAAAATAAATGAATTATATCAATCCGTTATTCCTCATTTTATCTCCGAAGTAGATTTTACCCACTCTTATCTTTTCTGAATTGTTCTGTAAATAAAGCAAAAGCTAGGCGCGTCTGGCTTGACAACGTTTTCCTACCATTCGTAAACTTTATAAGTGGAGAATTGTGGGGTAAAGTGGGTAAATAGGAAATAAAGAGGTTTTACTGGGTATGTTTCGTGGGGCAACACTGGTAAATCTCGACAGCAAAGGGCGGCTTACCGTGCCTACCCGATATCGGGGAATGTTGAGCGAGGAATCTAAGGGGCAGATGGTTTGTACTATCGACCTCCACCAGCCATGCCTGCTGCTTTACACTTTACCTGAGTGGGAAATCATCGAAGAAAAGCTCTCTCGCCTATCAACCATGAATCCAGCAGAAAGACGTGTCCAACGACTTTTGTTGGGACATGCCAGTGAATGTCAAATGGATAGCTCAGGGCGTCTTTTGTTAGCCAGCACGCTACGTCAACATGCAGGGCTAACAAAAGAGGTCATGCTAGTAGGCCAAATAAATAAATTTGAACTTTGGGATGAACAGACTTGGTATCAGCAAGTGGAAGAGGATATTGCCGCTGAACGACAAACCCAAGAACCACTGTCAACCCGTTTACAGGATTTGTCACTATAAACATGACACAGCAACAATTTAAACATGTAACAGTACTGCTTGATGAAGCAGTAAATGGCCTAAATATTAAACCAAACGGTATTTATATTGATGGAACTTTTGGGCGTGGTGGGCATTCAAGGCTGATTTTAAGCCAGCTAAACGAGCAAGGGCGTCTGATTGCTATCGATCGTGATCCAGAGGCGATTAAAGCAGCGCAAGAAATTGATGACCCTCGCTTTATGATCAAGCATGGCCCATTTTCTGCAATTGCAGAGTATGTAGAAGAAGAAGGGCTAGTTGGCAAAATTGATGGCGTATTACTGGACTTAGGGGTGTCATCCCCCCAACTGGATGATCCTGAGCGTGGTTTTTCATTTATGCGTGATGGGCCGTTGGATATGCGTATGGATCCAACGAAAGGGCAGTCAGCCCAACAATGGCTAATGAATGCACAAGCTGATGACATCGCATGGGTTTTGAAAACTTTTGGAGAGGAACGTTTTGCAAAACGCATTGCGAAAGCCATCGTTGAGCGTAACCACAATCCAGAAGAAACACCTTTAACGAGAACTCGTGAGTTGGCTGAATTGATCGCTAAAGTCAGCCCTATCAAAGAGCGTCATAAGCACCCTGCAACGCGAAGTTTTCAAGCAATACGTATTTACATTAACAGTGAGTTGGAAGAAATAGAGCAGGCGCTTGAAGGTGCTGTCTCTGTATTAGCACCGGAAGGACGTCTTTCGGTGATCAGTTTCCATTCATTGGAAGATAGGCTAGTGAAGCGGTTTATTCGTCAAAATAGCAAAGGGCCTAGTGTTCCTGCTGGCATCCCTCTTACGGAAGCTCAAATACGAGAACTGGGCGTCGCTAAGCTGCGTGAAGTGGGCAAAATGAAGCCTTCAGACGCTGAAATTGACGAAAACCCAAGGGCACGTAGTTCTGTACTGCGTTTTGCACAGAGGACACTGTAATTATGGTTCCAGAAAGGCATAGTCTTGGGAAAGTGATTGGTCGTGACCTTTTTCGTCATGGGGTAATTCCTTTGATTTTGCTAGTGGCCATCATTATTAGCGCTATTTTTGTGGTCACAACTGCCCATGAAACGCGTTTGCTAACGGCAGAAAAAGACAAGTTATATGAAGAGAAAGATGCGCTGGATATTGAATGGCGTAACTTGATCTTGGAAGAAAACGCATTGGGAAGTCATAGCCGAGTTGAACGTTTATCGGTGGAAAAGTTGCAGATGGTTCATGTTGAACCTTCTCAAGAAAATATCATTGTCTCTAAGCAGTAGATAAGGTTACGAATGAAAGCACCTAAGTCAGCTAGGAATAAAAAACAGTCTGAAAATACCAGCTTTGTTAGCTGGCGTTTTGCCTTGTTGTGCGGCGGTATTCTACTGGCTTTAGTCGGGCTTTTAGTGCGTGTAGCTTATCTACAAATCATTTCGCCTGAAAAGTTAGTTAAAGAAGGGGATATGCGCTCCCTACGTGTTCAAGAGGTCTCTACAGCACGTGGCATGATAAGCGATAGGGAAGGGCGGCAACTGGCTGTTAGTGTGCCTGTTAATGCGATTTGGGCTGACCCAAAAGTGGTATTTGAAAAAGGTGGGGTGAACAATGATGAACATTGGAAAGCGCTCGCTGATGCATTGGAGATCCCACTTGAGCAGATCACCGCTAAAATTTCTGCCAATCCAAAAGGGCGCTTTGTGTACCTCGCTCGTCAAGTCAACCCTTCTATTGGCGAATACATCACGAAACTAAAATTACCCGGTATCTATTTACGCAAAGAATCACGCCGTTACTACCCCTCAGGGCCTGTTGCAGCGCACTTAATTGGTGTGACAAATATTGATGGCGAAGGGATAGAAGGCGTCGAGAAGAGCTTTGAGCGCTGGTTAAAAGGGGAGCCAGGTGAGCGTATTGTTCGTAAAGACCGTAATGGGCGTGTGATTGAAACGGTTTCTTCCGTTGATAGCCAAGCGGCTCATAACTTAGTGCTAAGTATTGATGAACGCATTCAATCTATCGTTTATCGTGAATTAACGAAAGGTGTTCAGGAAAACAAAGCTGAATCAGGTGTTGCCATTTTAGTGGATGTGCACACGGGGGAGATTTTAGCGATGGCGAATAGCCCATCCTATAACCCGAACAATTTGGCAGGAACCCCCATGGATGCTATGCGTAACCGTGCGATCACCGATATTTTTGAACCGGGTTCAACGGTCAAGCCGCTCGTCGTTATGAGTGCATTAAATAACCGTATTGTCAAAGAAAATACCGTATTGAATACCTATCCATATCGAGTTAATGGTCATGAAATCAAAGATGTAGCTCGTTATCCTGAATTATCAATTACAGGTATTTTACAGAAGTCGAGTAACGTGGGTGTTTCAAAACTGGCGTTAGCGATGCCTGCCACAGAGCTGGTGGATGTGTATAGCCGCTTTGGGTTTGGCAAGCCGACTAATCTGGGGTTAGTCGGGGAAAGTAGTGGCATCTTTCCAAGTAAAAAAACACGGTGGTCTGATTTAGAAAGGGCCACCTTTTCTTTCGGGTATGGGCAAATGGTAACACCGTTACAGTTAGCCCGTGCCTATGCAACAATTGGTAGTTTCGGGATTTATCGCCCGCTATCGATTACTAAAGTTGACCCTCCTGTGCCGGGAACACGCGTTTTTCCTGAGCATATAATGCGCACCGTTGTGCACATGATGGAAAGTGTTGCCTTGCCGGGTGGTGGGGGAACAAGAGCCTCAATAAAAGGCTATCGTATCGCGATAAAAACAGGTACTGCGAAAAAAGTAGGGCCGGAAGGGCGCTACATTAATCAATATATTGCTTATACCGCAGGCGTCGCGCCTGCAAGTAACCCACGCTATGCCCTTGTCGTTCTTATCAATGAGCCTAAAGCGGGTAAATATTATGGTGGTGCAGTATCGGCACCCGTGTTTGGTTCAATTATGGGCGGTGTTTTACGCATGATGAACGTTGAACCTGATGCACTACAAACAGACGATAAAAACGACACAGTTCTTAACAGAAAAGAGGTTAAAAGTGGCAGATCGTAATCTTTGTGATCTTCTTTCGCCATTTGGCGTTAGCACAGCAAGTGTCTCGTTACGTGAGATGACATTAGACAGTCGTAAGGCGGCTGCCGGTGATCTGTTTATCGCAATTAAAGGCCATCAATCAGATGGTCGACACTATATTTCTCAAGCGATCGCCCAAGGGGTCGCCGCGGTGGTTGCAGAAGCGCATGGTGAAGCCGCTGAAGGTGAAATTCGTTATATCCACGGCGTTCCCGTTGTTTACCTAAATGATCTGAATAGTCGCCTATCAGCATTAGCGGGGGCATTTTATCAACATCCTGCTGAAAAAATGAAATTGGTTGGGGTGACAGGCACTAATGGTAAAACGACGACAACTCAACTGATCGCGCAGTGGGCACAAGGATTAGGTGAAACCAGTGCTGTCATGGGGACCGTAGGGAATGGTTTACTTGGGCAAGTTGCGCCGAGTGAAAACACCACAGGTTCCGCTGTGGATATTCAAGTTGAGTTGACTCAGTTATTGAAGCAGAAGGCTACATTAACCGCGATGGAAGTCTCCTCTCACGGCCTTGTGCAAGGTCGCGTAGCTGCCTTACCTTTTGATGCCGCAGTATTTACAAATTTAAGCCGTGACCATTTAGATTACCATGGTGATATGGAAAGTTATGAAGCGGCGAAATGGTTACTGTTTTCGACACATCAAACCAAAGCGCAAATTATTAATGCTGATGATGATGTGGGTCTAAAATGGTTACAGCGTTTACCGCAAGCTTGCGCCGTTTCTATGGAACAACGAATTCCTGAGCAATGGCAAGGGCCATGGTTACAAGCAACAGCGGTTGAATATCATGATCGCGGAGCAACCATTCAATTTACCTCATCATGGGGCAACGGAACGTTAGAAAGCCCATTGATGGGCGCATTTAACGTCAGCAACTTATTGTTAGCTATGGCAACACTGCTGACGATGGATTATTCGTTAGAACAGCTATTAGAGGCATCATCATCTCTTTCACCAGTATGTGGTCGAATGGAAGTGTTTAGTGCGCCAAACAAACCAACCGTGGTTGTTGATTATGCCCACACACCGGATGCACTCGAAAAAGCGTTGGCGGCAGCACGCTTACATTGTAAAGGCCAATTATGGTGTGTCTTTGGTTGCGGGGGAGACCGTGATAAAGGCAAGCGACCTTTGATGGGCGCAGCGGCAGAAGAGTGGGCGGATAAAGTCGTTATTACTGATGATAACCCGCGCAGTGAAGAGCCGTTAGATATTATCAATGACATTATGGCGGGGATCCTCGATTCAAGTCGAGTTCTTGCGATCCCAGGGCGTGCGGAAGCGGTTACCAGCTCAATCATGCAGGCAAATGCGGATGATGTGATTGTGATCGCAGGTAAAGGCCATGAAGATTATCAAATTATCGGTCATCGCCGTTTAGATTATTCAGATCGCCTAACCGTTGCAAGGCTATTGGGGGTGTTAGCATGATCCCCTTAACGTTAGCTCAACTGGCGGCCGTGACCGCTGGGCGTTTATTTAATGCTGAAGGTATTGATGCCGCTACACTGACATTAAGTGAAGTGAGTACAGATAGCCGCCAAATTGGTCAAGACTGCTTATTTATCGCCTTAAAAGGTGAGCGTTTTGATGCCCATGACTTTGCCCCTTCTGTGGTTGAAAATGGCGCCGTTGCATTACTGGTTGAGCGTGAGCTTGATGTTGATTGCCCACAGGTTATTGTGGCGAACACTCGTCTTTCTATGGGGCAACTTGCTGCATGGGTGCGCAAGCAAAGCCAAGCGAAAGTAGTCGGTTTAACAGGCTCCTCGGGGAAAACCTCTGTTAAAGAGATGACCGCATCCATTTTATCTCAGCGTGGCAAAACCCTGTATACAGCGGGTAACTTAAATAATGATATTGGTGTGCCATTAACGCTATTTCGGCTAACTCACGAATATGATTATGCCGTAATTGAAATGGGGGCGAATCATCCAAATGAAATCGCCTATACCACGAATATCGTGAAGCCTGAGAGTGCACTGGTGAATAATTTATTTGCAGCACATCTTGCCGGCTTTGGTTCACCTGAAGGTGTGGCTCGCGCAAAAGGGGAAATTTACCAAGGTCTACCTGACGAAGGTACCGCGATTGTTAACCTTGATAGTTATTCGCCACATTGGCAATTTCAACCGCGGCAAACCGTGTGGTATTACTCGCTGAAGCCACAAGACAAAGCGGATTTCTATCCATCGGATATTGAAGTTAAACAACTTTCAACAAACTTTACGTTGCATACGCCAGTTGGGCAAATTGCAATCACATTGCCTTTACCGGGGATGCATAACATTGCCAATGTCCTTGCGGCAAGTGCGCTTGCCATTTCAGTTGGCGCAACGCTGGAAGATATTCGCAATGGGTTAGCGACGACGAAAGCAGTGCCGGGGCGTTTATATCCGGTACAACTGAGTCCAACAAAAGTGGTATTGGATGACACTTATAACGCGAATGATGGCTCAATGATTGCAGCAATTAATGTTTTAGCTAAAATGCCCGGCTATCGTATTTTGATTGCAGGTGATATGGGCGAGCTTGGCGATTACGCACAAGATTGTCATCAACGAGTTGGCATTGCGGCAAAAGATGCAGGTCTGGATAAAGTACTGAGTGTGGGTACGCTGAGCGAAATGATCAGTCAATTCAGTGAATGTGGTGAGCACTTTGCATTCAAAAAAGATTTATTAACCCGACTGATTCCGCTAGTCCAGCAGAATGAAGTTGTTTCTATTTTAGTTAAAGGTTCACGTAGCTCCGCGATGGAAGATGTCGTGAATGCATTAAAGGAGTGCTTTGCATGTTAGTCTGGCTTGCCGAAATATTGGTGCATCATTTTTCTGTTTTTAACGTCTTTTCTTATCTGACGTTCAGAGCCATTGTCGGTTTGCTAACGGCACTCGCTATCGCGTTATGGATGGGGCCACGTTTAATTACCTATTTACAAAAAATGCAGATTGGTCAAGTCGTTCGCGATGTAGGGCCTGAGTCTCACTTTAGTAAACGTGGCACACCTACAATGGGCGGCATACTGATTCTATTTTCAATCAGTATATCGGTGTTGTTGTGGGCGCGTTTAGATAATCCCTATGTTTGGTGTGTCCTGTTGGTATTGGTGGGGTATGGCCTTGTAGGCTTCGCTGATGACTACTTAAAAGTGGTTAGAAAAAATAGCCGAGGCTTAATTGCTCGCTGGAAATATTTTTGGCAATCCGTCATTGCGCTCATTGTTGCTTTTTCAATGTATGCAGTCGGTAACGAGACGCCAGCGACACAATTAGTCGTACCTTTCTTTAAAGATGTGATGCCTCAACTGGGAATGCTTTATATTCTGCTGGCTTACTTTGTAATTGTTGGAACCAGTAATGCCGTTAACTTAACAGACGGTCTTGATGGTTTAGCAATTATGCCAACAGTATTCGTTGCGGCAGGGTTTGCTCTGGTCGCGTGGGCGACAGGTAACGTTAACTTTGCGAGTTACTTGCATATTCCATTCTTGCCACACGCTGGTGAACTAGTGATCGTCTGTACGGCTATTGTTGGTGCGGGATTAGGTTTCCTATGGTTTAACACTTACCCAGCACAAGTCTTTATGGGTGATGTAGGTTCTTTAGCACTCGGAGGCGCTTTAGGTACTATCGCAGTTCTACTACGCCAAGAGTTTTTGTTAGTCATTATGGGTGGCGTGTTTGTTGTAGAAACATTATCAGTCATCTTACAAGTGGGTTCTTTCAAATTACGTGGTCAACGTATATTCCGTATGGCACCAATTCATCATCATTATGAGTTGAAAGGGTGGCCGGAACCACGCGTAATTGTGCGTTTTTGGATTATTTCCTTAATGCTAGTCCTGATTGGGCTAGCAACATTGAAGGTACGTTAAACATGGCTCGTATTCAGGGTAAACAGTATCAAGGTAAAAAAGTGGTGATTATCGGGTTAGGCCTAACAGGCCTATCCTGTGTGCACTTTTTCTTATCACAAGGTGTCATTCCACGTGTGATAGATACTCGTTCTGCCCCACCTGGCGTAGAGCAATTACCTAGCAATGTCGAATATCACCATGGCAGTTTAAATAACTCATGGTTACAAGAAGCTGATTTGATTGTCGCAAGTCCGGGTATTGCTCTAGCGACACCTGAGTTGCAACAGGCGGCTAATAAAGGCATTGAGATTGTTGGCGATATTGAGCTGTTTTGTCGTGAGGCTGATGCACCAATCATTGCCATTACTGGCTCTAACGGTAAAAGCACGGTGACTTCTTTAGTCGGGGAAATGGCAAAAGCCGCAGGTATCTCTGTTGGTGTGGGTGGCAATATTGGTATTCCTGCATTATCCCTACTGAACCAAGGTCACCAGCTTTATGTGCTTGAGTTATCAAGCTTCCAATTAGAAACCACATCCAGTTTACAAGCCTTAGCGGCAACCGTACTGAATGTGACAGAAGACCATATGGATCGCTATCCATTAGGGTTAGCGCAGTATCGCGACGCTAAATTACGTATTTATCATAATGCGGCGAATTGCATTGTGAACGCGCAAGACCCACTGACGTTACCACGAGATAGACGTCATGAAGCGTGTATCAGCTTTGGGGTCGATAGTGGTGATTATTATTTTGATACACAGCAGCGTTTATTAGTTGCGAAAGGGCAAGCCATCATTGATGTTGCTGATATGCATTTGACTGGGCAACACAATTACACGAATGCGCTGGCAGCGCTTGCACTGGCAGATATTGCAGGCATAGAGCGTAAGGCTTGCTTGGATGTACTGAAAAATTACGCTGGATTAATGCACCGTTTCCAACTGGTGTTATTGAACAACGGAGTACGTTGGATTAACGACTCTAAAGCGACCAATGTGGGTAGCACGGAAGCCGCACTAAATGGCTTAAAAGTGGATGGAACACTGCATCTGCTATTAGGTGGTGATGGTAAAGCTGCCGATTTTTCACCCTTAAAGCCGTATCTTGCCCAAGATAATGTGCGTGTGTACTGCTTTGGTCGTGACGGTAAAGCTCTAGCCCAATTGGAGCCTGAAAAATCTGTGCTGACGGAAACGATGGAGCAGAGCATGCGTTATTTGGCTCCACATTTAAAATCAGGCGATATGGTTTTACTGTCTCCAGCTTGTGCAAGTATCGACCAATTTAAAAACTTTGAGCAGCGAGGGATGATTTTTGCTCAGTTAGCGAAGGAGTTAGGCTGATGACTATACCAGGTGCTGTGCGCATAAAAAACTGGGTACTTGGTGAAAAGGGTGGCGTTATTGCTGGCTCAACACTCTATGACCGCACCTTGGTATGGCTGGCACTTGGCCTCGCTGCAATCGGTTTTATTATGGTGACATCGGCATCCATGCCGGTGGGGCAAAGATTGACAGAAGATCCTTTTTATTTTGCCAAGCGTGATGCCGTTTATTTAGCCATTGCCTTTGTTTTAGTGTTAGGCGTGATGCGGATCTCAATGGCAGTTTGGGAAAAATACAGCTTTGTATTGTTAATGGTCTCCCTGCTGTTATTAGCGGTAGTACTGGTTGCAGGGAGCTCTGTCAACGGGGCATCGCGCTGGATTGATATCGGTATTGTTAAAATTCAGCCGGCTGAGTTATCTAAATTGGCTCTATTTTGCTATGTATCCAGTTACTTAGTAAGAAAGTCAGAGGAAGTGAGAACACGCTTCCTTGGTTTTGTAAAACCAATGTGTATCTTGATTGTGATGTCATCATTATTGCTACTACAGCCTGACTTAGGAACTGTTATCGTACTAGTCGTCACCACCCTAGGGTTGCTCTTCCTTGCCGGAGCAAGATTGGCCCCCTTTATTATTGGGATTGCGGCGTGTGTTGTCGGGGTATTAGCACTGATTTGGTTTGAGCCTTACCGTTTGCGCCGAGTGACATCATTTTTGAATCCATGGGAAGACCCGTTTGGTAGCGGTTATCAGCTTACCCAATCATTAATGGCATTTGGTCGAGGTGAGTTAGTTGGGCAAGGGTTAGGGAACTCAGTCCAAAAACTGGAATATTTACCAGAAGCGCATACGGACTTTATTTTTTCGGTTTTAGCTGAGGAGCTTGGCTATATTGGCGTTGTGTTGGTGTTATTGATGGTATTTATGCTGGCATTTCGCGCAATGATGATAGGCCGTCGAGCTTTATTAGCTAACCAATTATTTGCTGGCTATTTAGCGTGTTCGATAGGTATTTGGTTTACCTTCCAAGCATTAGTTAATGTTGGGGCTGCTGCCGGTATGTTACCGACGAAGGGGTTAACATTACCATTGATCAGCTATGGTGGCTCAAGCCTATTAATTATGTCTGCTGCTATTGCCGTGTTATTACGTGTCGATTTTGAAACACGTCTGCAAAAAGCGCAGGCGTTTGTAAGGAGTGTTAAATGAGTCAAGCAAAAAGGTTATTAGTCATGGCTGGTGGTACTGGGGGGCATGTATTCCCAGGTTTAGCTGTGGCCCATTATTTGCAGGCTCAAGGCTGGGAAATCCGTTGGTTAGGCACAGCCGATCGCATGGAAGCAACGTTAGTACCGCAACATGGTATTGAGATTGAATTTATACGGATATCAGGGCTTAGAGGTAAAGGCGCGTTAGCATTGGCTGCCGCGCCTTGGCGGATCTTTAAAGCGATACGCCAAGCAAAAGCCATTATCAAACAATATCAACCTGACGCTGTACTCGGTATGGGCGGATATGTTTCAGGGCCTGGTGGGATTGCGGCTTGGTTATCAGGTGTACCTGTGGTGCTACATGAACAAAATGGGATTGCAGGTTTAACGAATAAATGGTTGTCAAAAATTGCAAAACGAGTACTTCAAGCGTTCCCCGGTGCTTTTGCGGATGCGCCAATTGTTGGCAATCCAGTACGAAAAGATGTCTTAGCGCTGCCACTGCCCGAGGAGCGATTATCGGATCGTGACGGTAAAATACGCGTACTGGTTGTAGGTGGTAGTCAAGGCGCGCGTATTTTGAACCAAGTAATGCCAGAGGTTGCTGAAAAAGTAGGCAAACAGTTAAATATCTGGCATCAAGCGGGAAAAGGCAGTAAGGAAACTACAGAAGCGTTGTATAATGAACGGCTAAAAAATTCAGTTAATTCCGAGTATAAAGTTACGGAGTTTATTGATGATATGGCTCAGGCGTATGCATGGGCGGATATTGTGGTTTGCCGTTCTGGAGCGTTAACGGTCAGTGAAATTGCCGCAGCAGGGTTACCTGCGATTTTTGTGCCATTTCAGCATAAAGATCGTCAACAGTATTGGAATGCGCTTCCGCTAGAAAAGGCGGGAGCGGCAAAAATCCTTGAGCAACCACAATTTACTGCGGATAACGTTGCTAGCCTATTGGCGCAGTGGGATAGGCAAGCATTATTATCGATGGCGAAAAAGGCACGTTCTTGTGCTATCACCGACGCGACAGAGCGTGTAGCAGCAGTAATCAGTGAAGTGGCTAAATAGTTATCACCATCGATAACATGGCATAGATATAGAATTAACTAAAAGCGAAGACATACAGTGAATACACAACAGTTGGCGAAATTAAGAACATCAGTGCCAGAAATGAGAAGAGTCAGGCACATCCATTTTGTCGGTATCGGTGGTGCTGGCATGGGTGGTATCGCCGAAGTGTTGGCAAATGAAGGTTACCAAATTAGTGGTTCTGATTTAGCGCCAAATGCCGTTACTCAGCAACTTACGGCTTTAGGTGCAACTATTTATTTTAATCACCGTCCTGAGAATGTTGAAGATGCGAGCGTAGTCGTTGTTTCGACTGCAATTTCAGCGGACAACCCTGAAATCCAAGCGGCGCATGAATTACGTATTCCTGTTATCCGCCGCGCTGAAATGTTGGCGGAATTAATGCGTTATCGTCATGGTATTGCAGTGGCAGGTACACACGGTAAAACTACGACAACAGCGATGATTTCAGGGATCTATGCGCAAGCGGGCTTAGATCCTACATTTGTTAACGGCGGTCTAGTGAAATCCGCGGGGACTCATGCCCGTTTAGGTAGTAGCCGTTATTTAATCGCAGAAGCTGATGAAAGTGACGCCTCTTTCTTACATTTGCAGCCTTTAGTTGCAGTGGTTACTAACATTGAAGCGGACCATATGGATACTTACCAAGGTAACTTTGAAACCTTGAAAGATACGTTCATCAACTTCCTGCATAACTTACCATTTTATGGTCGTGCGGTGATGTGTATTGATGATCCTGTGATCCGTTCATTATTACCGCGAGTCAGTCGCTACGTGACGACGTATGGCTTTAGTGAAGATGCCGATGTACGCATCGTTAAATATGAGCAAAAAGGTAATCAAGGCTTCTTTACTATTGCCCGTGAAAATATGCCGGAACTGACCGTAGTGCTGAATGCACCGGGGCGACATAACGCTCTGAATGCAACAGCGGCTGTCGCCGTGGCGACGGAAGAAGGCATTGATGATCAGCATATCTTGTCTGCACTGGTTGAGTTCCAAGGTACAGGGCGCCGTTTTGATTTTCTTGGAAACTATTCACTACGTCATGTGAATGGTAAAGAAGGCGAAGTGATGTTGGTGGATGATTATGGTCACCATCCAACAGAGGTTGACGCGACAATAAAAGCGGCAAGAGCCGGATGGCCAGACAAACGAATTGTGATGGTGTTTCAGCCACACCGTTATTCACGTACTCGTGACCTATATGATGACTTTGCCCATGTCCTCAGCCAAGTAGATGTATTGCTGATGCTAGAGGTTTATCCTGCGGGAGAGAAGCCTGTGCCGGGGGCGGATAGTCGTTCATTATGTCGGACGATACGCGGTCGTGGTCAGCTTGATCCAATTTATGTGGCAGAGCCTGAACAAGTTGCACAAATTTTAGCTCAAGCACTTGAAGATAATGACTTAATTTTAGTTCAAGGTGCTGGGAATATTGGTAAAATAGCGCGTAATCTTGCTGAAACAAAATTACAGCCACCCATGGTAGAGGAGTGATTCATGGCCGAGAAAGTCGCGGTGTTATTTGGCGGAACATCTGCTGAACGTGAAGTTTCTCTTCAATCAGGCAATGCGGTGCTTGCTGGTTTACGTCAGGCTGGAATTGATGCGCATCCTATTGATACAAAAGATTTTCCAGTGGTCACTCTCAAGGATGCTGGGTTTGATAAAGTGTTTATCGCCCTTCATGGCCGAGGGGGGGAAGACGGTACAATTCAGGGAATGCTGGAGTTTTTAGGTTTGCCGTACACAGGTAGTGGCGTGATGGCCTCCGCCTTGAGTATGGATAAATTAAGAACAAAGCAACTTTGGGAAGGAGCAGGGCTAACAGTATCGCCTTATGTTTCGTTGAGTAAATTTGAGTTTAGTTCACTTAAAACTGAAAAAATTGAAGAATTAGTCGCATATCTAGGATTACCACTTATTGTCAAACCGAGCCTTGAAGGGTCAAGTGTAGGGATGAGCAAAGTTGATAATTTAGGTAATTTATCAGCGGCGTTGGCACTAGCGTTTCGTTTCGATGAAACCGTACTGATTGAGAAATGGTTAAGTGGTCCAGAATATACGGTCGCAGTGCTTGGTGAACAAACATTACCATCAATTCGTATTCAGCCTCCTGGGGTGTTTTACGATTATGAGGCGAAATATCTTTCTGATGAAACGCAATATTTTTGCCCAAGTGGCTTAGATGCAGGATCAGAAGCGCAGTTATCACAACTTGCGATGCGTGCTTATCAGGCGGTTGGGTGTCGCGGTTGGGGGCGAGTTGATGTAATGCAAGATAGTGACGGTCAATTCTACTTGCTAGAGGTGAATACCTCACCAGGAATGACAAGTCACAGTTTAGTGCCAATGGCAGCGCGCCAAGCAGGTATGGATTTTTCGCAGTTGGTAGTACGTATTTTGGAATTGGCTAACTGATATGTCACAGGCAGCATTGAATGTTCGGCATCATAAGCATAATGATGACAACAACGAGTCAGGGTCAGGCCCAAGTAATGGTGCTTTTCTCGGCGGGTTGATTTTCTTTCTAATGGTTGTGGGAACAATCATTTGGAGTGGCTGGACCGTCATGAACTGGATGAAAGATGCAGATAGGCTGCCAATGTCAAAGTTAGTATTAACCGGAGAGCGCCACTATACCAGCAATGATGATGTGAGGAAGGCGATATTATCTCTAGGGCAACCTGGTACTTTTATGACAGTTGATGTCAATGCCATCCAAAATCAGATAAGTGCGATGCCTTGGATCCGTCAGGTGACGGTTCGCAAACAGTGGCCTGATGAGTTAAAGATACATCTGGTAGAATACGTACCTTACGCACGTTGGAATGACCAAAATATGGTTGATCAGGAGGGGCGAGTATTTAGCCTCCCTGCGAGTGAAAGCAGCAAGGGCAATTATGTGATGCTCTATGGCCCCCAAGGTAGCCAAAAAGAAGTTATAAAAGAGTACATTGAATTTAAAAGAATATTGTCAGAACACAATTTAAAATTGAAATCAGTATCTATGACGGCACGCCATGCTTGGCAACTTATCTTAGATAATGATGTCCGAGTAGAGCTCGGGAAAAAAGAAGTTTTTCAGCGGTTAAATCGTTTCCTTGAACTTTATCCGCTTTTGCAGCAAGCCACAGATAAACGTGTCGACTATGTTGACCTTCGTTATACCAGTGGTGCTGCGGTGGGGTGGGCTCCGCTCCTAGTGGATGCTCCACTGGAGTTACAATAATTAATATTGCTAATAACTCAGACTAGGCAGAAGCAAATGATCAAAACGACGGACAGAAAATTAGTTGTAGGCCTTGAAATTGGAACTTCCAAGGTGTCGGCCCTTGTCGGCGAAATTCTGCCCGATGGTATGGTGAATATTATCGGGGTGGGAAGTTGTCCATCTCGTGGAATGGACAAAGGTGGCGTTAATGACTTGGAATCAGTCGTTAAATGCGTGCAAAGGGCGATTGATCAGGCTGAGTTGATGGCGGATTGCCAAATTTCTTCAGTTTATCTTGCGTTATCAGGTAAGCATGTTAGCTGCCAAAACGAAATCGGCATGGTGCCCGTTTCGGAAGAGGAAGTGACACAAGAAGACGTTGACAGTGTTGTTCATACCGCAAAATCAGTTAGGGTTCGTGATGAGCATCGAATTCTTCATGTCATACCACAAGAATTCGCGATTGATTACCAAGAAGGTATTAAGAACCCTGTTGGTTTGTCAGGTGTACGTATGCAAGCCAAGGTACATTTGATTACTTGTCATAACGACATGGCAAAAAATATTGTAAAAGCGGTTGAGCGTTGTGGATTAAAAGTCGACCAGCTGATTTTTGCAGGTCTTGCGGCGAGCTATTCAGTATTGACCGAAGATGAACGCGAACTTGGCGTTTGTGTTGTCGATATTGGCGGCGGAACCATGGATATGGCGGTATACACCGGTGGGGCACTACGTCATACCAAAGTTATCCCTTATGCAGGTAATGTCGTTACCAGTGATATCGCTTATGCCTTCGGTACTCCACCGAGTGATGCGGAGGCAATCAAAGTTCGTCATGGCTGCGCTGTCGGTTCGATAGTGAGCAAAGATGAAACTGTTGAAGTCCCTAGCGTGGGAGGGCGTCCTCCAAGAAGTCTACAACGTCAGACTTTAGCGGAGGTCATTGAACCACGTTACACAGAGCTGTTAAACCTTGTAAATGAAGAAATTTTAAATTTACAGGAACAGTTACGCCAACAAGGTGTCAAACACCATTTGGCAGCGGGTATCGTGCTAACGGGAGGGGCGGCACAAATCGATGGCCTCGTCGAATGTGCTCAAAAAGTCTTCCATACACAAGTTAGGGTCGGTATTCCGCTCAATATTACAGGCTTAACGGATTATGCTCAGGAGCCATACTATTCAACTGCGGTTGGGCTTCTGCATTACGGTAAAGAGAGCCATCTTGGCGATGATACCGAAACGGAAAAACGTGCTTCAGTTAAAGGGTGGTTTAGTAAAATCACAGGCTGGCTGAGAAAAGAATTTTAATTTTTATTCAGAAGCATATTATTAGCTTCGAAGTAAAGCACAAAACGGAGAGACATTATGTTTGAACCAATGGAGCTAACCAACGATGCGGTGATTAAAGTCATCGGCGTTGGTGGCGGCGGCGGTAACGCCGTTGAACACATGGTGCGTGAACGTATTGAAGGCGTGGAATTCTTCGCCGTCAATACTGATGCACAGGCACTGCGTAAAACTGCAGTCGGACAAACAATCCAGATCGGTACTGGTATCACTAAAGGCCTTGGCGCGGGTGCAAACCCAGAAGTCGGTCGCAATGCCGCTGAAGAAGATCGTGAAGCTTTACGTAATGCACTTGAAGGTGCTGACATGGTCTTTATTGCAGCTGGTATGGGTGGTGGTACAGGTACAGGTGCTGCCCCAGTTGTGGCTGAGGTTGCCAAAGAGCTGGGCATCTTAACAGTTGCTGTTGTGACTAAGCCATTCAACTTTGAAGGCAAAAAGCGCATGGCATTTGCGGAATCAGGTATCACTGAGCTATCTAAGCATGTTGACTCATTGATTACGATTCCAAATGATAAATTATTAAAAGTCTTGGGTCGTGGTATCTCTTTACTTGATGCATTTGGCGCAGCTAACGATGTACTGAAAGGCGCTGTTCAAGGTATTGCGGAACTGATCACACGCCCAGGTCTGATGAACGTGGACTTTGCTGACGTACGTACTGTGATGTCAGAGATGGGCTACGCAATGATGGGGTCCGGTGTGGCTCGTGGTGAAGATCGTGCTGAAGAAGCGGCTGAAATGGCAATTTCAAGTCCACTGTTGGAAGATATCGATCTGTCTGGCGCACGTGGTGTTCTTGTCAACATTACCGCTGGTTTCGACCTGCGTTTGGATGAGTTTGAAACGGTGGGTAATACCATCCGCGCATTCGCATCTGATAATGCAACCGTCGTAATTGGTACATCACTTGACCCTGAGATGAATGATGAATTGCGCGTGACTGTCGTGGCTACCGGTATCGGTATGGACAAACGCCCTGAAATCACTCTGGTGAATAACAAGATGTCACAGCAAGCGTCTATGGAGCAGCGTTATCAGCAAATGCAAAATAGCATGTCTTCTCTGACAGAGGAAAAACCAGTTGCTGCGAAAGCGGTGAATGACCAAAATACGCAAGCGAATAAAGAACCTGATTACTTGGATATTCCGGCATTTTTGCGTAAACAGGCCGATTAATTTTAATTAATATTGGATTCTCCGCTTTTTGTGCTAAACTTTCCCGCTGGTTATCTAGTAAGATAATCAGCAGGACGGATAACATTGCGAGAAAAATACGATGATCAAACAAAGGACACTTAAACGTATAGTTGAAGCGACTGGTGTTGGTTTACATACCGGCAAAAAAGTCACGCTTACTCTGCGTCCAGCGGCGGCAAACACCGGGGTCATCTACCGTCGTACTGACCTAAATCCTCCGGTTGATTTTCCGGCTGATGCTAAGTCTGTCCGCGATACCATGTTATGTACTTGCTTAGTCAACGAAGACAACGTGCGTATTTCGACCGTAGAGCATCTGAATGCTGCTTTGGCAGGATTAGGTATCGATAACATTGTTATTGAAGTCAATGCGCCTGAAATCCCGATCATGGATGGCAGTGCAGCACCGTTCGTTTTCTTATTACTAGATGCTGGTATTGAAGAATTGAACAGTGCGAAAAAATTCTTACGTATAAAAGAGAAAGTACGTGTAGAAGATGGTGATAAATGGGCAGAATTTGCACCATACAATGGTTTTAGCCTAGATTTTACCATTGACTTTAATCACCCAGCGATTGATAGCAGCACTCAACGTTATAAGCTGGATTTTTCAGCAGAAGCGTTTGTACGCCAAATTAGTCGTGCGCGTACATTTGGTTTTATGCGTGATATTGAATATCTGCAATCCCAAGGCTTATGCTTAGGTGGTAGCTTCGATTGCGCTATCGTTGTTGATGACTATCGTGTACTCAACGAAGATGGCCTACGTTTTGAAGATGAATTCGTTCGTCACAAAACTCTCGACGCTATTGGTGACCTATTCATGTGTGGACATAATATTATTGGTGCATTTACTGCATACAAGTCAGGCCACGCATTGAATAACAAACTTCTACAAGCGGTATTAGCAAAAGAATCTGCTTGGGATCTGGTCACATTTGAAGATGAAGCTGAATTGCCGGTGGCATTCAAAGCACCTTCAACTGTTTACGCCTAATCACACTGATAATAGTCAGTGTTGAGTAAGCAGTGATATTACTACCACATATATAATGATGTGTTAGTCTTTTCTGTTGGTTGTACTGGTACTCTCTCCGGCCAGTGCAGCCAGCCGCTCTAATCTCTCTTTTAATCTCTTCGGGCTATTCTCCGCTAAATGCAAAAGTTGTTTTGCCGTTTCTGTACTGATCTTACGTTTATTCGCAACCTGAGCAGTTTTAGCTGTTTGATTATTCAGTGAGCTATTTTCAGCCTTTTTTCGCATGAGAACGGGATTGATTCTGATGTCTATAGAAGATAAAGATGGTAGAATAGAGTTTCGTAATGCAGAAAGTAGCTGAAGTTTTTCGTAATTCAGTCGCGTCATCCAACTTGCGTTAGCAACTTCGATAACCAAAATGCAATTACGGTAGTTTGCTACGCGGCACATGGGTTTTAATTCGCTTGGCAGCAGTGCTTTAACGGCTTTGTTTAGTTTATTAATCGCGATAGCATTACGTTGAATGGTGAGCAAGGGGCTGCGCGTTTTTGCGAGTGACTCCTCAAGAACATCGAACAAAGCTTGTGGGTGGCTATCTCTCATTGTTAGCTCCGTCTAAATAGGTAGGTTTAGTATCTAAGTATACTCTAAATTACCAAGGCTGTAGCAAGGTGCTGTTGGGTGTTTGAGAAAATCGCGCCAACAAGGGCCACAATCATAGAGATTGGTGAGTTATAGCAAGCGGGTATGGTTGGCATGCTGTTAAGCAATCATGAATAAGAATGGTATATTAGAAATATAATATAAGACTTTGATGGGCATTTTAAATCTTTGGCGACAATTTGGTATAAAATACTTTTGGCCGCACCTTTTACTAGGGGTTGTGGCTACGAGCATTGGCATGCCTGGGATTTTAAATGCGTTATCTGATGCTCAGCAAACGCAGTTCAACTCCTCTTCAATTAATCGCCAAAACCAAGCGGTTAATGCGTTTGATAATTTATTTGCTCAGCAAAGCCCTCAGCGCTCCTCATCATCGTCTTCTTATTCAGTGAATTACTGGCAGCAGCATGCGGTCAGGAATGTGATTAGGCAATTAACATTCGCTTTTTCAATCTCTGAAGATGATGATGCAAATCAACAAGATGAAAAAAAAGGGCCACTGTTAGCACCTCAAGTCATGCTTGATACGTTGTATGCCATGTTGGCACAACGTTCACTTCAATGGAGTGATAGTTTCGATCAAACTGATCACTATGCTTACCCTCATTTCGTTGCATACCAACCCGCTATTTGGGTTGCTCAGGTACATGGTATCCGTGCGGGCCCTGCTTTCAGTTAATTGTTAGTTTTATTTAAGCATCTGTTCGAGATGCGCTGTATTTATTCAAAATACAGGGTTTTACTATTTAGTAATTAACTGAATTACCTGAGAATATATCAATATGTTAACAAAATTATTAACCAAGGTTTTTGGTAGTCGTAATGATCGTACTCTACGTCGCTTGCGTAAAGAGGTTGAAAAAATCAATCGTCTTGAGCCTGAATTTGAAAAATTGAGCGATGATGAGCTTAAGGCAAAAACGCAGGAATTTCGTGATCGCCTAAGCAAGAATGAAAGTCTCGAAAGCTTGATCCCAGAAGCGTTTGCGACAGTGCGTGAAGCCAGTAAACGTGTTTTCGGTATGCGCCATTTCGACGTACAGTTGATTGGTGGTATGGTTCTGAATGAACGTTGTATCGCTGAGATGCGTACAGGTGAAGGTAAAACACTTACCGCGACATTGCCAGCTTACTTGAATGCCTTAACGGGTAAAGGGGTTCACGTTGTTACAGTAAACGACTACTTAGCTAAGCGTGACGCCGAAAATAACCGTCCTTTATTTGAATTTTTAGGTTTAACCGTTGGTATCAACCTTCCGGGTATGCCTGCTGCGCTGAAACGTGAGGCTTATGCGGCTGACATCACTTACGGAACTAACAACGAATTCGGTTTCGACTATCTACGTGATAACATGGCATTTAGCCCAGAGGAGCGCGTACAGCGTAAACTTCATTATGCGTTAGTGGATGAGGTTGACTCCATTCTTATCGACGAAGCTCGTACCCCACTGATTATTTCAGGCCCTGCTGAAGACAGTTCAGAGCTGTATAAAAAAGTCGATAAATTAATTCCTAAGCTAGTGCGTCAAGAAAAAGAAGATTCAGACACTTTCCAAGGCGAAGGTCACTTCTCTGTTGATGAAAAATCACGTCAAGTTACGCTGACTGAACGCGGCTTGGTGCTGATTGAGCAGCTGCTGACAGAAGCAGGCTTAATGGAAGAGGGGGAATCACTCTATTCGCCATCTAACATTATGTTGATGCACCATGTTATGGCCGGCCTACGTGCGCATGCGCTATTTACTTTGGATGTCGACTATATCGTTAAAGATGGTCAAGTTATCATTGTTGACGAACATACAGGTCGTACAATGGAAGGGCGTCGTTGGTCAGATGGTCTGCACCAAGCTGTTGAAGCCAAAGAAGGTGTTGAGATCCAAAACGAAAACCAAACATTGGCATCGATTACATTCCAAAACTATTTCCGTTTGTACGAAAAACTTGCTGGTATGACAGGTACAGCGGATACCGAAGCATTTGAATTTAGTTCTATCTATAAACTCGATACGATTGTTATTCCAACTAACCGTCCAATGATCCGTAAAGATTTACCTGATCTGGTTTATATGACAGAAACAGATAAATTTGCGGCTATTATCGAAGATATTCGTGAAAGAACACAAAATGGTCAGCCTGTTCTGGTCGGTACAATCTCAATTGAAAAGTCAGAGTTAATTTCTAACGCGCTTAAAAAAGCAAAAATTGAGCATAACGTATTGAATGCTAAATTCCACGCCTTAGAAGCAGATATTGTTGCAAACGCGGGTCAAGCGGGAGCAGTAACTATCGCGACTAACATGGCAGGTCGTGGTACCGATATTATGTTAGGTGGTAGCTGGCAGACAGAAGTTGCTGCTTTAGAATCGCCAACTCAAGAGCAAATCGATGAAATTAAAGCACGTTGGAAAGAGCGCCATGATGCCGTTCTTGCCGCGGGTGGTTTGCATATCATTGGTACAGAGCGCCATGAATCCCGCCGTATTGATAACCAGTTACGTGGTCGTGCGGGTCGTCAAGGGGATGCCGGTTCTTCTCGCTTCTACTTAT
Source organism: Providencia sp. PROV261 (assembly GCF_028477945.1). Taxonomy (NCBI): domain Bacteria; kingdom Pseudomonadati; phylum Pseudomonadota; class Gammaproteobacteria; order Enterobacterales; family Morganellaceae; genus Providencia; species Providencia sp. PROV261. Next base: position 55,231 of record NZ_JAMPMC010000006.1, on the reverse strand, counting down.
CAATGGAAGATGCGCTTATGCGTATTTTTGCGTCTGATCGTGTCACAGGCATGATGCGTAAATTAGGTATGAAACCTGGTGAGGCGATTGAGCATCCATGGGTAACCAAAGCGATTGCTAATGCACAGCGTAAAGTAGAAAACCGTAACTTTGATATTCGTAAGCAACTTCTTGAGTACGATGATGTTGCGAGTGACCAACGTCGTGCTATTTATAGTCAGCGTAACGAATTGCTCGATGGTGGTGACATTAAAGAAACCGTGGATAGCATTCGTGAAGATGTCTTTACGGCAACAATCGATACTTATATTCCACCGCAATCACTAGAAGAAATGTGGGATATTGAAGGCCTACAAAAACGACTGGTGAGTGACTTTGATTTAGATTTACCCATTAAAGAGTGGCTGGATAAAGAACCAGAGTTACATGAAGAAACGCTTCGTGAGCGTATAATGGAAAAAGCCATCGAAGTCTATCAGAAGAAAGAAGAGATTGTTGGCGCAGAAATGATGCGTAACTTTGAAAAAGGTGTCATGCTACAAACGTTAGATACGTTGTGGAAAGAACACTTAGCTTCGATGGACTATTTACGCCAAGGTATCCATTTACGTGGTTACGCACAAAAAGATCCGAAACAAGAATATAAACGTGAATCTTTCAACATGTTCGCGAATATGCTTGAATCGTTAAAATATGAAGTAATCAGTACACTTTCTAAAGTACAAGTTCGTTTGCCTGAAGAAGTTGAAGCTTTAGAGCAACAGCGTAAAGAAGAAGCTGAGCGTTTAGCTAGAAGACAACAGTTAAGCCATGAAGCTGGCGCTGAATCATTGATGTCTGAAGCGGAAGCGCGAATAGCAACACAAGGTCATAAAATTGGTCGTAATGACCCATGTCCTTGTGGTTCAGGTAAAAAATACAAACAGTGTCATGGTCGGTTAAAATAATTAATTATTACATCAAACAAGGCGGGGTAACCCGCCTTTTTAACGAAGAAATTATGGAAAAAAAACACCTTTATATCGCTGCTGGAATTATTCGTAATAACGCGCAAAAAATATTTATTACAGAGCGTCCAAGTGGAACGCATATGGCCGGTTTTTGGGAATTTCCCGGGGGAAAACTGGAAAACGGCGAACACCCGCAAGATGCACTTATCCGTGAACTAGAAGAAGAAGTTGGCATTATCGTCACTGAATGTGAGCTTTTTCATTGTGTCGAACACGAATTTGATGAACGTTATGTCACTTTATACTTCTTTATGGTTTCAGATTGGGAAAATGAACCTTATGGGAAAGAGGGGCAAAAAGGGCGTTGGGTCGATCAAAAAGACTTGGTCGCAAGTGAATTTCCTCCAGCTAACCGAGTGATTATTGATATGTTAAACGCAGAAGATATTCACTGAGATTAAGTTAGGGGTTGTTGACGATAAACCGGGGTCGTATCCCAAGGTAAACAGCCATATTAGTGTTTTCTTGTTCGTGTAGAAAAATATCATTACTAGCTTATAGCAGCAGGATATTTATCAAAAATGCTTTATATCTCAATCTATCTCAGAGGAATGATTGGGATATAAAGCTCATCACTTATGTTGCTACTGGTCGGGTTGTTCGCTCCAGTTATCGCTGTCAGAAATATCCCCTTGGCTGGTAATACGCTTTTCTTCAGCAGCCCATTCACCTAGGTCAATGAGCTGACAGCGTTTACTGCAAAAGGGCCGATAAGGGCTTTCTTCACCCCAAACCACAACTTTTTGGCAAGTTGGACAATTAACTTCAATTTTCTCAGTCATTTATTACTACCCCTTATTAGCAGCAGGATAATTCAAAGGCCATCGTTGTGGGTACAATACCATTTTCACTGTCAATGTGAAGAAAACGGATAGCAAATCGCGTTTTATGACCTGAAATCTGAGGGAAAATTAATTTATCGCTGGATAACTTCACTCTTAATAACTCTTTGTCTTCAACACTATCTTGATAAAAACCATTATGGCACTCTTTTAGCTCAAAAGCGCCTGCGTGGCGGATTAAGCTCAAGATAGTATCTAATGCATCTTTGAGTGGCATGAGACTCTTTAGCCACTCGCTAATAGCCTGATCTTTTTGTTCTTGTGGCATATGAAGCCATAACTGTAATGTGGGCAGATCGAAACTACAGCATCCACCAGGGATACTTAAGCGCTGGCGCACCATACTAATAATTTTGTCATTTCGTAATTGTTGACCAAATCTAGGCGCCGCGGTGATATTGGTAATCTTAGCCGCAAGATCATCAAGAAGTGTTGAGATCAACTGGTTGTCTGCATTTGGAGCCTCGGCCCATGCAGCTAAACGCTTACGCTGTTTTTCTAGCTCTTTGATCAGATCAGAGCGTACTTCACCTCTATCAAGGATTTCAATTAATTCTGAAACTGAGCGGAAAAAGGCAATACCAGAGGTATAGGATGTAATGTGACTAAGCTCATAAACCTGTTGTAATAGTGTTTCGAGCCTTAACCATGAGCGAATTTTTTCATTCAATGGATACTCGTAAGTGACGAAGTTTACAGTGTTTGATTCACTCATATTTATTTCCTATTTTTGCTGTTGTGCTAACGTCATATACTTTTCGTGCAATGTGGCTACCTTTTCAGCTATGTTTAATTCACCATCATGGTTTGTAATAACATCATCAGCTTGTAGTAAACGGTTTTCTCTGCTGGTTTGGGCTTTCAAAATATTCACTACATGCTCTTCACTCACATTGTCTCTTTGTACCGTGCGTAAAATTTGTTCTTCAGGGGTGACATCAATAACCAGCACCCGATTGGCAAGATGAGCGAGTTTATTTTCAAATAACAGAGGTACAACCCATAACACATAAGGGCTATCGGCCTGCTGTAATTGTTGTTGTGTTTCTTGATGAATTAAGGGATGAAGTAGGGCATTTAGCCATTGTTTCTCGGCGACATCAGAAAAAATAATTTCCCTAAGACGTTGTCGATTGAGAGAGCCATCAGGTTGAATAATGTCTGCGCCATAACGAGAGGCGATAGCTTCAAGAGCTGGTGAGCTAGGCTCGACGACTTTTCTGGCAATAATATCAGCATCAACTAGCGGTATTCCTAGCTTGGCAAAGTGATTCGCAACGGTTGTTTTACCGCTACCGATCCCCCCTGTTAATGCAACAATATAGCTCATAATCTTCTTCATTCTATTGAAAAATAGTAGGTTACACGGATTTTTTTGATTTGTCTTCACTCACAAGATAATACGCACGGTAGGTTTACTGATCTTAACATCCGCAAGTAGTTTTATAGCATAAATAGGCAAAATGCTATCCTATAATTAAGCCATTAAATCCCTGTTATAACATTTCCTAAATTGAAGATAGGGAGGTACATTGCCACCATAATAGTTCCAACGAGGAATGCCATTAGCAATAGTAAGATAGGTTCGAGATTCTTTAATGACTTTTCAGTTAAGCTAGTATGTTGCGTTGAAAAATGTGTAAATAAATACTGTAAGAAGTGAGGAAGCTGACCAGACTCTTCTGCAACAGCGATTAGCTGATGCACAATACTTGGAAAGAAAGCGCTGTTTTTAACGGCAGCAGATAATGACTCCCCTTTTAAAACAGCATGATATACAGAAAGGCTTTCTTTTTTATACAACGGATTATGCAGTGTATCCGCTGTACATTTTAAACATTCTGTTAGCGGCAAACCCGCTTGGAGTGTTGAGGATAAGGTTAAGAAAAAGATATTCAAGTTACTATTTTTAATTAATTTTTTGATAGGTGGAACATAAAATAGCAACGTAATAATGAATCTTACGGTATTCGCTTTAAATTTCCAAATCAGTAATGAAATAATTAGCGTTATAAGTAAAAAATAAGGAAAATAATCAGTGACCAAATTAGATAAATAGATCATGATTTTTGTGATTAAAGGAAGCTCGTGTTGAAAACTTTGATAAATAGTTTCAAATTGTGGTAACACATAAACTAACATAATGAAGATTAATGCGATAGAAAATAATGTTAATACAATAGGGTATCTAAGTGACTTAGTGATTTTTTTCTTTGTCTCTTCATTGTGTTTTAGCATACCTGCAATGATTTTAAAGTTATTTTCATAATTTCCGGTTTTTTCTGCGACGCTTATTAAACTGATTATGGTGGGGGTGAAGATGTCAGGGTGTTTTCTTAAGCTATCAGAAAACCGATTGCCTTTCTTTAAGTCAGTGATCGTCGATGTGATAATCTTTTGCCAAAATGGTGAGTGTGTGTTTTTTTGCAAAATATATAGACTTTGGAGTAAATTAATACCGGATGATACGAGGGAATTTAGTTGATAGAAAAAATGCGTTCGGTAGTTAATATTGGCCGCGTTGAGAATGAATATGGCTTTTAAACGAATATGAAGTGGAGTTTGTTCCGCTTCTAAGAGTTCAATAAAGGCTGATTTTTTATTTTTAGAAATAATAAAATCTTGGACAATATTATTATCATGAGATAAAGCGGTATAAGAATAGATAAACATTAAATAATCTCCCCTGTCCCTGTAATAGCATAGAGCTCTTGTAATGTGGTTTCACCTGCTTCAATTAAGTTCAATCCATCCTGAAAAAGTGTTTGAAAATGAGTGATACATTGTTTTCCATGCTGAAAAATCTCAGTCAGTGCATCTTGCCCTAGATACTCATATATGGCGGTTCTCCCCATAAACCCTGCAAAACAGAGATCACATCCCGTGGATGACCACTCTTTAATCGTTTTATTGTCGCTAATTTGTGTATTTTTAGGGGGTGTGACTTTACAGTTTGGGCATAATCGGCGTACCAGCCTTTGTGCAATCACCATTTTTAAGCAAGAACTCAATTGGGATTGACTCACACCTAATTGCGCCATCCTTTCAATGGCGCTAAATGTGCAATTGGTATGTAGAGTTGATAAGACTAAATGGCCTGTTTGTGCGGCTCTGGTTGCTATTTGTGCCGTTTCTTCATCTCGAATTTCTCCTACCATGATAATATCAGGATCTTGCCGGAGTAAGGCTCTTAGTATGTGAGCGAAACTCAAGCCATATTTATCGTTTACTTGAACTTGGTTAATTCCAGATAGTGGGATCTCAATAGGGTCTTCAATGGTAGATATGTTACGTGAAGATTGGTTGAGATACTCTAATGCACTATAGAGCGTGACGGTTTTCCCACTGCCAGTCGGGCCTGTGACAAGAATTAAGCCCTGTGGTTGCAATAGCTCTTTTTTTAAACTTAATAGCAAATTATTGTGCATCCCTATTTGTTCTATAGAATACTTTAGCTGGGTGCTAAGTATCCGTAGAACCAATTTTTCACCATATAATGTTGGTATCGTTGACAGGCGAATACTGTAATTATGCCCTTCGAAATGCCAACTCATTTGCCCATCTTGTGGTAATCGCTTCTCTGCAATATTCAATTTGGCAACTATTTTTATTCGAGCAATAATTTCATTATTGATTTCGAGAGGTGGCGAAGGAATAAAATAGAGCTTGCCATCTACACGTAAACGGATTTTTATCCCTTGTTTTGATGGTTCGATATGAATATCAGATGCGCGTTTTCTTACCGCTGTTTTGAGCATATTCTCTACAAAATCGACGGCGGGTGAACGTGTATCTAGCTGCTCGGCGCCATTAGGTTGATAGTTTGTTTCTGGCTCTTGGATCTCCTCATATTTTTTATTGAAGTAATGATCAATCTTTTCTTTTGGCCAAATGTCATAGCATACCGGCACGCTAGCAATAAAACGTAAAGTAGCAAGTATATTGTCATCTGGCTTTTTAGGTACACCTATAGATAATCTTTTATGATTGTAATCAACAATAATAATATAGTGTTTATCACAAATACTTTTTAATTCTTTAAATATAAAATCTCTTTCCCTGGTGCTATTCATAAACTTACCTTATATTAAAAGATGAAGGTATTTTCACATAATGCTTTTAATTTACTGTCACTATCATGTTCGCAGGCTACTTGCCATTGGAATGGTGAACTATCAGTAGGGATAATTGGGGTTAAAGTCACAGAGAGATTGGCAAGACTCTTATCGGCTATAAAGTTAATAATGCCTGACTTTACATCTATTGTTTTGATATATTTTCCTTTTATATTATTAGGAATATTTTCACTTCCTGCATTACAGCCAGTTAATGAGCCTTTATTAAACGCGCAAATTTCAATATTATTCTTATATGGTAAAACTGTTTGTAATACATCGGTTATTGCCGCTTTTTGCATATAACCTTGATATCCCGGTATTGCAATAGCACTTAATATAGAAATTATTGCAATGACAACCATTATTTCAATTAAAGAAAATCCTTGTTGATTCATATAGCCTCCTTGTTGAGTGAGGAGGTATCTTAAATTGTTCCATTTGATTATTTAATCTCTTCAAACCCTGCATACGAGCACCTACGAAAAATTAAAATAAAAAATGTATCGTATTACATTTTCTTGGGAGAAGACTCGCAAAGGTAAATATGGTGGACAATAAAATATCGCGTTAATGAGAAAGTATGATAAAACTAATGAGTAGAAGCGGGGGAAGTTGGGGCTATTTTAGAGTGAATGCTATAAACCTCGCGAAGTGTGGATTGGGATATAAGACGAAAAACCTAAAGGGCTTTAAAGAGTAATCTATCGTTGAACATGACTGACAATCCACATCCGGCATAAGGGAATTATAGGGGGTAATAGCTGAGCTTGTCGTATCAGCCGACAAAGAGCAGTCTTATCCGTCATATCGGCATTTGCGGGCCGAAAAGTGGAAAGCTTCGCGGTTTATGGCGAGGGAGGGGCAGTCATTGTAGAGACTTAAAAGAGTCCATCTAAAGTAGGTTTAAACAGAGATAAGGCACTCAGTTAAGTCGGTTGCACTATAAATTATATTATCTTTTATGTTTTAACAGGGCCTTGAATTGTTGCCAATCAAAATAAGGGCCGGGATCTGTTTTACGGCCGGGGGCAATGTCGCTGTGACCGGTGATGTTATCTTGTAATTCAGGGTATAGCTCAATAAGAGCATGTGTCAGTTTTACTAGCGAATTGTATTGTAAAGGCGTGAAAGGCTCAAAATCCGTGCCTTCAAGCTCGATTCCAATTGAAAAATCATTACATTTTTCTCTACCCTTATAAAGGGATTGCCCGGCGTGCCAAGCTCTTAAATGAAAAGGAACATATTGAATAATCTCGCCATCACGGCGAATTAAACAGTGGGCTGAAACACGAAGGTGTTTGATTTCATCAAAAAAGGCATGCTCTGTTGGGTCGAGTGTTCCAGTAAAAAGTTGGTTGATATAAGGCCCACCAAATTGGCCGGGGGGTAAGCTAATATTATGGATAACTAACAGGGAAGGGATAATGTTCTCAGGGCGCTCATCATGGTGTGGTGAAGGGATATGAGTCACATTTTGTAGCCAGCCATTATGTATTTTTATCTCTGGTAGCATAGTATTCCCGTTTTATTACTCGCTTATATTCGTTATCTTGAGTTGAGAAGATTAGCATATACACAAAATTATTCGAGATGTATGTTTGTAGCGGTGGTTCTATTTTCATACCCAAGCACATTGAGTTGTATGTACTGTAATAGCTTAGATGATTGGGCGATAGCAAGATGAATAACGTGCGCCATAAGGCTTGATACATGATGGGTATAGATAGCAATGGGCACAAGAAATTTATTGGAGTGGATTGATGGCGACGAGGCGTTATAACGAAGAACAAAGACGTGAATTATTGCTTGAAAGGTTAAATAGCGATATTCCATTTATAGTAAGCCACGCGTTAAAAGAAGATCTTGGGCAAACAGTTGATTTTAAGCAAGATATTACGGGGCAGCTTTTACAACCTACTTCACAAGCTAAAGCGCGTATTATTACACGGGAAGAAGGCGTTTTTTGTGGACAAAAATGGTTAGAAGAAGTTTTTAGCCAGCTTGGTGGGCAAGTTAGCATTGTATGGCATGTGAATGATGGAGATAAGGTTGCGCCAAATCAGCTGCTTTGTGAAATGTCAGGGCCTTCACAAGTATTACTCACTGGAGAAAGAACGGCATTGAACTTTATCCAGACATTGTCTTCTGTTTCTACTGTAACTGCTCAGTATGTGGCGAAAATTGAAGGCACAAGAACCAAATTATTAGATACACGTAAAACGATCCCCGGTTTAAGAAGTGCTCTTAAATATGCAGTACTAATGGGTGGAGGTTTTAATCATCGTCTTGGTTTATCAGATGCTTATTTAATTAAAGAAAACCATATCATTTCGGCAGGCTCTGTTGCTCAAGCAGTGGCGTTAGCGAGGCAAGCTCATCCGGAAGTTCCTATTGAGGTTGAAGTTGAAGATTTAACTGAATTACTTCAAGCATTAAAGGCGAATGCAGACATTATTATGCTTGATAATTTCACTGTCACGATGATGAAAGAGGCTGTTGTACTGACAGCGGGTAAAGCCGCTCTCGAGGTGTCTGGTGATGTTACATTAGATACTATTAGAGAATTTGCGGAAACTGGGGTTGATTTCATTTCTGTTGGTGCATTGACGAAACATATTAGAGCGATGGATCTTTCAATGCGTTTTATTGAAGAAAAATAAGCAATATAGCCAGGACTCCCATCGCTAACCTAGTGCCCGATGATGGCCGCATTTAGCAACAACAGAATAAATATTAACCATCATAACTCCCCCTTTCTCATAACAAGAAAGGGGGAAGAGATTTTCTGTTTATTTAGTCACAACAGTGGGCATTTTGCCTTGATTCATGTATGGCAGCAGTAATAGCAAATATGAAAATTGAGAGCCGTTAGCTTAACAAATCCACCTTATTACGCTGTGCATAAAACTAAAACGTGGGAGTGATAGACCAACGCTTTTTACTCAGAAGGTGGATTTTGAGTATGGCCTTGATATTAGCTTGTTGATTACTAGCTAACGAAAATAAATATTGGAGCGATAGGCCGCGAAAGCGAGCATCGCCGTCTCATGCTAGTAGGCCTCCTAGGTTGAGGCAGGCTTATTTTTTCGTATAGGTAGTATCATCTAGGGCGCTTTGCTGTTTTTTGAACTATTCTAGGTGTATTCATTCCAACTAATTAGCCAGACATTTTTATCTATAAAACGCAGTGCAGTTAGAGTCTAATCAAGATGTAACCTCATCATTAATCGATAGATGAGCCGATTACAGATTTTTATATCGTGTAGCCTTGCTATCTTGGTGAATATAGACAACGCTTACATTGCGTAAAATAACAAATGACGTGAATATTTAACTAGATTGTTAAGGTTGCTCCTTGCGGATCTGCGTTTGAAACGGTTATTGTGAGCTAATTTGGTTATTATTCGTTATTATTGAATATTAAAACACTAATGGTTTGGCTATATCGATTCAGTTAGCGTGTTTATAGCATAGAAATTCGCTTTAAATGTTAAATTACCGTGCTGGCAATCGGAGGATTAGTTATCAAAACATGCTAAAATTTAAAAAAATCTGTTAAAATTTGCAGGATTTTATGATTTAGCTCAAGGTCTTTATGGACAGTTAGTGAATACTTTGTTACTTTATTAATCCGTAAAGAAATTGGTATTACCAATTAACACTGAGCAATACCTAATCAATAATTAATCACTAACGATCATGGCAGGTTATGGCTTACGGTAAAATTCGCCAACCAAAATTATCAGATGTTATTGAGCAGCGCCTCGAGCATCTTATTTTCGAAGGGACATTGCGCCCCGGCGAAAAGCTGCCTCCTGAACGTGAGCTGGCAAAACAGTTCGACGTTTCTCGGCCATCAGTGCGTGAAGCTATCCAAACTCTTGAAGCTAAAGGTCTATTATCTCGCCGCCAAGGTGGGGGAACTTTTGTTCAAAAACAGATGTGGCAAAGTTTTAGCGACCCACTAACTGAACTTCTTACGGGGAATCCCGAATCTCAATTTGATCTTCTTGAAACACGCCATGCCCTTGAAGGGATAGCTGCTTATTATGCGGCGTTGCGTGGTACGGATGAGGATTTGGAGCGAATTCGACAAAGCTATGAGCTAATTATTAAAGCTCAACAAAGTGGCGATATTAATGCGGAATCAAATGCGGTTTTGCAATATCAACTGATTGTCACAGAAGCGGCGCATAATGTGGTGATACTGCATTTGTTACGTTGTATGGTGCCAATGTTGGAACAGAATATTCGTCAAAACTTTGAGTTTTTGTATACCCGCAAAGAAATGTATAAAGCAGTTAGTGAACATCGAGCTCAAATATTCTCCGCTATAATGGCAAGAGAGCCTGAGAAGGCAAGGGAGGCTTCCCATCGCCATTTAGCCTTTATTGAAGAGCTACTTTTGGATATTAGTCGTGAACAAACAAGGCGGGAGCGTTCTCTACGTAGGTTGCAGCAACATCCTGAATTAAATTAGTAATGCAGATTACTGACTGCTGCGTCTGCATTACTGTGACTACTCTCTGTGAGAGTTCTAGCGGCAACAACAGCAGGGCCTATCTTCTCGCTATTTTGTAGAAAGTAGCGCGAAGATAGGCTCCACATAAACATTAAAAAATAGATAACAGATAAGGAATACACCATGTCAGATATGTTGAAAAATGACGTGGATCCGATTGAAACTCGCGACTGGCTACAGGCGATTGAATCGGTCATCCGTGAAGAAGGTGTTGATCGTGCTCAGTTCATTATCGAACAGGTATTGAATGAAGCGCGTAAAGGCGGTGTTAACATTGCTGCTGGTGCATCTGGTAGTTCTGATTATATCAACACTATTGCTGTTGAAGACGAGCCTGCATACCCTGGTAACATGGATTTGGAGCGCCGTATTCGCTCCGCAATTCGTTGGAACGCAGTCATGACTGTACTGCGTGCTTCTAAAAAAGACTTAGAGCTGGGTGGCCATATGGCATCATACCAGTCTTCTGCAACTTTATATGAAGTCTGTTTTAACCATTTCTTCCGCGCTCATAACAACAATGATGGCGGTGACTTGGTCTTTTTCCAAGGTCATATCTCCCCAGGGATCTACGCACGCGCATTCTTGGAAGGTCGTTTAACTGAAGAGCAGATGAATAACTTCCGCCAAGAAATTGGTGGTAAAGGTCTGTCTTCTTATCCACACCCTAAATTAATGCCTGATTTCTGGCAATTCCCAACTGTCTCAATGGGTCTTGGTCCGCTAAATGCTATTTATCAAGCGAAATTCTTGAAATATCTTGAAAACCGCGGCCTGAAAGACACTTCAGCTCAAAGAGTGTACGCTTTCTTAGGCGATGGTGAGATGGATGAGCCAGAATCTAAAGGTGCTATCACTATCGCGACACGCGATAAGCTAGATAACCTTGTATTCGTGATTAACTGTAACTTACAGCGTCTAGATGGCCCTGTTACAGGTAACGGTAAAATTGTCAACGAGCTGGAAGGTATCTTTAATGGTGCAGGCTGGCAAGTCATCAAAGTTATGTGGGGCGATCGTTGGGACGAGTTGCTGCGTAAAGACACTAGCGGCAAACTGGTTCAATTAATGAACGAAACCCTTGATGGTGATTATCAAACATTCAAATCACGTGATGGCGCGTACGTTCGTGAGCACTTCTTCAATCGTTACCCAGAGACTGCTGCATTAGTTAAAGACATGACTGATGACGAAATTTGGGCGCTGAACCGTGGTGGTCATGATCCGAAGAAAGTGTATGCCGCATTTAAAAAAGCAGCAGAAACTAAAGGCAAGCCAACTGTTATTTTAGCTCAGACCATCAAAGGTTATGGTATGGGTGAAACAGCTGAAGGTAAGAACATTGCGCACCAAGTGAAGAAAATGAACATGGACGGTGTTCGTCACTTCCGTGATCAATTCAATGTGCCTGTGGCTGATGATCAACTGGAAAAACTGCCATTTATTACTTTTGATAAAGATTCAGAAGAATACAAATATCTGCATGAGCGTCGTCAAGCTCTAGGTGGTTATCTACCAGCACGTCGTACGCACTTTGATGAGAAATTAGAAATCCCTACGTTATCTGATTTCAGCCAATTGCTAGAAGAGCAATCAAAAGAAATTTCAACCACTATCGCATTTGTTCGTGCGTTAAACGTGATGTTGAAAAACAACTCTATCAAAGACCGTTTAGTGCCAATCATTGCTGATGAAGCTCGTACTTTCGGTATGGAAGGTTTGTTCCGTCAAATTGGTATTTATAGCCCTAAAGGTCAGCAGTATACGCCTCAGGATCGTGAGCAAGTGGCTTACTATAAAGAAGACTCTAAAGGTCAGATCCTACAAGAAGGTATTAACGAGCTAGGTGCAGGTTCATCATGGTTAGCAGCTGCAACATCATACAGCACAAACAACCTGCCGATGATCCCATTCTACATTTACTACTCAATGTTTGGTTTCCAACGTATCGGCGACCTAATGTGGGCAGCGGGTGACCAGCAAGCTCGTGGTTTCTTGATTGGTGGTACTTCAGGCCGTACAACTTTAAATGGTGAAGGCTTACAACACGAAGATGGTCATAGCCATATTCAATCACTGACTATCCCTAACTGTATCTCTTATGACCCTGCTTATGCTTATGAAGTTGCCGTCATTATGCAGGATGGTTTAGAGCGTATGTATGGTGAAAAACAAGAGAACGTGTACTACTACATCACGACTCTGAATGAAAACTATCATATGCCTGCAATGCCTGAAGGTGCTGAAGAGGGGATCCGTAAAGGTATTTATAAACTGGATTCAATCGAAGGCAGCAAAGGTAAAGTTCAGTTGTTAGGTTCTGGTTCTATGATGCGTCATGTTCGCGAAGCAGCTAACATTCTGTCAGCGGAATATGGCATCGGTTCTGATGTGTATAGCGTTACTTCATTCACTGAATTGGCTCGTGATGGTCAAGATTGTGAACGTTGGAACATGCTGCATCCTTCTGAAGCACCACGTGTACCTTATGTTGCTCAGGTAATGAATGATGCGCCAGCCGTTGCATCAACTGACTATATGAAACTGTTTGCAGAACAAATTCGTACTTACGTACCAGCAAGCGATTACCGTGTATTAGGTACTGATGGTTTCGGTCGTTCTGACAGCCGTGAAAACCTACGTCACCACTTTGAAGTGGATACATCTTATGTAATCGTTGCGGCGTTAGGTGAATTGGCTAAACGTGGTGAAGTTGATGTTAAAGTCGTTGAAGAAGCGATTAAAAAATACAACATCAACCCAGAAAAAGTTAACCCACGTCTGGCATAAGAGGTAATAATCAATGTCTATTGAAATCCAAGTGCCTGATATCGGTGCTGATGAAGTTGAAGTCACCGAAGTTATGGTGAAAGTTGGTGATAAAGTAGAAGCAGAGCAATCGCTGATCACTGTTGAAGGCGATAAAGCATCTATGGAAGTCCCATCACCACAAGCAGGTGTGGTTAAAGAAATTAAAATTGCAGTAGGTGATAAAGTCACCACTGGCAAATTGATCATGGTCTTTGAATCAGCAGAAGGCGCGGCTCCGGCTGCGTCAGCAGAAGCACCAGCGGCACCAGCCGCTGCCCCAACAGCAGCAGCTCTGAAAGAAGTGTCTGTTCCTGATATTGGCGGCGATGAAGTCGAAGTGACTGAGATCATGGTAAAAGTAGGTGATACAGTTGCAGAAGAGCAATCGCTGATCACTGTTGAAGGTGACAAAGCTTCCATGGAAGTTCCTGCACCCTTTGCTGGTACTGTAAAAGAAATCAAGATTGCGACTGGTGATAAAGTGAAAACAGGTTCACTGATCATGGTCTTTGAAGTTGCAGGATCAGCACCGGCAGCGGAAGCAGCACCTGCATCGGCACCTGCGTCAGCGCCAGCAGCTTCGGCAATTAAAGATGTTAATGTACCTGACATCGGTGGTGATGAAGTTGAAGTCACTGAGGTTATGGTGAACGTTGGTGATACTGTTTCGGCTGAGCAATCAATCATTACGGTTGAAGGCGATAAAGCATCAATGGAAGTTCCTGCACCCTTTGCCGGTACCGTGAAAGAGATCAAAATCGCCACTGGTGATAAAGTGAAAACAGGTTCACTGATCATGACGTTTGAAGTTGCAGGTGCAGCACCAGCAGCATCGGCACCAACTGCGTCACCAGCGCCAGCCGCTTCCGCTCCGGCAGCCGCACAGGCGCCAGCACCAGCACCAGCAAAAGCAGCTGATAGCAAAAATGAATTTGTTGAAAACGACGCTTATGTACATGCAACGCCAGTCATCCGCCGTTTAGCGCGTGAGTTTGGTGTTAACCTTGCTAAAGTAAAAGGAACGGGTCGTAAAGGTCGTATTCTGCGCGAAGACGTACAATCTTACGTTAAAGACGCCATCAAGCGTGCCGAAGCACCAGCCGCTGCGGGTGGTGGTTTACCGGGCATGTTGCCATGGCCAAAAGTGGATTACAGCAAGTTCGGTGAAGTTGAAGAAGTTGAACTGGGCCGTATCCAAAAAATCTCTGGTGCTAACCTAAGCCGTAACTGGGTGATGATCCCTCATGTTACGTTGATGGAAGAAGTCGACACTACAGATGTCGAAGACTTCCGTAAGCAGCAGAACAAAGAAGCTGAGAAGAAACAACTCGGTGTTAAAATCACGCCACTGGTGTTTGTGATGAAGGCTGTTGCTCGTGCGCTAGAAGAAATGCCTCGTTTCAATAGCTCTATTTCTGAAGATGGCCAACGCCTATTCATGAAGAAATATGTCAATATCGGTATCGCGGTTGATACGCCAAATGGCCTAGTTGTTCCTGTTATCAAAGACGTGAACAAAAAAGGCATTATGGAACTGTCTCGCGAACTGATGGAAGTTTCTAAGAAAGCGCGTGCAGGCAAATTAACAGCTTCTGATATGCAAGGTGGATGCTTCACTATTTCTAGCCTTGGTGGCATCGGAACAACTGGTTTTGCACCAATTGTTAATGCACCAGAAGTTGCAATTATGGGTCTATCTCGCTCTTCCATCAAACCAGTTTGGAATGGTAGTGAGTTTGTGCCTCGACTGATGTTGCCTATGTCTCTTTCATTCGACCACCGTGTGATCGACGGCGCTGATGGTGCTCGTTTCATCACCCTAGTAGGTCAATTGATGAGCGACATTCGTCGACTGGTGATGTAATAAATTAGGCCGGCTTATTAGCCGGTCTGTTTTATTTAGGCTGGGGCAGAATTTTTTACTGTTCATCCGAAACGTTGCGAGTTACGTCACGTAATGAGCCTTTTCAGGATGTTAACAATTCTGTAAACTGCTCGCGGTGTGTATTTTCCGGTGGAATAATGCGTTTTTCGGCTGCCCCGCTGGACAAAACAAAAAGAGGTCATGATGAGTACTGAAATTAAAGCCCAAGTAGTGGTACTTGGTGCAGGCCCTGCAGGGTATTCTGCGGCTTTCCGTTGCGCTGACTTAGGTTTAGATACCGTTTTAGTAGAACGTTATTCAACTCTGGGTGGAGTTTGTTTGAACGTTGGTTGTATTCCTTCTAAAGCACTATTGCACGTTGCTAAAGTGATTGAAGAAGCTAAAGCGTTGGCTGAACATGGTATTGTTTTTGGTGAGCCAAAAACCGATATTTCTAAAGTTCGCCTGTGGAAAGAGAAAGTGATTAACCAGCTGACTGGTGGTCTAGCTGGTATGGCAAAAGGCCGTAAAGTAAACGTTGTGAACGGTCTTGGTAAATTTACTGGTGCTAACACACTGGTTGTTGAAGGCGAAAACGGTAGCACAACTATCAACTTTGATAATGCGATTATTGCTGCGGGTTCACGTCCTATTCAGTTACCATTCATTCCTCATGAAGATCCACGTATTTGGGATTCGACAGATGCGTTAGAGCTAAAAGAAGTTCCAGAGCGTCTGCTTGTTATGGGTGGTGGTATCATCGGTCTGGAAATGGGTACTGTGTATCATGCTCTGGGTTCTCAGATTGATGTTGTTGAGATGTTTGACCAAGTCATCCCTGCGGCTGACAAAGATGTGGTTAAAGTCTTCACTAAACAAATCAGCAAGAAATTTAACTTACTGTTAGAAACCAAAGTGACTGCCGTTGAAGCAAAAGAAGATGGTATTTATGTCACAATGGAAGGTAAAAAAGCACCTGCTGAACCACAACGTTATGACGCAGTTCTGGTCGCGATTGGCCGTGTTCCAAATGGTAAAAACCTTGATGCTGGTAAAGCGGGTGTTGAGGTTGATGACCGTGGCTTTATCCATGTTGATAAGCAAATGCGTACTAATGTACCTCACATTTTTGCAATTGGTGACATCGTTGGTCAGCCAATGTTGGCGCACAAAGGTGTTCACGAAGGTCACGTAGCGGCTGAAGTTATCTCTGGCCTGAAACACTACTTTGATCCAAAAGTTATTCCATCAATCGCTTACACTGAGCCAGAAGTGGCTTGGGTTGGTTTAACTGAGAAAGAAGCGAAAGAGAAAAATATCAGCTATGAAGTTGCAACATTCCCATGGGCAGCATCAGGCCGTGCGATTGCATCTGACTGCGCAGAAGGTATGACTAAGCTGATTTTCGACAAGCAATCTAACCGTATTATCGGTGGTGCTGTTGTCGGTGTTAATGGTGGTGAACTTCTGGGTGAAATTGGCCTTGCAATTGAAATGGGCTGTGACGCAGAAGATATCGCATTGACTATCCACGCTCACCCAACGCTGTATGAATCAATTGGTATGGCAGCGGAAGTCTTTGAAGGTAGCATCACTGACTTACCAAACGCAAAAGCGAAAAAGAAAAAATAATTTCTTAAGTCGCCTTAATAAACGGCCTCTGTAGTTGGCTGTTTATGACCAAAGCGCATAAAGCCAATGTGGAAACACATTGGCTTTTTACTTTTTCAAATATAAGCAGAGAGTCATATATATTTATCCTCTTATTTAAGTTGGGTTTATATTCTTAAGGAAAAAAATTATCAACAATAATGTTTAGATGACTAATGGAATATTAAATTCTCATTTTTATTCTGTTTTTATTTATATCTAATAAAGGGATGTGCATTTGATAACACGTAAATACGTAAGTCATGGCAAATTGGATTATTGTTTATATGTTCCGTAACTTACCTTCAATTGTGAACGAACCTGACATATCATTATCGATTATGGGTACTCACATAAATAAGCTAATTCAATGAAACTAATACCGACTGCTATTTTAATCCATGTTCCTGACGTTGCTGTCGGCTTAGCTTGGTATCAACAAGCCTTTCCACAAGCGGTTGCCGAATATCTACCAGAGTTTGATTTTACCGTATTACACGTAGGGAATTTCACTATCGAGGTTGTCCAAGCTGACGCAAAGGTCTGTGAAGGCAAACGAGGCACAGTATTATATTGGCAGGTGGAATCTTTCGATTTAGCGGTTGAGCATTTATCTAAATTAGGTGCAAAACGGTATCGAGGACCGATGTTAATAGAAGGTAACAAACGAATGTGTCAGCTTGAAGATCCGTTTGGTAATTTAATTGGATTAAAAGGGCAATAAAATCAATTAAAACCTTTAAAAAAATTAAAGCCAATCGTAATGATTTACCTTATCAATTAGTAACGTAAATAAAATTACGATAAAAATATAATTTGTGATATGAGAGGTAAAAACACATCAAAAAGGGTGCGTTAAATGCGTAAATGCATTATAAAAAGTGAGGTTTTATCTGCTTTTTATAACTCTTTATAGTATCTTAAGCTAAAAAATAACCCGAAATTAATGGTTAAGGCTTAAAGTAAGCAGAGGGATGTTGCTTTCTTGTGAATGAATTAACATTTCGTTTAAACTCTGCTATGCTGAACGCCCGAAGCTGGGCATAATTTTACTGCCATTGAGATTATGCGAGCAAGTTCCTCTGACCTGGCACCGGATGATGATTTTTTCAAGATGGTGCAGACAGCCGGGTATATAAATTACAATGAAGCGAGGAGAACGTCGTGCTAGAAGATTACCGTAAGCACGTAGCCGAGCGTGCCGCTCAAGGGATTGTCCCTAAGCCATTAGATGCTGCGCAAGTTGCTGCATTAGTAGAATTACTGAAAAATCCACCTAAAGGTGAAGAAGATTTCCTATTAGACCTGCTGACCAACCGTGTGCCCCCCGGTGTTGATGAAGCAGCGTATGTCAAAGCGGGCTTTTTAGCCGCTATCGCGAAAGGTGAAACTACCTCTCCTCTTATCAGCCCAGAAAAAGCCATTGAACTGCTCGGTACAATGCAGGGCGGGTACAATATTCATGCGCTAATTGAAGCTTTGGATGATGCTAAGCTAGCACCAATCGCGGCTAAAGCACTTTCCCATACTTTGCTCATGTTTGATAACTTCTATGATGTAGAAGAAAAAGCAAAAGCAGGGAATGAGTACGCGAAACAAGTTATTGAATCATGGGCAAATGCTGAATGGTTCATCGAACGTCCTGAGCTGGCTGAAAAACTGACTGTGACTGTATTTAAAGTTACAGGTGAAACTAACACAGATGACCTGTCTCCAGCTCCGGATGCATGGTCTCGCCCTGATATTCCGCTTCATGCCCTAGCTATGCTGAAGAATGCTCGCGATGGTATTGAGCCGGATGAACCAGGTAATGTCGGGCCAATTAAACAGATTGAAGCCTTGAATAAGAAAGGTTTCCCGTTGGCCTATGTTGGCGACGTTGTGGGCACAGGCTCTTCTCGTAAATCAGCAACTAACTCTGTGTTATGGTTTATGGGGGATGATATTCCGTTTGTCCCTAACAAACGTGGTGGTGGTGTTGTACTTGGTGGTAAAATCGCCCCTATTTTCTTCAATACCATGGAAGATGCCGGCGCGTTACCTATTGAAGTGGACGTATCTAAGCTGAATATGGGCGATGTTATTGATATCTACCCATATAAAGGTGAAGTGCGTAACCATGAAACGGGTGAGTTACTGGCAACATTTGAACTGAAAACGGATGTATTGATTGATGAAGTCCGTGCTGGCGGTCGTATTCCATTGATTATTGGCCGTGGTTTAACGGCTAAAGCGCGCGAATCACTTGGCTTAGAGCCAACTAACGTATTCCGTCATGCGAAATCTGTTGCACAAAGCAATCGTGGTTTCTCTTTGGCTCAAAAAATGGTTGGTCGTGCTTGTGGCCGCCCAGGTATTCGCCCAGGTGAATACTGTGAGCCTAAGATGACTTCTGTTGGCTCGCAAGATACCACAGGCCCAATGACACGCGATGAGCTAAAAGACTTAGCTTGCCTAGGGTTCTCCGCAGATTTAGTTATGCAATCATTCTGTCATACTGCGGCATATCCAAAACCCGTTGATGTGACTACGCACCATACATTACCTGATTTTATTATGAATCGTGGTGGTGTTTCCTTGCGCCCAGGCGATGGCATCATTCACTCATGGTTGAACCGTATGTTATTGCCAGATACTGTCGGTACGGGGGGTGACTCGCATACCCGTTTCCCAATCGGTATCTCTTTCCCAGCAGGTTCTGGTTTGGTGGCATTTGCAGCAGCAACAGGTGTAATGCCGCTTGATATGCCTGAATCTGTTTTAGTGCGCTTTAAAGGAGAAATGCAACCGGGCATCACGCTTCGTGATCTTGTTCATGCTATCCCTTTATATGCAATCAAAGAAGGCTTACTGACTGTTGAGAAAAAAGGTAAGAAGAATATTTTCTCTGGTCGTATCCTTGAAATTGAAGGGTTGCCTGAGCTAAAAGTTGAGCAAGCATTTGAATTAGCAGATGCTTCCGCAGAGCGCTCAGCAGCAGGCTGTACGATTAAACTGGATAAAGCACCAATTATTGAATATCTCCAGTCAAACATTGTTCTGCTGAAATGGATGATCTCAGAAGGGTATGGTGATCGCCGTACCATTGAGCGTCGTATCAAAGGAATGGAAAACTGGTTAGCTGACCCGCAGCTTCTTGAAGCAGACGCTGATGCAGAATATGCCGCAGTGATCGAAATCGACCTAAATGAGATCAAAGAGCCTATCTTATGTGCTCCTAACGACCCTGATGATGCACGTTTGCTGTCTGATGTTCAAAATGAAAAAATCGATGAAGTCTTTATCGGTTCTTGTATGACAAACATTGGTCACTTCCGTGCGGCAGGTAAGCTGTTAGATCAGCATAAAGGGCAGCTACCAACACGCCTATGGGTTGCTCCACCAACTAAGATGGATGCAACACAATTGACTGAAGAAGGTTATTACAGTGTGTTTGGTAAGAGCGGAGCACGTATTGAAGTGCCGGGATGCTCTTTGTGTATGGGTAACCAAGCACGTGTTGCAGATGGGGCAACCGTTGTTTCAACCTCAACACGTAATTTCCCGAACCGTCTTGGTACAGGGGCAAATGTATACTTGGCTTCGGCTGAACTTGCTGCTGTCGCATCTTTGCTCGGTCGTCTCCCTACGCCTGCTGAGTATTTGCAGTTTATGGATAAGGTCGATGAAACTGCTGAGGATACTTACCGTTATCTGAACTTTGATCAGTTAGAGCAATATACTGAAAAAGCAGATAGTGTTATCTTCCAAACAACAGTTTAATTTAGCGATTTAGCAACAAATCAAAAGCCCTGAATTTAATCAGGGCTTTTTTTATGGTCGCTAATTAGGGTGTTAGTAACTTGATTAGCCGATTTGATAGGCGATAGTAACAGTGAGGAAAAATGTCGCTAATCGCTCGATAGGAAGCGCAATAGATCCTTTATCGTTTGGTGGATGATGAAGGGGAATCTATATAGTTAATGCATAAAAAGTGGTTTTAAGTGATACAGAGGAGTAATTCGGTTAGATCGTAAGCGTCGAATACGCAATATTGTGACAGAGTATGCGGATATTTTGTTGTAGATCTATATCGATATCACTCTAAACTGTTATCTTTTTGGCTAATTAATATTCATTAATTTCAATCTTGGTATGATTACTTTTTAAAACGACTAGCTAAAAAAGACTATTTTATCATTATTTGAAATTCTTAATTTGAATATTAAAAAAAGAAAAAAGATTATCTTTTTATTGATTATATTAATTTGATGATGCTTATTTGATATTGAAACAATATTACTCGTTGCATTGAAGGCTATATTTATCATGTTTTTATTTTAAAAAGTCATAATAATCAAAGAGGTGTGGTATTTTTTTAACTTGGTTGTTTTATTTATGCAAATAATTACTCGCGTTGCGAGTTAAAATTGAAAGATTATATTATAAAGTATTAAACTACATTAAATTAGATATTTTGTTCTTTTCTTTGGTTCTTATTGTGATTTGTTTGGAGTTATTTTCTTATCAATCTTGATTGGTATGAGTGACTATTACTATATTCTATTGTTTTTAATGGTGAAATAAATTGTTACATCTATGACTCCTTTGGTGAGTGTGCAATTTACTCGAGTTAAGTGTAATGTTAATTATAAAAAAGTTATCTATAATACTTACATCTGAAAAACAGTATTTCGTTGAGATGTTTTAAAGATGCATAAAAATAGAATGTGTTATCATAATTAGAGGTAATTAATATCGGCAGTAAAAATATTTTTATAACTCTTATTAAGATAAGTAATAATAATAATTAAAATATTTTTTTATATATTTACTAATATAAGTATTGGTAATGGATTCTATTTTTCTTTATTTTGTTTTTTATTATAGAAGGTTAATCATGTTTAAGAAAACATTATGTGCACTGTCGTTAATTTCTGTTTCATATGCGGCATTCTCTGCACCTGTTGCTAATTTAAAAGTTACGGGCTCGATTACGCCACCAACATGTACTATCGATAACCAAAATGAAGTGGATGTTGAATATAAATTTGATACAGCGCCAAGTATGTTCCCTTTATCAGGTAACTTAACGTTAACGCCAGTATCGAAAAAAATTGAGATAGTGTGTGATGCAACAACGTATTTAAGCTTTGAAGCTAAAGATAACCGCAGTGATAGCCCTATGACGGCTGCTGATACCAACTTTGGATTAGGTAAATTTGGTACAGACGGCAGTAAAAATATTGGTTTTTATACCATCAATATGAAAAACGCGACGGTGAAAGCAAACAGTGAAGATGCAGGAAAGCAGACAGGGATCCGATCAGGCACGCTTTTCTCTGCCGCACAGGCCTTGGTTAAAAAGACAGGCAAAACAGCGTGGGCAATATCATCAACACAATTAGCCTCAGGACAAATCTTTGCGGCTGATTTTGAAGTTACCCCAACATTGAGCGAAGACTTAAAGAATAGCTCGGGTGATGTGTCTTTAGATGGCCACGCGGTACTATCATTTGGTTTTGGTATCTAACGTGATTCTAAGATAGGTCATCTATTTGGCCTATCTTAATTATCGAGGTTGTTAACTGAGTATGAAAAACACAATTAAGTATTTAGGTTTACTACCATTACTAGCGGTTAGCTTTAGTTATGCAGATACAAATGCCAATTTGAAAGTATCTGGTGATATTAAGCCACCAACCTGTATGGTTAATGGAGAAGAGCAAACCAATATCATATATGACATGGGAAAACTCTCTGTTGATGTTATACCTATGTCGAGCATGTATATTTTTCCCGAAAATTCGAAAGTAAAAAATACCGTTACGGTGACATGTGATGCTCAAACATATTTAATATTTATGGCGACAGATACCTACCAAGGTTTGAGTTTACCTTCAACACCGGTATCAAGCTCGTATTCACATAAATATTTTCATATTAATGGGGGTAAACCGGCCGCACTTGGTGGTGTCTCATTTTTAGTAAAAGATGCTAAGGTCGATAATAATTCTGGATATGTTCGCCGTTTATATAACTCAATACATTCAACAGCGGGTCTTGGGCAATATGTGTTAACTAAGGGGGAATATTATGGATGGTCTAAGGCAAATGGTGAATCAATAAGTAAGAATGAATTTATGAGGTCATTAATACCAGGGAAAGTATTTTCAGCAAATTTTGAACAAGAGAGTATGTTTATTAACTCACGAAATGATTTGGCTAAAGCAAATATTGAGCTTAATGATGAAGTTAATTATAATGCAGAAGCTATAATTACTTTTAATTTTAGTATTTAATAATAAAAAATGGGATTTGTATTTTATGCGGGGAATCTAATGTTAACTTATGCCTGTATAAATTTTTGATTATCTAAATGATTTTGTACAGATAAAATATAATCAAAATATTGTGAAATCATTTTTCCAAGCAGTATAATTTATCAAAATTCACAGTTACATATCCATTGTTATTAAGTAATATAAATAAAAATCAGGCACTCGATATCTCATGGCATAGTGTATTGGGGACAGCTTAATTTTTGATTAGGTAGCCAGTCTGTACGACTCGTGCTACCTTTGTACGAATTTAGCAGTAGTATATGGCTATATATAATTTGCTATCTCAATAAGATTTAAATCAGGATCTCGAATATAAATAGATAATATCTCTCCCATTGCGCCTGTACGTTTGACAGGGCCTTCTATAATCTCGACACCTTGCTGTTGAATAAACGTCATAATTTGGTTTATTGGTGTATTACTGATAAAACATAAATCGAGTGAGCCAGGTACGGGTAAATGAGCTTTTGGCTCAAATTCTTTACCATATTGGTGGATATTTATTTTTTGCTCCCCAAATTGCAACGCATAGCGCTGCTCACCGAAGGTTATCAACTTCATTTTGAGTACATGGGTGTAGAAATCAATGCACGCGTTTTGATCGGTTGTGGTTAACACCAGATGGTCTAAATGGTTAATCATCAGACACTCCTATCCTTCTTCTTTATGTCGTGTTATGCGATGACGCTTACTTTGTTCTGCTATTAGCCGTTTGTCGTTTTTTGCAGAACAAAAGTTCATCAATGCTCCCCATATCATAGTGAGCTTTCTTTTTATCTCATGTTTTAGCGAACAATAATACTGAACTAGAGGTATAATTATAACGAATGACGTCTGGTGTGAGGTGGATTATGGAATACCAATTTTTTCAGGATATAACTGGAGAGATATCGGCAAAATTTTCGATGGATCATGAAGCGGTTGGTTATTGGCTTAATGAGGAAATTAAAGGCGATTTTAGTCTGTTAGATGAAATAGAAGCCGGATACGAATCGATTAAAGGTAGCGAGAAGCAATGGGAATTAATCGGTCATGAATACACATTGGTATTAGACGATGAAGAAGTGATGATCCGAGCGAATCAACTTGCTTTCGAGACGGAGGGTTTAGAAGAGGGAATGAGTTACTATGATAATGAAAGTGTCGCATTTTGCGGCATTGATGATTTTATGAGTATGCTTAACGATTACAGACAATTCGTTTTAGAAAATAAAGTAAAATAAATTTTTGTTTTAAAATGTTGTCAGATTTTAGATATTGTAGTTATTATTTAATTGCAATATCACATGGTTAGTTTGAATAAGAACTAAATTGTTGGGAGCATGTGATAATTTCATTTACCGAGTAATTCCATTTAAAAATTAGAGGACTGTATGAATACTGATGATGTTACCGGAGCGTTGAATGACGCAACGAATTGGTTTGCGGCAAATCAGGATCTGTTAGTTCAGTATGCGGTGAATATCGTTTCTGCTATCGTCATTCTTATTGTCGGTATGATGATTGCTAAGTGGGTTGGACGTGGCTTACATCGTGTGATGACAGCACGCGGCATCGACCCTACCGTGAGTGAATTTTTATCCGCGATTGTCCGTTATACTGTTGTTGCGTTTACGTTTATTGCTGTACTTGGCAAAATTGGTGTTCAAACAGCATCTGTGATTGCTGTATTGGGTGCTGCGGGCTTAGCTGTTGGTTTAGCATTACAAAACTCATTAGGCAACTTTGCCGCTGGTGTATTATTAGTCGTGTTTAGACCTCTGCGAGCTGGTGAGTATGTCCAAATTGGGGCTGTAGAAGGAACGGTTCAAAACGTTCAAATTTTCTCTACCACACTTAGAACAGCAGATGATCGCATTATCGTCATTCCGAATGGTAAAATTATTGCAGATAACATTATCAATATCACTCGTGAACCTGATCGCCGAACTGATATTATTGTTGGAGTGGCGTATGATTCAGATATTGATTTAGTCAAAAAAGTATTAGGTGACATTGTTGCTGCTGATGAGCGTATTTTACACGATAAAGGTGTGACTATCCGTTTACACGAAATGGCGCCATCTTCATTAAATTATTTAGTCCGTTTTTGGGCTAAAAATGGTGACACATGGCCTGTATATTGGGATTTAATGGAAAATTTCAAACGTGCACTCGATAAGCACGATATTGGTATACCATTCCCTCAAATGGATGTCCATTTACATCAACAGGCTGCTGTTGCAGTGAAAAAAGATATGACAGAATAAGCGTATTTATTGAATGATAAAACTGGGTCAGTTTATTGTACTGTACCCAGTTTTTTTATTTGCTGATTTTCCTTTCCTATCGTTTAGATAGCGAACGTCACAATAAGTTATTCTAATCTTCTATAAGAAATAATAATTTTCCCTAATAATTTTTTCTAATTAGAATCTCATTGAATAAAATGAATAATTATTAGGAATTTATGCATGTTTACGATTTATATTCAGGGTGCTTTACTTGGTGCTGCAATGATACTTCCATTAGGCCCGCAAAATGCATTTATTTTGCAGCAGGGAAGTCGAAAGCAATATCATGTGATGAGTGCATTTTTATGCTCCTTAAGTGATACCGTATTAATTATTGCTGGCGTTTTTGGAGGAAGTGCATTACTAAGCCAGTCTGAAATTCTGTTGCAATTGATTACATGGGCTGGGGTAGCGTTTCTAGCTTGGTATGGTTACGGCGCATGTCGTAGCGCTTTTCGTCGCGATGAAGTTAGGGTGCAAGCAGAGAATAAGGTTGCCAATCGTTGGCGAGTGATCGTGACTCTATTTGCGGTAACGTGGCTAAACCCTCATGTGTATTTAGATACTTTTGTGGTATTAGGCAGTGTGGGAGGGCAGTTAGAAAGCTCATTACGGCCGTGGTTTACGGCAGGGGCACTGACCGCATCTTTTGCTTGGTTTTTTGCTTTAGCGATATTAGCGGCTTGGTTTTCCCCCATACTAAATAAGCCACATTCACAACGCGTAATTAATCTCTTTGTTGGAATGGTGATGTGGTTTATTGCCTTTCAATTAGCGAAGCAAGGGTTAGGGTATTGATAATTTCTTATTAATCCGAAACGAATTTCACATAGGATGTGTTAATGTTTAAGTAAGGTTGTGGGATAAATAAGTTATGTCACCACAACTTTCTTATTATTGATTATTAGGAGGTCCTGTGAAGTTAAAGTCTCTTGTTCTTGCTGCCATGATGGCTGGTGTTGCGGTTCCTGCTATTGCACAAGCTAATCCGCTTCCTGAAGGGCCACATATTACAACGTCAGGTAATGCAATAATTAAAGCATCACCGGATATGGCGACATTAAATATCAATGTTGAAGTGACTGAAAAAGATGCAGCAGCGGCTAAAACAGGCGTTGATAAACGTGTTGCTGAATATTTTGAGTTCTTGAAACAAAATGGTATCGAAAAGAAAGATATCAATGCTGCTAATGTGCGTACTCAACCAAAATATGAGTATGATAAAGAATCTCAGAAATCATCCATTGTAGGTTATACAGCAATTCGTTCTGTTGAAGTTAAAGTCACTAAATTAGATCAACTCAATACCTTGCTTGATGGTGCATTAAAAGCAGGGCTTAATGAAATTAATTCAGTTCAGTTCGGTGTGAATAACCCTCAACAATATCGCGATGAGGCTCGAGAAAAAGCGATTAAAAATGCGATTGAACAAGCGAATGCCTTGGCAAAAGGGTTTAATGTTCAGTTAGGGCCTGTGTACAGTGTAAATTATCGTGCACCAGATGCGACCCCATACCCTGCGCCAGTCATGAATTACAGAGCGAAAATGGCACTCTCTGCTGCCCCTGAGCGCGATGTCAACGAAACTTATGAGCAGCAGAGTATTGATTTTAACGACCAAGTTGATGTGGTTTTTGAATTAAAACGTTAAGTTTCATCTTCTTGTTTTAACATCTGACGCCCTGTTTTGAGTAGGGCGTCAGTGACTTTCTTCATCGTACGGCTTTCCGGGGCAAAACGGTGCCAATATAGCATCCGACGTTGGCATAGCCCTGGCGTCAAATCAATTAATTCACCTGTACTAAGCTCATTAGCGATTTGTAAATGTGGGATCATACAGCAAGTTGACCCCTGTTTTGCCAATTGTACAAATGCCTCTGATGAATTAACGATGTGACATGGCACACTACCGGGCGATAGACCAAAATTCTGTTGTACAAAAGCTTGGTGCATATCATCAAGGTGGTCAAATGCTACTGCTGGCGCTTTAAGAAGCGATGAACGTGTGACGCCCTCAGGGAAATATTTTGCTGCAAAATCGGGTGATGCAACAAAAATATAATCCAATGCTCCGAGTTTATCGACTAAACACCCCGGCAATGCTTGAGGTTGAATACTGATTGCGCCAACCACTTCGCCACGTCTTAACCGTTCTTGCGTTCGTGTTTCATCTTCCACTTGGATATTCAAACGAATTGGGCTATTGCCTAAAACAGGATTAAGTGCAGGTAATAACCAAGTTGCTAGACTGTCGGCGTTGACTGCAAGTGAAAGTAGTAATGGCGTTGACCCCCCGTTTTCATCACCGAGCCATTGTTCTTCGAGTAATTCTACTTGATGAAGAAGTGCTAATAGCTTCTGCCCTTGCTCTGTGGGGTGTGGCGGTACTGTCCGAACGAGTAGCGGCTGACCAAATAGGTTCTCTAATTGTTTGATCCGCTGTGAGACGGCAGATTGTGTAATACATAATTTTTGAGCTGCCCGCTCAAATCCTCTTTCACGAATGACAGCATCCAGTGCTTGCAACGCGCGGTAATCAGGGCGCTTCATTGGGGGTATTCTCCTTGTTGTTATTCTACGACTCACTATGCCATATTTTGCCTCAGAACACCTGCAATATTGATGACAATGTGTGAATCACAGAATATTACGAACAAAGCTGAACTTGTTAGGTGTCCGTTATATAATATTATTAGCAGATAAAAACCTCATTCACTCTTAAAAATAGTAGAAGGCATCGCATGACTCAGGATGAATTAAAAAAAGCAGTAGGTTGGGCAGCATTAGATTACGTGAAACCGGGCACGATTGTTGGTGTCGGCACTGGCTCTACCGCCTCTCATTTTATTGATGCTTTGGCAACAATGAAGGGGCAGATAGAGGGGGCAGTTTCAAGTTCAGAAGCATCGACAGCGAAACTTAAATCACTGGGCATTCCTGTGTTAGATTGTAATGATGTTGATTCGCTGGATGTTTATGTTGATGGTGCAGATGAAATTGATCACCATAAAAACATGATCAAAGGTGGCGGGGCAGCCTTAACACGTGAAAAAATTGTGGCAGCGATTGCCAAAACATTTGTTTGCATCGTAGATGAGTCTAAACAAGTGGATGTATTGGGTAAATTCCCTCTCCCTGTTGAAGTGATCCCAATGGCACGCAGCTATGTCGCGCGTGAACTTGTTAAATTAGGTGGTGTACCAGAGTACCGCCAAAATGTCGTTACTGATAACGGTAATGTGATTCTTGATGTGCATAATTTAAGCATTGTGGATCCTGTTGCTCTCGAAAACAAAATTAACGCCATTGCAGGCGTTGTTACGGTTGGTTTGTTTGCAAATCGTGGCGCTGACATTGTTTTAATGGGGACTTCTGAAGGCGTAAAAACGATTAAATAGTTTGTTCTGAATATCGATTTAATACTGCTGTTTGTTAGAAATCGGTTATTATTTGAATATCCCCCTTAGCCAGTTAGATTGACTTAGCTATGCTGATAACAGCATAGCTAGGAACGACTGACTTTAGCCTTTCTCAAATGATCATTTCATGATACTAGGGATGTATTGACATGGTAGATCACATCAAAGTCAAACTCGAACGCAACGAATATGTCCGTTTCAATAATTACTGTTATAAAAATGACTATTTTTCCGAGAATAGTGCATGGGATAAATCGTTGATTGTGATGGCGGTTGTTTTTTTCATCGCATTTATTGTGGCTTTTCAGCTTTTAAATATCACCCTTTTTCAGTTAACCATTGCGTTTATTATCGCCTCATTTTTATTTTTGTTTATTGCCGTTCGATTATTGAAAACGTTTAATCGAGCAATTCCTGATGAAGGCGGCTACCTGTTTTGTGAAAAGGAATATCGTTTTGATGAGATTGGGCTTCATGAGGTAAGTAAATATGGCAACGCATTGATTAAATGGGAGTCATTTAAATTTGTACGGACGGATGGTGATTTATTGTATCTTTTTATAGACCGTGTTTTCGCCATTATCATTCCAGCGCGCTGTTTTGCGTCGACAGAAGAGAGCCAACAATTTGTGCGAATGGTAAAAGAAAAAGCGATTAATTTAGTTAAGTAAATTTTTGCTGTAAAAACAATTGGTCTATTGGTTTGGAAGATAGATGCCTGTCTAAGTCATCTATTTTACTAATATCATCTAGCAATAAAAAAAATAGCAATTTTTATTTCCCCCTTATTTTGGTGATATATCTCACACTAATGCTTATTGCACAGGCAAAATCCTTATTTTGTGTTACCGCCCCTGATTTTCTGCCACATAACTTCTTTTTCTTCGCACTTAACCAGATAAATGAGGCAAACGATTGTATTGATACTGCGCCGTTTTTTGCTATGTTGGTACACGGAAAGTTCATCTGTTATGAATCTTAAGCTGATAGGGTAGGGTAAATGGTTAAGGTATCTTTGGAAAAAGACAAAATTAAATTTTTACTATTGGAAGGAGTTCACCAAAGCGCGGTTGATAATTTAAAAGCAGCAGGCTATACCAACATTGAATATCACAAAAGTGCGTTGTCGGACGAAGAGTTAAAAGAAGCAATTAAAGATGCGCGTTTTGTCGGTATTCGCTCCCGTACTCATCTGACTGAAGAGATCTTTGCGGCAGCAGAAAAATTAGTGGCTGTCGGCTGTTTCTGTATTGGTACAAACCAAGTGGATTTAGATGCTGCGGCGAAACGCGGTATCCCTGTTTTTAATGCGCCTTTCTCAAATACCCGTTCCGTTGCTGAGATGGTTTTAGGTCAATTGTTACTGCTGTTACGTCGTATTCCGGAAGCGAATATGAAAGCGCATCGCGGCATCTGGGAAAAACAGGCGAAAGGTTGCTTTGAAGCTCGCGGTAAACGCTTAGGGATTGTTGGTTACGGTCATATCGGTACTCAGCTAGGTATTTTGGCTGAAGGGATTGGTATGGATGTTTATTTTTATGATATTGAAAATAAATTACCGCTGGGTAATGCGACACAAGTTCGCTCAATGGCTGAACTATTAAACATGAGCGACGTTGTGAGCTTGCATGTGCCAGAAACAGCAAGCACCAAAAATATGTTTGCAAAAGAGCAGTTTGAACTGATGAAACCGGGGGCCATTTTCATCAATGCGTCACGCGGTACAGTTGTTGATATCCCTGCTTTGGCTGATGCACTGGAAAGCAAACATCTGTCAGGTGCGGCAGTTGACGTATTCCCGACAGAGCCTGCGGCGAACAATGACCCTAATGACCCATTCATTAGTGAGCTAATCAAGTTCGACAACGTGATTTTGACGCCTCATATTGGTGGCTCAACAGAAGAAGCACAAGAAAATATCGGGTTAGAGGTTGCAAGTAAATTAGCGAAATATTCAGATAATGGTTCGACGCTTTCCGCGGTTAATTTCCCTGAAGTTTCTCTGCCAGTACATACTGAAGATACTAACCGTCTATTACATATTCATGAAAACCGCCCTGGAATGATGAATAGCATTAACCAAGTGTTTACTGAAAACAATATCAACGTTGTTGGCCAGTATTTACGTACTGCTGGAAATGTTGGTTACGTTGTAATTGATATTATCACGCAACAGCCCGATCACGCTGATGATATTCTGGTTAAATTGAAACAATTGCCGGGCACTATCCGCGCTCGACTACTGTATTAATCATTTAACCAAGCGTATCGAATGGATATTATGGCACTGGGTTACCAGTGCCATATTTTTTGTGGGGTAATAATTTCAGGAAGAGGAATATCCCAATGTGCCACGGGGAGAGCGGTGACCCGTTGGCAATCATGGGCAAGCCCTATTGGGTAAAATCCTTTCTGCTGCCAATTAGCTAAAGTCCTATCATAAAAACCGCCTCCCATACCCAAACGTTGACCCTGTTCATCAAAGGCAACCAGTGGGATCATCATGACATCTAACTGATTTATGGGTCGCACTTGGGTTACGTCTAATGGGGGTTCATCGATGTTAAATCGATTTTTAACTAACTGAGTTGTCGGCGCATAGTTTAAAAACAGCAGATGATGAGGGCTAAAGGGATGTAATACGGGCAGGTAAACTTTTTTCCCTTGCTGCCATAGTGCATCAATTAATGGTTGAGTGTGGATCTCGCCATCAAAAGAAAGAAACAACGCGATGTGTTGTGCTTGAGCAATCTTAGGGTGAGATAAGGTATGTTGTACGATTTTTTTTGCAGCCAGTTGTTGTTGCTCTGGACTCAGCTGCTGGCGTAACTGACGAACCGATTGGCGAATTTGCTGACGCATGACTGATAAGTTATCTTCCATAAGATCCGCAACCTTAGAGGCTATTATTAACTCTATTATTATTAGTGGTTTGATAAATATGTAAGTAATGGTTGGAAGTATAGCCTAATGAGCGTGAGATAATAGTATTAGAAGCAAGCTTATGGGAAAAATTGAGGGTCTCCAAGATGCCGTTGTAGGCTGTAACCCTTGAACCCTTGGTTCAAGGTGAACGTAGTTTAGCAACCTTTAGGCTTCCTGAGCGAATCAGGCGTGCTCACCAGCGCAATAACCACATTCTGTTTTTTTGAAATATCGGCTCAGGGGACTGACCCACTCACGAGCATCTCAGAGAAATTTGGTTTGAGTGCGTAACGTCACTCTATGTACTTCATTGTATGAAATTGGATTTAAAAAGCAACCCTATTTTCGTTTATTTTTTTATACTAGTGTATGATTATTAAGCAAATTTAGCCGATAGGCATAACCTGCCTCTCAGTGATTTTTACCTGATCGTGTAATGCTTGCTCGATTGTTTGTTGCAGCATTTTTATCTTCTCTTCCATATTATATGCATAATCGCGTGTTTTTGTCTTTTCTTGTGTTAATTCGTGACACACGTTCAATGCAACGATAAAAATAAGCTGTTCTGTATTAGTAACACCACTTCTATCTTTGAGATCTTGAAGGCGTTGCTCAAGTTCTTGGGCGGATGCCAGTAGGGCTTCTTTTTGTTCGACAGGGCAGTTGACTCTCATTGAGCGCCCGAATATTTGAATGTCAACAGGTTGTGCGGACATGATACCTCCATACGAATAGGACTCGCCGCAAATACAATGTTCGGCGTAAAATAATAGATGGTTTATTCACTAATTTTAGCTGCTTTATTAAAAATACAGATCAAAAGCTTACTGGTATAGCGACCATCCTTGATGGTAGCATATCATGAATCATTAGCTAACATGACGAATTCAGATGTCTATACAAAAATCTTTACCAAATTATGAAACGTTGGACAACCTTCTCCAACAGCATTCTATCGCACTGACTGCCGCAGAAATTCACGGTTTAATTACAGGACTGATTTGTGGAGGAAGCCGCGATAGTGGCTGGCAGACATTAGTCCACGATCTGGCTAATGATGGTTTAGCGTTCCCTCAAGCTATTGCTCAACCACTACGTGAATTATATGACACGACTTTCCAAGTGTTGGACGACAGTGAATTTGCGTTCTCAATGCTATTTCCCGATGAAAATGCGTCCGTCTTTGATCACGCAGATGCACTGGCAGGATGGGTAAACCACTTCTTATTAGGTATTGGCGTGGCTCAACCTAAACTTGCAGATAAAAAAGAAGTCAGTGAAGTGATTAACGACTTACGTAATATTGGCATGCTTGGTTATGATGAAGATGAAGACCAAGAGGAGCTTGAGCAGGCGTTAGAAGAAGTCGTCGAATATGTCAGAGTCGCTGTTCAGCTTTGTTATATTACTTTCACCGAAGGGAAAAAAGAGCAGTCGACAACTGGCAATAATAAACCCATTCTTCATTAAAACAGTTTGTGCCTGTGCACCATCTTTGCTTATTTGAGCTAAATAGCCATTTGTAAAGTGAAACAGGTACAGATTAACTGCTTGCCGTTGTACTCTACCTAATTCGAGTTGCATCTAGGCGGCAAGCAAAGATATCCCCTCGAAAGAGTAAAGAATTGATGTTACTTGGGTGATTGAGCCTGTGCAAATAACAAGGTAATTTGAAGTGTGGTAAGTATATTCGCTTAATAAATAAGCGTAACCCTCTACTCAACAATCTAGATAATAAGGCAGAAACGGTATGAATAAACAGGAATTTATTTCTCGTCGTAACGCATTATTGGCTCAGATGAAGCCAGCAAGCGCCGCTATTATTTTTTCAGCGCCTGTGGCTCAACGCAATGCAGATTGCGAATACCCGTATCGTCAGCACAGCGACTTTCTTTACCTGACAGGGTTTAGTGAGCCTGAAGCCGTTTTACTGCTAATCAAAAGTGATGAAAAACATAGCCATACGGTGCTTTTTAACCGTGTTCGTGATTTAACGGCTGAAATCTGGTTTGGTCGTCGATTAGGGCAAGAAGCAGCGCCTGAAAAACTGGGCGTTAGTAAAGCATTACCATTTGATGAAATTGAAGAACAACTCTATCAACTCCTTAATGGACTTGATGTGATTTATCACGCGCAAGGCGAATTCGAATATGCAGACAAACTAGTTTTCGGTGCGCTAGATATACTTCGTAAAGGTAGTCGCCGCAATTTGCGCGCACCAAATACTATGATTGATTGGCGTCCTTTAGTGCATGAGATGCGTTTATTTAAATCGGAAGCTGAAATTGCGGTGATGCGCAAAGCAGGTGAGATCTCTGCATTAGCGCATATCAGAGCAATGAAAACCTGTAAACCAGGCATGTATGAATATCAGCTTTGTGGGGAGTTGGAGCACGAATTCACTCGCCATGGGGCACGCTACCCCTCGTATAACTCGATCGTTGGCAGCGGCGAAAATGCCTGCATTCTGCATTACACTGAAAATGAAAGTGAAATGAAAGATGGTGAGTTGGTGTTAATTGATGCGGGGGCTGAATTTGATGGCTACGCTGGTGATATCACACGTACTTTCCCCGTCAATGGTAAGTTTACGCAGCCGCAACGCGCTATTTACGATATCGTACTGAAAGCATTGAATACGGCTTTAGAATTATATCGTCCGGGCACCAGCATTCATGAAGTGACGCAAAAAATCATTCGAATCAAAGTTGAAGGACTTGTGGAACTGGGTATTTTGCATGGCGATGTCGATCAATTGATCGAAAACAAAGCACATTTCCCATTCTTTATGCATGGTTTAAGCCATTGGCTGGGGTTAGATGTTCATGATGTCGGATGCTATGGGGTGGAGCGTGATAGGATCTTAGAGCCGGGCATGGTTCTGACCGTAGAGCCGGGGCTGTATATTGCGCCTGATGCAGATGTGCCACCAGAGTATCGCGGGATCGGTATCCGCATAGAAGATGACATTGTGATTACCGAAAATGGTAATGAAAACTTGACCGATTTAGTGGTGAAGGACCCTGATGAAATCGAGGCATTAATGGCTGAAGCTAAAAATGCTTAAAATAAGTAGTAAAAGGTAATTAATACAACATGAACGTGATTATTGTTGGTGGTGGAATGGCAGGGGCAACATTGGCTCTGGCTATTTCATCATTAAGCCAAGGAAAATTGTCAGTATCACTGATAGAAGCTTCCTTACCGGAAGGCACACATCCAGGGTTTGATGCTCGAGCGATAGCGCTTGCCCATGGAACATGTCAGCGATTGTCTAAAATTGGTATTTGGGAAGCACTGGCGGATTGTGTCACACCAATAACTCATGTTCATGTTTCCGATAGAGGGCATGCCGGGTTTGTCAATATCAACGCGCAGGATTATCACATCCCTGAGCTTGGTAATGTGATTGAACTCCATGATGCAGGGGAGCGCTTATTTGCCTTATTGCGTAAAGCTCCCGGCGTTACTCTGTATTGCCCTGCGAAAGTTGAAAATATCCAGCGGCACAGTGAATGTGTGTCAGTCACGTTAGATAACGGCGAAACTCTTTCAGGCTCCTTATTGGTGGCCGCAGATGGTAGCCATTCTGCCGTGGGCCATGCCTGTCATATGCAGTGGCAGCAGGACGATTATGGGCAAGTTGCAATAATTGCCAATGTAAAAACGGCGATAAACCCACACGGGCAAGCATTCGAGCGTTTTACTGAGTTTGGCCCTTTAGCCTTGTTGCCGATGTCGCAAGGGCGCAGCTCACTAGTTTGGTGCCATCATCAAGAGCAAGCCGAAACGATTAAAATGTGGGATGATGAAACATTCACTCAGCAACTTCAGCAAGCTTTTGGCTGGCGGCTTGGTAAAATCACTCAAGTGGGAACACGGTTTTGTTATCCGTTATCCCTTCGAAAAGCGTTAAATCCAATTAGCCATCGAACTGTGTTAGTGGGAAATGCAGCGCAGACGCTACACCCTATTGCAGGGCAAGGTTTTAATCTTGGGATCCGTGATGTCATGCAGTTAGCGGAATTGGTGGTTGCCGCACATCAACAAGGTCAGGATATTGGCGCTTATGCACTGTTAAATACGTATCAGCAAGCGCGTGCTATTGATAGAGAACGAACGGTCACCATGACAGATGGTTTGGTTCGTATTTTTGCAAATCGCTGTTTGCCGTTAGTGGTTGGACGTAATTTAGGTTTAATGGCAATGGAAATGTTACCGTCAGTACGTGATGTATTAGCTCGTCAAACACTTGGCTGGGTGGCGGAACAATAACCACAGAACTAAGAGGAATAAAAATATGCAATCGTTTGATGTGGTTATCGCCGGTGGTGGTATGGTTGGCCTAGCACTTGCCTGTGGTTTAGAAGGCACAGGGCTACGTGTTGCCGTAATTGAAAGTCATCCAGCGAAAAAGCCTTTTTCGGACAGTGACCCTTATGCACTGCGAGTGTCTGCGATTAATGCAGCGAGCGAAAAATTACTAAGCTATTTAGATGTTTGGTCAACAATAAAATCAATGAGGGCTTCAGCCTACAACGGCATGGAAGTTTGGGATAATGACAGCTTTGGTCGTATCCAGTTTTCTGCAAAAGAGCAGAACCTCTCCCATTTAGGGCATATTGTTGAAAATAACGTGATTCGTGATGCGTTATGGCAAAAAGCATCCACCTTGCGAGAGGTGACTATACTGGCACCGGCGACTATTCAAAAAGTCGTTTGGGGGGAAAATGATGTTTTTATTACCCTCACTGATGATTCGATGTTAACCGCAAGGCTTATTGTCGGGGCGGATGGTGCCAATTCTTGGTTACGTGGTCATGCCGATATCCCCCTGACATTTTGGGATTATGAGCACACGGCCTTAGTTGCGACGATCCGCACAGAGCAGCCCCATGAGGCGGTAGCACGCCAATCCTTTGATGGTAAAGGGATATTGGCATTTCTGCCGTTGAGTGACCCTCATCTATGTTCAATTGTTTGGTCTCAACCTGCCACAGAAGCAGCAAGACGTCAGCAAATGGATAAAGCAGATTTTGAAAAAGAGTTAGCGGTCGCATTTGATACGCGTTTAGGGCTATGTCAACTGGAGAGTGAACGACTGACTATCCCTTTAACGGGGCGTTACGCACGACAGTTTGCGGCGCAACGTTTAGCACTTCTTGGCGATGCCGCTCACACTATTCACCCATTGGCAGGGCAGGGAGTTAACTTAGGCTTTATGGATGTTGCCATGCTGTTAGGGGAAATTAAACGTCTACATCGTGAAGGTAAAGATTTCGGGCAATATTTCTACTTGCGTACTTTCGAGCGCCATCGTAAACACAGTGCGGCTTTGATGCTTGCTGGTATGCAAGGGTTCCGTGAATTATTTGATGGCAACAATCCGGCTAAGAAATTATTCCGTGATATAGGATTGGTGCTGGCAGATAGCTTACCCGGCGTGAAACCTCAACTACTTAATCATGCTATGGGCCTGTTTGATATGCCTGAATGGCTAGAAAAAGTTCAGTTAGCCCCCTCTAAATAATATTACCTATCAATTGGCAGTGGTAAACGCTGCCAATCCCTCTCTTTTTGTGTTCGTGGAACACTCATTTTTTTCAATGATGGCAAGGCGATTATTGACGTAATTGCCATCGTTATTTTTTGTATTCATGATTGAGAAATTCTAATTATAGCCAAATTTCGCATTAGTTTTACTAATTTTGCTGTGGGGTGCTAACATTGGTTTTTCACTAACATCTCTAGAGATACGATGATTAACTCTACGCTTTTAGGTTAAATATAGTGGGATTGAGTGATCATTCTCAATTTTTTAACAAAATTAGCTGGATTATGTCGCTTGTAATCAGTAATACAGAGTGTTGGTAGCCCTATTTTTTTTAATGGTTTCTTACTAAAAACAGTGGTAGTTTTTAATAAGATGTTATCGTTTGCGTAGCGTTATTGGCTGTGGCGTGATAAATCATTTTCCTGCACAGCAACAGTGGCGCTCACCCTATCATATTCAAATGTAAAGAGGGTATTCATGGCAAAGCAAACCCCGCTATATGATGAACATATAGCCTGCGGTGCGAAAATGGTGGATTTTCATGGTTGGATGATGCCATTGCACTACGGGTCACAAATCAATGAACATAATTTAGTGAGAACCGATGCTGGGATGTTTGATGTCTCCCACATGACTATTGTTGATCTACATGGTGAAGGTTGCCGCGATTTCCTTCGCTATCTTCTCGCAAATGATATTGCCAAGCTGACCGACAAAGGGAAGGCACTTTATACGGGGATGTTAAATGCTTCAGGCGGAGTCATTGACGATTTAATTGTTTATTACCTTAATGATGATTTCTACCGCTTGGTTGTCAACTCCGCGACCCGTGATAAGGATATCGCATGGATTGAACAGCATATGAAATCGTATCCTGTCTCTATTGAAGTGCGTGATGATCTTGCCCTATTAGCGGTTCAAGGCCCTACAGCGCAACAAAAAGTCCATTCGCTATTGACGCCATCACAATGTGCCCTGTTGGCAGATATGAAGCCATTCTATGGGGTGCAAGCCGATGAACTCTTTATTGCAACTACGGGCTATACTGGCGAAAAAGGCTATGAAATAGCATTGCCGAAAGCGCAAGTGGTCGAGTTTTGGCATCAATTGCTGAAAGCCGGTGTTCATCCCGCAGGGTTAGGTGCGCGTGATACTTTGCGCCTTGAGGCTGGCATGAATTTATATGGGCAAGACATGGATGAGACTATCTCACCACTGGCTGCCAATATGGGATGGACGATCGCTTGGAAGCCTGAAGACCGCCAATTCATCGGTCGTGAAGCATTAGAGAAATTAAAAGAGCAAGGCACCGAAAAATTAGTCGGTATTGTTATGCGTGAAAAAGGCATATTACGAGCAGGCCAAACGGTACGTTTCACCGACGATTTAGGTAAATTACAAGAAGGGGTTATTACCAGCGGCTCTTTCTCGCCAACACTCGGTTTCAGTATTGCCTTGGCACGTGTGCCAAAAGAAATACAAGATAAAGCCATTGTTGAAATACGTAACCGAGAAATGCCTGTTGAGGTGGTAAAACCTGGGTTTGTGCGGGAAGGAAAAGCCCTCGTTTAAGAGTGGCTAATCCCCCCATAATGAAAAAATTCGTAAATAAGAGTGAGGTTGATGATGAGTAATGTTCCTGCAGAGCTGAAATATACCCGTGAGCATGAGTGGGTCCGTCATGAAGGTGATGGCGTTTACACCGTAGGTATTACCGAGCATGCCCAAGAGTTATTAGGTGATATGGTGTTTGTCGATCTCCCCGAAGTGGGCAGCTCTGTTGATATTGGAAGTGAATGTGCGGTTGTCGAATCTGTTAAAGCTGCATCCGATATTTATGTTCCACTAAGTGGTGAAATCATTGAAGTTAACGAAGCGCTAGTTGATGCGCCTGAACTGGTCAATGAGCAACCTTATCAAGAAGGTTGGATTTTCCGTATTAAAATTACCGACGAATCAGAACTGGCTGATTTGTTAGATGCTGACGCTTACTCAGCATTGCTCGAAGAAGACGAATAATACCGTAAAACGCCCCGTAATGCTGTCATTACGGGGCGTTTTGCTTTGAAGCCTACCCTTTAGCAGCAGATTAGATATAGGAATGGGAACACAGCTATGACGATGCCTCTGAGTCAATTAGAAAACCGTTCGGAATTTATTCAACGCCATATTGGTCCATCAGAACAACAAGTAAAAACGATGTTGGACACTGTGGGTGCCACCTCTCTTGATGCACTGACAGACAATATTGTCCCTAAAGCCATTTTATTGGCAGAGCCACCAAGAGTTGGTGGTGGGGCGACAGAACAAGAAGCGTTAGCAGAATTGAAAGCAATAGCGAGTTTAAATAAGCGCTATAAGAGTTATATTGGGATGGGGTACGCCCCGGCTATTTTACCGCCCGTTATTTTACGTAACTTACTCGAAAACCCAGGTTGGTATACGGCTTATACGCCTTATCAGCCAGAAGTGTCTCAAGGACGCTTGGAATCGTTATTAAACTTTCAGCAATTAACGATTGATTTAACAGGGCTTGAATTAGCTTCCGCTTCCCTTTTAGATGAAGCGACAGCAGCGGCGGAAGCCATGGCGATGGCGAAACGTATTAGTAAATTAAAAAATGCTGAACGTTTTTTTGTTGCTGACGATATTCATCCACAAACATTAGATGTTGTTCGCACCCGTGCAGGCACATTTGGCTTTGAAGTGATAGTCGATAAAGCTGAGAAAGTCCTTGAACACGAAGGTGTGTTTGGGGCGTTATTGCAGCAAGTAGGCTCGACTGGTGAAGTCCATGACTACAGTGAACTGTATGCGCAACTCAAAGAGCGTAAAATTATAAGTTGTGTGGCCGCTGAAATGATGGCTCTGGTGATGTTAACCGCACCGGGTAAGCAAGGCGCTGATATTGTCTTTGGCTCAGCACAGCGCTTTGGTGTGCCTATGGGGTATGGTGGTCCACATGCTGCATTTTTTGCTTGCCGAGATGAATACAAGCGCGCAATGCCTGGCCGTATTATTGGTGTATCTCGCGATGCGTCCGGTCATACTGCACTGCGTATGGCGATGCAAACTCGAGAACAACATATTCGCCGTGAAAAAGCAAACTCAAATATCTGTACGTCACAGGTGTTGCTAGCAAATATTGCCGCAATGTATGCCGTTTACCATGGCCCAAAAGGGTTAAAATTGATTGCTGAGCGTATTCATCGCTTGACATCTATTTTCGCTAAGGCGCTACAAGATGCGGGTATCACACTACGTCATAAGAGCTGGTTTGACACACTCTCAATTGAGGTAGCAGATAAAGCTGCCGTTCTGGCGCGGGCGGAAAGTGCGAAGGTCAACTTACGTACTGATATTCATGGTGCAGTTGGTATCACATTCAGTGAAACAACAACACGCCAAGACTTGAATGAGCTATTCACTATCATCACAGGAAATGAGCAAAAATTGGATTTCGAACAACTTGATAAACAAGTTTCGTCCCAAGAGAGTGCTATTTGCCCTTCAATGCAACGTGATGATGCCATTTTGTCGCATCCGAATTTCAACCGTTATCATAGTGAAACGGAAATGATGCGCTATATGCACAGCCTAGAGCGTAAAGATCTCGCATTGAACCAAGCGATGATCCCGCTTGGCTCTTGTACGATGAAGCTAAATGCTGCGGCTGAAATGTTGCCGATCACATGGCCTGAATTTGGCGAAATGCATCCATTCTGCCCACCGGAGCAAGCTCAGGGCTATCATCAAATGATTGAGCAGCTATCACATTGGTTAGTTCAGTTAACAGGGTATGATGCAGTCTGTATGCAGCCTAACTCAGGTGCCCAAGGTGAATATGCAGGGTTATTGGCAATTCGCCGCTACCATGAAAGCCGCCATGAAGGACACCGTAATATTTGCCTTATCCCTGCATCGGCACACGGCACCAACCCTGCATCAGCACATATGGCTGGTATGGAAGTGGTGGTGGTACGCTGTGATGATGAAGGGAATATTGATCTGGTGGATTTACGTCAGCAGGCAGAAAAACATAGCGATAATCTTTCGTGTGTGATGGTGACTTACCCGTCAACTCATGGCGTGTATGAAGAGAGCATCAAAGAGGTTTGTGAGATCATTCATCAGTTTGGTGGGCAAGTGTACCTCGATGGTGCCAATATGAACGCACAAGTAGGCTTAACAACGCCAGGTTATATTGGTGCCGATGTTTCTCACCTCAATTTACACAAAACCTTCTGTATCCCACACGGTGGTGGCGGCCCAGGTATGGGGCCAATTGGCGTGAAAAAACATTTAGCGCCATTTGTTCCGGGGCATTCAGTTGTTGAACAAGAGATGATCACTGAGCAAGGCGCAGTTTCGGCAGCACCTTTTGGTAGTGCGTCCATTCTGCCAATCAGTTGGATGTACATTCGTATGATGGGATCTTATGGTCTGAGAAAAGCAAGTCAGGTAGCGATTTTAAACGCGAACTACATTGCTAAACGTCTACAAGGCCGCTATGACATTCTGTATACAGGTCGTGATGGCTACGTTGCTCACGAATGTATTGTTGACTTGCGCCCAATTAAGAAAGATACAGGGATCAGCGAATTAGATATCGCAAAACGCCTCATCGATTATGGTTTCCATGCACCAACCATGTCATTCCCTGTTGCGGGTACATTGATGATTGAACCAACAGAATCAGAAAGTCTGGTGGAAATTGATCGGTTTGTTGATGCGATGTTAGCCATCCGCAATGAAATTGACAAAGTGGCTAATGGGGAATGGACACTGGAAGATAACCCACTGGTTAATGCTCCACATGTTCAAACAGAGCTAGTGGCGCAGTGGGAGCATGCCTATAGCCGCGAGTTAGCTGTATTCCCAACAGCGGCCACAAAAGCAAACAAATATTGGCCTGCCGTGAAGCGCTTGGATGATGTTTATGGTGATCGCCATTTACATTGTTCCTGTGTGCCGATTGAAGAGTATATGTGATTAGTGTGTTGTAAATAATAAGTAGCCCTCAATAGTTGTATTATCAATTATTGGGGGTTTTTAGTTATAGTGGGGAAAGGATAAAACGCATCTGTTTCATCAATCGATAGCCGTTGGTATTTTCCGCGTGATAACACGATTGAGTTAAATACCCGATATTATTACCGGGTATTTGATTCACTGATTCACACCAAGAGCAAACTCTATTGGTGAATAAATTACAACAACCAACCTTTTTGCTGGGCGAGTTTCAATTGTGGTAAGAGTTGCTCCCAAAATTCAGGAAATACTTCTTCTATAAACTCATTTCGAGCGATCACTTGTTCTAGGCGAATATTATTCTCGACCCAACTTTGCCCTTGATTATGTAAATTTAAGAGCATAGGAATGGTTCTATCGATAACATTGGCAAATTTCGCATCCAATGTTTCTGCCGCATCATACTCTTTCCATAAAGCCAAAAATTGCTCATTTTGTGGAGAAGGGAGTAAGCCAAAAATACGAACAGCAGCTTTGACCTCTTCTTCGCGAATAGCATCACGTGCCGCAACATCGTAAACCAAGACATCACCTGCATCGATTTCGACGATATCATGTACTAAGGCCAACTTAATGGCGTGATCAACATTCACCCCTTTGACATAAGGCGCGAAACTCATTGCAGCCATAGCAAATTGCCAACTATGCTCCGCTGTATTTTCTTGCCTCTCATTGTTGAGTAATTTATTTTTTCGATAAACACTTTTTAGTTTATCCAACTCCATTAAAAATTGGATAACTTCGGTAAAGCCGCCAAAATCTAAAACGTCAACGGACTTATTACCTTTTGCAGATGACATAAAAACCTCAATTATTTTTCTTCTTCCAACGAGTAAGGGAGTGGCTGAATAGTTAGGTGGCTTTGCTCATCCCCTGTAACACGAAATACACTATCCGCTTCCATATCATTATTCATAATGATTTGAATATTCACTTCACCATTTGCTAATTTCACCGCAGCAAGAACAGTACCGGTACGGCGCCATTTATCACCTAATTGCCATTCTACACCTTCACCGACTGCCGGAACGGATGTTGCTGTGCCTTTCAGCCAATACATCGCCCGCTTATTGGCGCCACGGAATTTTGCCCGTGCGACCATTTCTTGTCCGGTATAGCAACCTTTTTTAAAGCTAATACCATAAGGTAAGGCTTGCAGGTTGGTGGCTTGAGGCAAATGTTGCGCGCTGCTGGCTTGTTCGATAACGGCGTATCCCGCTTCTATTTCTAGTGATAACCATTGCTCATCATTAACCACTTCCGCATTAAGCGAGTCGGTAATTTTTTGTGCAGTTGCTTGATCTGTGACGATAAGAAAACGTTCGTTAGGCAATGCGTAATGTAAAATTGTTGAGACGCCATCAACGGTGACTTGGTTTTCTGCATCAGGTAGCGTAGTGAATATAGTGGCTAATGCTTCGCGAGCCCCTTTCCCCGCGACACCGAGTAATTTTAGCTCTTGCTTATGTTCAAAGGTGACTTTCGAGAACACCGCGTATTTTTTTAGCTCGGCTAATTGGCTATCAAGTACGCTGGCTCTTTCAATATAAGAGAAACCATCAAGGTGGTGGAATAGACGCAAGTCACTCCACATTTTCCCTTTAGGATCACAGTGAGCGGTTAAGGTGTGTTGTGCTGGTGTCATTGCGCTAACATCAGCCGTAACTTGCCCTTGAAGGTACTTTTCAGCATCAAGGCCATGCAAATGAATTAATCCCCAGTTTTCCAGTGAAATCAATATAAGTGGTAAAGACTGAGAATCAAGAGGGAATTGTTTTGAGTGAGCAACTTCAGTAGTCATGATTTCACCTGTTTTTCTTTCGTATCAGAAGGGGGTTAATGGTAAAAGAGCTGGA
The DNA here is from genome assembly GCF_028477945.1 of Providencia sp. PROV261. Classification (NCBI taxonomy): domain Bacteria; kingdom Pseudomonadati; phylum Pseudomonadota; class Gammaproteobacteria; order Enterobacterales; family Morganellaceae; genus Providencia; species Providencia sp. PROV261. The sequence goes on along the minus strand of NZ_JAMPMC010000006.1, from coordinate 11,033 downwards.
TTACATTGCAAGTAGTTATTATGATGCGCTATCAATTATTCAATATTTTTAATCGGCATTCTTGGATAAAAGCGCGATAGAGTGATGAAAATTATCGACATTGTACGATAGGTCATGTTTTCCCAATCAATTATCTGTTAGAGTATTGAAAATAATTAATCTTATCAGTTAACTGCAACAAATAAGGTCGTAGTGGAATGGATATAGAGAATAAAGCAAGAATTCATTGGGCTTGCCGTCGTGGTATGCGTGAGTTGGATATTTCCATCATGCCATTCTTTGAATATGAATATGAAGGACTTTCTGACAAGGACAAACGTACTTTTGTTCGTTTACTTGAGTGTGCAGACCCTGATCTGTTTAACTGGTTAATGAATCATGGGCGCCCAGACGACGATGAGTTGTTTGGTATGGTTAAATTGATTCAGGAAAGAAATAAAAATCGTGGTCCTGTGGAAATCTAATCTCTCCATTTCATGGAAAACTCAGCTTTTTTCAACCTGTGCTCATGGGGTAGTCGGCTTTATTCTATTGGTCGCACCATGGGCGCCAGGGAATTCAATGGTGTGGTTGCCGCTGTTAGTGATTGTGATTGCTAGCTGGGCAAAAAGCCAAAAAAGCATCAGCAAAATCAAAGGGACTGCGGTGCTGGTTAATGGCAATAAAGTCCAATGGAAAAAGAATGAGTGGAGTATCGTTAAGCAACCTTGGTGTAGCCGTGTGGGGGTATTATTGACACTCAGTGCCTTACAAGGTAAGCCACAGAAGATCCGTTTATGGGTTGCAAAAGATGCCTTATCAGAAGAGAGCTGGCGTAATTTAAACCAACTATTACTGCAATATCCTGATATTTAATCATTAGGGGTTATTGCAGTAATGGGGAAAGTCAGCATAGTCAACTTACAGTAATTCTTCAATCTCGGTTAAGATTTGCATACACCACTGTGCGATACGCTCATCGGTCTCTTCAAATTGATTCACATCATCTAAAGCCAAACCAACGAACTGTGTACCATCTTCTGTCAGTGCTTTCGGGCTTTCGAATTGGTAACCATCGAGTGGCCAAAAGCCTACAAATTGCACCCCTGTTGGCTTTAGTTGATGATATAGCATGCCTAGTGCATCAAGAAACCATTCACTATAATCAATCTGATCGCCCATCCCATACATAGCAACAATTTTGTTGTTAAGCTTAAGATTGGGAAGCGCATCCCAAATTGCCAGCCAGTCTTCTTGTATTTCACCAAAATCCCACGTAGGGATACCCAAAATGAGAACGTCATACTGCTCCATCAGTTCAGGCGGTGTATCGTTGACATTATGTAATGTAACCAAATCTTCACCGAGGATATCGCGTATTTTTTCCGCGACAATTTCGGTATAACAAGTACTAGAACCGTAAAAGAGACCTATTTTCATGTTAATGTAACTAGTTTTCATTGCAGTAGAGAGGTATTGTAACAGAATGAACGGTATCGGGCACACACTCTCAATATTTTAGGGGGATGAGAAGACGAACCGAACATCACCAATAGCGCTGTAACTTGAGATAGGATAGGTATAATAGCTTACGTGGCGGTTATGAAGAGGAATATAAGCAGCGTGGAAACCAAACAGCTTAATCCATTAATTGAGCAATTTCTTGATACCATTTGGTTAGAGCAAGATCTCGCTGAAAATACATTGGCATCTTATCGTTTAGATTTGCAATTATTAGATAAGTGGCTGGAAGCGAATCAATTGGATTTGGAAAGTGTTCAATCAATCGATTTACAATCGTTTTTGGCAGAACGGATTGAAGGGGGATACAAAGCGGCTAGCTCTGCGCGTCTATTAAGCGCTATGCGGCGTTTATTCCAATATTTTTATCGTGAAAAAATACGGCTTGATGATCCTTCAGCGGTGATTGCCGCACCTAAAATACCACAACGGCTACCAAAAGATTTGAGTGAACAGCAGGTTGAAGACCTACTGAATGCCCCTGCAACCGAGGATCCTCTTGAGCTTCGCGATAAAGCGATGTTGGAAGTCCTGTATGCTTGTGGGTTACGAGTCTCAGAGCTGGTGGGGTTAACTTTCTCCGATATTAGCCTACGGCAAGGTGTCATACGTGTTGTGGGGAAAGGGAATAAAGAAAGATTGATTCCTCTGGGAGAAGAGGCTATTTATTGGGTAGAAAAATACCTTGAAGAAGGTAGGCCTGACTTACTCAATGGTAAAGCCAGTGATGTTTTATTTCCTAGCAAACGTGGCACAAAAATGACGCGCCAAACATTTTGGCATCGTATTAAACATTATGCGGTGATTGCGAATATCGATTCTGAAGCGTTATCACCACACGTTCTACGCCATGCATTTGCGACACATTTACTGAATCACGGCGCCGACTTACGAGTTGTGCAAATGCTATTAGGGCATAGTGATCTCTCTACGACACAGATTTATACACATGTCGCAACCGAGCGTTTGCGCATGTTACATGAGCAGCATCATCCAAGGGGGTGATGTGCGTTAAAGGATAATTATGAAACATAAACTACTCTTATGGGCGGCTTGCATTGCAACATTTTCCGCCTCAGTGTCTGCGGCAACAGATGATAAAGTGATTGAAGAGAAGCTTGCCAGATATAATATCTCTGTAGAATCAATCAAACCATCGCCTATTGTAGGGCTTAATACTATTGATACTTCAGATGGTATTATTTATGTAACTGATGATGGGAAATATTTATTACAAGGCCCTATTTATGATTTAAGCGGCAAAATGCCAGTCAACATTTCTAATCAACCACTCATGAAAAAGGTTGAAGCGCTAAAAGATGAAATGATCGTCTTTAAAGCGCCGAAAGAGAAGTATGTGGTTACAGTATTTACCGATATTACCTGTAGCTACTGCAAAAAATTCCATGAATCGGTTGGTGAATTAAATAGCAAAGGTATCACAGTCCGTTACCTCGCTTACCCACGCCAAGGTTTGGAGCATGAGTCTGCAAAACAAATGGCATCTATATGGTGTAATGCGCTCCCTCAAAGTGCATTAACTAAAGCGTTTAAAGGTGACGAAGTTGCCATGATTGATGAATGTAAAATTGATCTCAGTAAACACGTTAAGTTAGGTAGCCAATTTAAAATGACAGGAACGCCAGCGATCGTGTTACCTGATGGGCAATTATTGTCGGGTTATTTATCCCCCGATAAACTGTTAAAGATACTCGAACAAAATAGTTAACCATTGTGAATGTAGAAACTTTTTTACGCCAGCGTACACTCGCTGAGGATATTAAAACACTGGATGGTTTTCCTGAAATCCTTCAGCGAGTTTATGCCCATCGAGGCGTGACGGATATTTCACAGCTAGAGCGTAAAGCCGCTAACTTATTAGATTACCGCACGTTATCAGGGATAGATAACGCATTAACGCTACTTTATAGTGCATTGGAGAACCATAGCGTAATTACCATCGTAGGGGATTTCGATGCTGATGGCGCTACGAGTACGGCTTTAGCTATTCGCGCATTAAAATCAATGGGATATGTGAACTTAAATTACATTGTTCCAAATCGGTTTGAAAATGGTTATGGGCTGACGCCTCTTGTCGTTGAGGAAGCCTACAAACGCGGCGCGGATCTTATCATCACCGTTGATAATGGTATTTCGTCACACGAAGGTGTCGAAGCGGCTAGGCAGCATGATATTAAGGTCATTGTGACGGATCACCATCTTCCGGGAGATGTATTACCGAAGGCCGATGCCATTATTAACCCTAATCTAGAAGGGTGCCAATTTGCTTCTAAATCATTAGCAGGCGTTGGCGTGACTTTCTACTTAATGTCCGCGTTACGCGCCAAATTGCGCCAAGAAGGCTGGTTTGTTAAGCAGGGAATGAGCGAACCTAATTTAGCCGAATTCTTAGATTTAGTTGCGCTCGGAACAGTGGCAGATGTTGTTCCACTTGATACTAATAATCGTATTTTAGTGCATCAAGGTCTGCATCGTGTCAGGGCGGGGCGTTGTTGTGCGGGGATCAAAGCATTAATCGAGGTCTCAAAGCGGGAATGCTCTCGTTTGGTCGCCAACGACTTTGGTTTTGCTTTAGGGCCTCGTTTGAATGCCGCAGGGCGTTTAGATGATATGTCTGTGAGTATTGAATTACTCCTGACCGATGATATGGCTTATGCGCGAGAACTGGCTAACGAGCTGGATGGATTAAACCAAGCACGGCGGGAAATTGAAGCGGGGATGCAACAAGAAGCTTCCGTGTTATTTAATAAAATTGAGTATAGTGATAGCCAATTACCCAATGGGCTAGCTATCTATCATCCTGAGTGGCACCAAGGGGTTGTGGGAATATTGGCGTCAAGGATTAAAGAACAATATCACCGCCCTGTGATTGCTTTTGCACCCGCGGGTGACGGCACATTAAAAGGCTCAGGGCGCTCAGTACCAGGGGTGCATATGCGCGATGCATTAGAGCGCCTAAATACCTTACAACCGGGGCTAATGCAAAAATTTGGTGGTCATGCCATGGCGGCTGGCTTGAGCCTAGAAGAGAGTAAATTTGGCTTATTTAAGCAGCATTTTGAATCATTGATGGGGGAACTTATTCAACCCGATCAGCTATCAGGTGTTGTTTGGAGTGATGGTGAACTCAAACAGGATGAGTTCACATTAGAAATTGCTGAGTTACTACGTGAAAGCGGCCCTTGGGGGCAATCATTCCCTGAGCCTGTTTTTGACGGCTATTTTCGGTTGCTGCAACAGCGCTTAGTGGGTGAACGCCATCTTAAAATGATGTTAGAGCCAGTGAAGGGTGGGCCAATGCTGGATGCGATTATGTTTAATATCGATGTGCGGCGGTGGCCCGATAATAGTGTGAAACGCGCAAAAATTGCGTTTAAACTAGATGTTAACGAGTTTCGAGGTCAAAAGAGTGTTCAACTGATGGTTGAGCACATTTGGCCTGAATAAGGGAACTTTCTCAGTTTACGTCGATGAGAGGTAAGATTCGCTTTTGCAGTGCTATAAATTTTAGTGAAATTCCGTTATCATTGACGGTTTGTGAAGAATTTATTCTATTTATAACGACCAAACATAAGACATTGAAAAATGACGTTTGAAATTAACCCAGTAAAAAGTAAGATTCAGGACCTATCTGAGCGAACAGCGGTCCTTAGGGGGTATCTTTGACTATGATGCCAAGAAAGAACGCTTAGAAGAAGTTAATGCGGAACTTGAGCAACCAGATGTCTGGAACGAACCTGAAAGAGCACAGGCGTTAGGTAAAGAGCGATCTTCTCTTGAGGCGATTGTTGACACCATAGATCAAATGACCCAAGGCCTTGAAGACGTTGAAGGCTTACTCGAACTTGCTATTGAAGCTGATGATGAAGACACCTTTAATGAAGCAGGTGAAGAGTTAACTCAGCTCCAAGCAAAACTAGAGCAGCTTGAGTTTCGCCGGATGTTTTCTGGTGAATATGATAGCGCTGATTGCTACATTGATTTACAAGCCGGTTCTGGCGGTACTGAAGCCCAAGATTGGGCCAGTATGTTAATGCGTATGTACTTACGTTGGGCAGAATCGAAAGGCTTCAAAACAGAAATTATTGAAGAATCAGATGGCGATGTGGCGGGTTTAAAATCGGCAACCATTAAAGTTATCGGTGATTATGCTTACGGTTGGCTAAGAACAGAATCCGGCGTACACCGTCTCGTGCGTAAAAGCCCATTTGATTCAGGGGGGCGCCGCCATACGTCGTTTAGCTCCGCCTTTATTTACCCTGAAGTTGATGACGATATTGATATCGAAATTAACCCAGCAGATTTACGCATTGATGTTTACCGCGCTTCTGGTGCGGGTGGGCAGCACGTAAACAAAACTGAGTCAGCAGTACGTATTACGCACATACCTACAAATATTGTGACTCAATGTCAGAATGACCGTTCGCAACATAAAAACAAAGATCAAGCCATGCGCCAGTTAAAAGCGAAGCTTTATGAACTGGAGATGCAGAAAAAGAATGCTGATAAGCAAGCGATGGAAGAGAATAAATCGGATATTGGCTGGGGTAGCCAAATTCGTTCTTATGTCCTTGATGATGCACGTATTAAAGATTTACGTACTGGTGTGGAAACGCGTAATACGCAAGCCGTACTGGATGGTGATTTGGATAAATTCATTGAAGCTAGCTTGAAAGCTGGCCTGTGAGGAAAAAATGTCTCAGCAGCAACAACAGGGTGCAGAACAAGCACCCGATTTGAATAACGAATTGAAAGCACGTAAAGAAAAACTCGTTGCTTTACGTGAAAAAGGGATCCCATTCCCGAATGATTTCCGTCGTGATATCACATCGGAAAAGATCCACGCACAATATGATGAAAAATCAGCGGAAGAGCTAGAAGACTTAAATATTGAAGTCGCCATTGCTGGTCGTATGATGACTCGTCGTATTATGGGTAAAGCATCATTTGCAACCCTGCAAGATGTGGGTGGTCGTATTCAAATCTATGTTTCTCGCGATGACTTAGCGGAAGGCGTTTATAACGAGCAATTTAAAAAGTGGGATTTAGGCGATATTTTAGGCGCTAAAGGCCGCTTATTTAAAACCAAAACAGGTGAATTGACTGTCCATTGTCACGAAGTGCGTCTACTGACGAAAGCACTGCGCCCATTACCGGACAAATTCCACGGTTTAGCAGACCAAGAAACACGTTATCGTCAACGTTACCTTGATCTGATTGCCAACGATGAATCTCGCCACACCTTTATGGTTCGTTCGAAGATCTTAGCTGAGCTACGTAACTTTATGGTCGGCAAAGGCTTTATGGAAGTGGAAACACCAATGATGCAAGTTATCCCTGGTGGTGCTTCTGCTCGTCCATTTGTGACTCACCACAATGCGCTGGATATCGATATGTATCTGCGTATCGCTCCTGAACTGTACCTAAAACGTTTAGTGGTTGGTGGTTTCGAACGTGTGTTTGAAATTAACCGCAACTTCCGTAACGAAGGCCTGTCTCCACGTCATAACCCTGAGTTCACTATGATGGAACTCTATATGGCGTATGCTGATTACCGTGACCTAATCGATCTGACTGAAGAGTTATTCCGCACGTTAGCGCAGAATGTTTTAGGAAACACTGTCGTTAAATACGGTGAGCAAGAGTTTGATTTTGGTAAACCATTTGCCAAATTGACCATGAAGGAAGCCATTTGTAAATATCGTCCTGAAACTAACGTTGCTGATTTGGATGATATGGATAAAGCGGTTGCAATTGCCCAGTCTATCGGCATCAAGGTAGAAAATAGCTGGGGCTTAGGTCGTGTTCAATGTGAAATTTTTGAAGAGGTTGCAGAAAGCCACCTGATCCAACCAACTTTCATTATTGAATATCCAGCGGAAGTTTCACCATTAGCTCGTCGCAATGATGAAAATCCATTTATCACCGACCGTTTTGAGTTTTTCATCGGTGGACGTGAAATCGGTAACGGTTTCTCTGAGTTAAATGACGCTGAAGACCAAGCAGAGCGTTTCGCTGAGCAAGTTCGTCAGAAAGATGAAGGTGATGACGAAGCGATGTTCTATGACGAAGACTATGTCACCGCATTAGAGCATGGTTTACCGCCAACGGCTGGCCTCGGGATTGGTATTGACCGTATGGTCATGCTATTTACTGACAGTCATACGATCCGTGACGTGATCTTATTCCCTGCATTACGCCCATCTAAAGCTTAGTGCTATCAATAACAATGCCCAGCTGAGTCTGGGCATTGTTTTATCCAATCCTAAATCGTTAAATAATACGTTAGTACAGTTAGCGATTATTAAATTATTACTTAAGTTAAATTATTTTTGTTAATGTATTTCCTTTATCAATAGGGCTTAATTATTTTTTATTGTTGCGCTTAAGTGGAAATACTCAGACATCATTTTTATGTTTATAACATAATAAGTGTAATGTACTTAACAAAATGTTAATAGATAAAAGATTCGAATTTGTTTTTTTGTTAGAAAATATTTCATATATTGAAATATTGTACTTTTCAGAAAAATCAAATAGTCACCGCCGTCCTACAGTGGAATTGTTTATTAACCGGATAAAGGTTTCGCTTGAGATCGTTAGATGATAATTTTTTACAGTTATTATTTATAAAACTCAAAATAAGTGTTCTTAGTAATTTTATTGCATTAAAAATGATGGGGTCGATACCGATTTAGTGCTAAGATTAAAATAATTAACCAAAATTTATGAGATGACTCTATTTCTAGATTAGGGCTTATAGAAAATAGATAAATTTTAGCTTACACTAGGTTTCTTGAATGTCATTATAATAGCGAAGAAAAGTGCTGGTAAGGTAACTATATGTTTTCAAACAATAAAATTTTTGTTGCGTCTTTGCTTTTGGCTGGGACAGCAATTCTCTCTGGCTGTTCTTGGGGCTCTAACACGAATTATTCAGAAAAAACTGATGCCACAGCTTCATCAACGGCTAATTCAGCGACGGGGCAGCAGTACATGGATTATTCCCATGCTGATTCTCAGACTGTTTTAAACACGGCAATTAATCATAAGCCCGCTGGGCAAAATCCTACGATGCTAAATCAATCTGGAAGCGAAGGTGAGTCATTCCAGAGTTTAAGCACCTGTATTAAAGAACTTAATGCACTGAAAACACTGTCACCAGCAGATTACAATCGCTTAGTCGGTTCCTTTAAAGAAGTGAGCGAAATTAATCAGCTTTATAAACAAGTCGCATCGACAGCAAGTCCAGACACGATTGAACTGTTACAAATGGCAATAGAAGCTAAAACAAAAGTTCTTTGCGCGAAAGTTCGTTATAACTCAGTCCTGTCTACCGAATCAACATTGGAAAAAATTAGTGGATTATGAGAATTAACCTAAGACTTTGTATATCTTTGGCCATTTTTTCGGCTGCTTTTAGTCAATTTGCAAAATCGGATAGCTTCAATAATGTCATTGATGACTTTGACACTTACCTGCAATTAGAGCAGGAAGGTAAAGTGCCGGAAAAGCCATTGAATATTCAAGGTCAGGGATATGACTCATTTTCATCTTTACCGCTCGCTCCTGAGCCAAAAGAAAAATCTAAATCTGCTGCGGGTAAAAATGCAGGCCAAAGTAAAACGCCTGCACGTACCCAACCTAAAGCTAAAGGGACGGTCACTCAGCAGACCCAAACTAAAGTTACGACGACAAAAGTAGCTACACAAGCTAAAGGTCAGATGACAGAACAACCTAAAGTTGCTTTGTCTGAATGCCCATTACCAGAAGAAAGCATTGTGGATCAACAAACTGGTTCAGCACACCAGTCTTTGTTATTGTCATCCTACCCTTATTTCTTTAATTCAAACCAATGGCATCCACAGTATTTATCGAAAGATTTTGCTAAATACCAAATTGTTCTAGATCCATTAGGGCTTTACTCTGCTAAGTACTCAATGGGGGTATTGCGTGATAATACGGCTTACCTAGAACAGCTTGCCGATCTGCTCGCGCAACAACAATCGACTCACCTATTTAGATTTGGTGCTGCTCAAGGCGCTGGTCAGTTAATTGCTTATCATCAACTTTTAACCGATAGGCAATTAGTCGAAAAATTAATTGCACATAATAAAAGTGTAGCGGAACTCAGTCATGATATCGCCGAGAAACAATTTGAAATAGAGCGTATCAATAACGAACTTGCCGAAAATAAAAATCAAGTTGCTTTGTTACGTGAAAAACTAAGTGCAACAGATGATAAAGAAACCATTGTATTACTGACGGATGAATTGAACTCCGTTAAAAATATACTGGCAGATAAAGAAAATAATTTAGAACAACTCACTGCACAGAATCAACAAGCGCAGAAATCAATTGCGGCACTTGAGAAAAAACTTAGCGAAAGTATTCAAGCTCAAGCATTAGCAGAAAAACAACTTGCTGAGAAAGATAAACAAATAGAGCAAGCAAAATTACAATTTGAAAATGCTCAGAAGCAAGTTGAACAATTAACCGCCCAGCTAACTCAATTAGAAACGGATGCAAAAGAGCAGGCGGAACGATTAAATAAAAATAGTGACGAGCAAGTTAAGCTCGTGACTGCTTCACTTGAAAAACAGAAGGAATTACTGAAGCAAAAAGAGTCAGAACTTCAGTTAACTCAAAAACAAAATAGCGATATTCAAGCTGAACTGTTGAAACAGCAAGCAGCTTCTAAAGCTTTTGAGGCTGAGCTAAAAGCGGCACAACAACTGTTAAAAACGAATAAAACAGAGCAAGATTCGCTGACGAAACAGTATGCAGAAAGTCTGAAAATTCAGCAGCAGCTACAAGAAAAATTAGCGAAACAAGAGCAAGAGTTTGCAACAGCACAAACTCAGCTGAAAAAAGCCAATACGGATGTTGTTGAGTTGCAAAAAGAGATTGAGAAGCAGAAGCAGCTAATGACGCAAGCGTCCGATCAGCAAGTAAAAGCATTGACGGCTGATCTTAACCAACAAATTGCGTTATTGAAGAAACAAGAAGCGGTGTTGCAAAAAGCGGAGTCAGATAGCCAAGCGACACGCGAAGCGTTGGCGAAGCAACAGGCCACAGCGCAACAGTTAGTAGAGCAGAAAAAAGCGTTAGAAGCTGAGTTGAAGACAGCTCAAGCACAGTTACAAGCACAGAAAACGGAGCAAGCGACATTAGCGAAGCAATATGAAGCAGGTCAGAAAGCCCAGCAGCAGCTACAAGAAAAATTAGCGAAACAAGAGCAAGAGTTTGCAACAGCGCAAACTCAGCTGAAAAAAGCCAATACGGATGTTGTTGAGCTGCAAAAAGAGATTGAGAAGCAGAAGCAGCTAATGACGCAAGCGTCGGATCAGCAAGTAAAAGCATTAACGGCTGATCTTAACCAACAAATCGCGTTATTGAAGAAACAAGAAGCAGTGTTGCAAAAAGCAGAGTCGGATAGCCAAGCGACACGCGAAGCGCTGGCGAAGCAACAGGCCGCAGCGAAACAGTTAGCTGAGCAGAATAAGCAGCTA